>DATEHP010000186.1:0-27352 GCA_035279505.1 Candidatus Sulfotelmatobacter sp. | reverse complement strand
TATCCGACGGGATCTACTGTGTTAGCGGATGCGGAGAGGCAGCGTCCGGCGCTGTTCGTGCTCGATATCATGGTGCCGGGCAAGGATGGACTGGAGATCTGCCGGACGATCCGACAGACGACCGGACTGGCATCGGTTCCGGTCATCTTTCTTACGGCTAAGAGCAGCGAAGCCGATCGCGTACTGGGACTTGAACTAGGGGCCGATGATTACATCGCGAAGCCGTTCAGCCCGCGGGAACTGGTGGCGCGGGTGAAGGCGGTGCTGCGGCGCTTTGAGCGGCCGCTTCCGCCGAGCCCCATGAAAGTGGGTGACATTGAGATTGATCCATCGGCGATGACGCTGATGGTGCGGGGCAGCATGGTGCCGACGACCGCCACGGAGTTCCGCCTGCTCGATTACTTTGCCCGGCACAAGGGACGTGTGTTCAGCCGCGATCACCTGCTCGATTCGGTCTGGCGGGACACGGCATACGTAACGCCGCGGTCGGTGGATGTGTATGTGAGGCGTATCCGGGAGAAAATTGAGCCAGACCCGGAGAATCCGCGGTATCTGAAGACCGTGCGCGGTGCGGGATACCGCTTTGAAGCCCCGAAATAAGTAGAGGAGAAATTGAAGAATCGCATCTTCTTCAAACTGCTCGCCGTCTTTCTGATCGTCATCGCCGCTACGGCCGCCATTCTTGACGTGATGCTGGGCAACGCGTGGGAAGGGTCGCTGCGCACGGAGATCGAGCGCAACCTTAAACAGAAGACGCTGCTGTTTGCCCACCGCGTCGAAATCGACCACACGCACACGCTGGCTGAAATTGCCGCCCAGGAAGGGCAGGCGGCGGGAGCGCGTGCGACGGTTATTGACGCATCGGGTAAGGTCCTCGCAGATTCGGAATCGGATCCGGTGCAGATGGAGAACCATGCCAAACGGGTGGAGTTCGCGGCCGCGCTGGCGGGCCAGACAGGCGAGAACGAGAGACGGAGCGCAACCCTGGGGATTCCGTTTCTCTATGTTGCCGCTCCGATCTCAGGGGGAGCGGTTCGCCTGGCGTATCCTCTTTCCGATATTGAGGCCGTGCAGGCACAGGTGCGGCGAAAGCTGTTGTGGGGTTCGGGCATCGCGTCTCTCATGGCGCTTCTGATTGCGGCCGGGGCTTCGACCTGGATGGCCCGGCGACTGCAACGCATTGTCGATGTGGCGGTGCGCATCGAGAGCGGGGATCTTCGCGCACGTGTGAACGAGACTCCTCTGGATGAGATCGGGCGAGTAGCGGCGGCGATTGACAAGACAGCCGAGCAGGTTGAGCGAAGCTTCGCGGCCGTTCGCTCCAGCCAGCGACAGTTGGAGACGCTACTCAACAGCATGCAAGATGCGGTCATTGCGGTGAGTCCGGACGGGCTCGTGCGCTGGGCGAACCAACCCATGGATCGCCTGGTTCCGCAGCACACGCGGCTCAACGCGCCTGTAGTGGAGACGATTCGCGATCCGGATTTTCTGGCGACGGTCAAAGCCGCCATGATGAACAAAGACGCGAAGACGGCACGGGCGACATCGATTGTTCCCGGGCGAGCCTTTGATGTGACGGCGGCGCCGCTGCCCGACGGCGGCGTGGTTGCCGTGCTGCGCGATCTGACCGAGACGGAGCGGGTAGAAAAGACGCGGCGCGACTTTATCGCCAACGTCTCACACGAACTGCGTACGCCGCTGACTTCTATTCAGGGATATACAGAAACTCTGTTGGATACGATTCACGACGATTCGGCGCCGACGCGGGAGTTCCTGGACATCATCCGCAAGAACACGGTTCGGATGGCGCGCCTGACAGAGGATTTGTTGACATTGGCGCGAGTGGAATCGGGTGAGACGCGGTTTGAGACTGAGCCGGTGCCGCCGGTGGACTTGCTGCACGATGCTGAAGAAAGTTTCCGGGAGGTTGCGCGGGTGCATGGGGTCGACCTGCAGATCATGGACTCGAACAATGGCAGCGGATTGGTGGAGTCGCTACCGCAGGTGCTGGCCGATCGGGAAGCGATTCACCAGGTCTTCTCAAACCTGATCGACAATGCGATGAAGTATGGGCGCGGCGGCGGACGGGTGGAACTGGGAGCGCGTGCAGCCCAGCGGGGCATCGAATTCTATGTGAAAGATTTTGGTGGAGGTATCTCTTCCGAGCATCTCCCGCGACTGTTCGAACGTTTCTACCGGGTGGACAAAGCTAGATCCCGCGAATCGGGGGGCACGGGACTGGGGTTGGCGATTGCAAAGCACATCATGCGGGCCCATGGTGGATCGATCCGTGCCGAGAGCGAATTAAACCATGGGAGCATGTTTGTGTTCACATTGCCGACGGCCTAGGGGCAATCGTTGGACCGCTATTGAAAGCGATAGCCGGGTTTCAAGCTGCAGCGGTAAATTCGTCCTTGATCGGCATTCACTTCCATATCGCAGGCTGCCCAACTCAGTAGAAGAGCCGGGCCTAAGGGATAAATAATCGTTTGACCATCTGCGTCGGCTTCGATGCTGACACTCTCGGCCGATGAAGGAAGTGTAAATGACATGCCCTCGCCGAAGATCGCGGGATAGGACCAGTGCTCCCGTTGACTGACCATGGGGCGGAAGACCTCGGCCTCGAGCAGGAATGTCGCCGTATCGGACCAGTCACGCACGGTCAAAGTGAGGACGCGGCCGGCCTGCAAGATCTGGTTCGACTCGATACGGGTGAACGGACAAGGTCCCGCAATGCAGGAGGCACGCGGAGAGCGAAATTCGTTGCCCACGCCGGCATCGATGGTGATGGCACCGAGGGCAGCTTTCCACTTTCCATCGGGGGAGCAGGGGTGCTGTTTGTGGCAGGGGATGTTGCCTTTATTCTCGACCTCGAAGGTCCTCACAGCGCTGCCCACATTAAATTCTGTTTGCGTCTTCTCCGTGTATCGCACTCGTACGTTCGCAAGTTTGGCTGCGGGCTGATCTTTCGGAGCAGGTTTGTCATCGAGCGGGACGAGATGGACGATATAGAGCTGATTTCCGACATAATCGTTCACGTCGAGGGGCCGATACTGGGGCTGGCGATAGTGAAGGAGGATCGGTTGTCCCCTGCGAATTGATTTGGGGAGGGTGAGGGCAAAAAAGCCGGAAGAGTCGGTTTTCGCGGTGGAAGAATTGAGAACATCGGCAGAGACCTGGACTCCCCCGATGGGCAACTGCTTATGCGGGTCCGCGTCGCGCACAATCACCGATCCTCGCAGCGTAACGGGCTTTTGCTTCTGCCAGCGAATCAGTGCGAAGACGCCCACTGTAACCAGTGGAACAACGACGGCGGCAATCCAAACCTCTATTTTATGAGCCCGAGTCATCGGACGATTTTGCCTTGTGTGCGTATGATGACGGATAATCCTTAAACGTTTCCACCCAGAAAGGCAACAGGTACTGGACGTTTTCGCATCCCTAAAAACCGTACACGTTAGGGCCACCAGATGAAAGAACTGTTTGACTCTTCTCTTCCAATAGCGTAATCGAAAACCAGAAAGGCATGTTCCAACCGAAACCTAATCTGCATTCGCGACGGGAGATTCTGCGGCATATTGCCGGAACAAGTCTTTCTCTGCCCTTTGTACGGTTACTGCCGCTGCTGGGACAAGCGAATCCGCAGCAAAAAACGGGTGCCAACCCGGCTAACCCGGCTAGTCCCGCCAACCCGGCTTTATCGCTGGAAGACGACCAATTTCTGCATGAAGTGGAGAGTGCCAGCTTTTTGTTTTTCTGGGAGCAAGGCAGCCCGAACACGGGGATGGTGCAGGACCGCTGCAATGTTCGCGAGGGTCGGCCGGGAGGCGCCTCGAGCATTGCTGCGACCGGATTCGGCCTTACGGCTCTCTGCATCGGCGTTCAACGCGGGTTTATTCCCGCGAGTGCAGCGCTGGAGCGCGTCTTCGCCACCCTGCGCTTTCTGTGGAAAAAGTTGCCCAACCACCGTGGATTCTTCTATCACTTCGCAAACCCTGAAACCGGTGAACGCATGTTCGACTCGGAAGTGTCGTCGGTGGATACGACCATCCTGCTTTGCGGAGTGCTCTGCTGCCGCCAGTATTTTCGACATCCCGCAGTTGGTCAGCTTGCGAATCTTATCTTCAATCGGGTGGATTGGACGTGGCTGTCGGAAGACACATCGTTGCTCACGCATGGGTGGAGCCCTGAAATCGGGTTTCTGCCCTCGCGATGGGATTATTACAGCGAACTCATGATGATGTATCTGTTGGGGATGGGGTCTACCGCCCACCCGCTTGATCCGAAGACATGGAATGCATGGAAGCGCGTGACTTTTGAATACGACGGGATGCGATATGTCGGATCGTTTGCGCCGCTGTTCATCCACCAATTTTCGCAGGCGTGGTTCGATTTCCGCGGCAAACGCGATAAATATGCCAACTATTTTCAGAATTCCATCACTGCTACGGAAGTACACCGCCGGTTTTGCATTGAACTCGGGAGGCAGTTTTCGGACTACAGCGAGGACCTGTGGGGCATTACAGCATCCGATTCCCAGCAGGGATACGTGGTATGGGGCGGGCCTCCGCAGAGCGGACCGATCGACGGCACGGTGGTGCCGAGCGCGGCAGGAGGTTCGCTGCCGTTTCTACCTGCCGCGACCCTGCGTGTCTTGAAGAACATACGTAGCAAGTACCCTTCTGCCTGGACGAAATACGGGTTCACCGACGCTTTCAATCCGCTGAAGAACTGGTATGATTCAGACGTAATCGGCATCGACACGGGGATCATCTTGCTGATGGCGGAGAATCTGCGAACAGGGTTTGTGTGGGACACGTTTATGAAGAGTCCAGAGGCACAACGGGGCATGGAGCGAGCAGGTTTTCAGAAGGAGTAAGACCTTCGACGACTAGTAGATGTAAGACCGCAGACCCCTTGCAGACCAACCGTTAAGGCATTTTCCTCATCCAAATGCCGTTTGGGGAGCTTGCCCTGTTTGCCTTGAACTGATCGACCAGATTCGGGTGTCCGTCCTTTCGACTGGTGCCTCGGTGGTCTCTTCCAGTGCCGAGGCGAAGCTCCCCCCCCGAGCCGCGAGATTCAGCGAATGAACAATCGACGCGAG
Source organism: Candidatus Sulfotelmatobacter sp. (assembly GCA_035279505.1). Lineage (GTDB taxonomy): Bacteria > Acidobacteriota > Terriglobia > Terriglobales > Acidobacteriaceae > Sulfotelmatobacter. Next base: position 22,245 of record DATEHP010000186.1, on the reverse strand, counting down.
TTTTGGAGCGGTTGGCGCGACCGGCTCTCGGCTCTGCGCAACGTACCAGCGGTGCTGCGTTTTGTATGGGAGTCGGGGCGCACGGTGGTTGTTCTGGGGCTGGTATCCAGGATTATTGCGTCGCTTCTGCCGCCAGCGCTATTCTGGGTTTCGAAGCTCATCATCGACAACATCTTCGGGATCGTCACGAAGAATCAGCCCATCAACACCCGTTTGTGGTGGCTGGTTGCGGGAGAGTTCGCGATTGCGGTTTCCATGGGCCTGGTGGGACGGTTGATCGATTACCTGGATGCACTGCTCGCCGGGAAATACATGAACTACATCAGCGTGCGGGTGATGGAGCATGCGGCGAGCCTGGACTTGCTCGCCTATGAAGACCCGGTGTTCTATGACCGGCTGGAGCGGGCGCGGGTACAGGCGACGGACCGGCTGTACATGATCCAGGCCATCGGGCGGCTGATTCAGCAGGTGATCACGACGATCACGCTCTCGATTTCGATCATGGTGTTTTCGCCATGGCTTTTGGTGCTGCTGATCGTGGGTGTGATCCCAGCATTCGTGGGAGAGACGCACTTCGCGTTTCTGGGATATGCCAAGAACTTCCGGCAGACGCCGATCCGACGACAGCTCGATTATCTACGTGTGCTGGGCGGGAGCAAGGAAGCGGCAAAAGAGTTGAAGCTGTTTGGCCTTCGGGATTTTCTTACGGGAAGATTCAAGGCTCTTTCCGACCAGGTCTACGACGAAGACATTGCTTTGGCTCGGCGCAAGTTTACCGCCGGCTCAGTGCTCTCGATGATCGGCACAGCGGGTTACTATACAGCATACGTATACGCGGTCTGGCGAACCGTGACCGGGGTGTTCAGCTTCGGCACACTCACGCTGCTGGCCAATGCCATCCGGGAAGCGAGTTCGCAACTGCAACAGACGTTTTCGACGCTTTCAACGATTGCCGATCAGGCTTTGTTCCTGACCGATCTCATCGCATTCTTCGAGATGAAACCCACGATCCGGTCGAGGCCGAATGCGCTGCCGGCGCCGCGTCCGATTCAGCGGGGATTCGAATTCCGCAATGTGTCGTTCCGGTATCCAGGCTCGTCGCGATTGGTTCTGAACGGATTGAATTTTCATCTCCGCCCAAGAGAGCGCGTGGCGCTGATCGGCGAGAATGGTGAGGGGAAGACGACGATCGTGAAGCTGCTGACGCGGCTTTATGATCCGTTCGAAGGCCAGGTTTTGCTCGATGGAGTCGACCTGCGCGAGTACGACCTGGAGGATCTCTATACCGAAATCGGAGTGATCTTCCAGGATTTTATGCGCTATGAGATGACGGCGCGGGAAAATATCGCAGTTGGGCGTATCGACCGGATGAACGATCTGGAACTCCTGCAGCAGTCTGCGCGGAAAAGCATGGCCGCTGATGTGTTGCGGAAACTTCCATCGGGACTCGAACAGATGCTGGGCCGGCGCTTCGATGGCGGCGTGGATCTTTCGGGAGGCGAGTGGCAGAAGGTGGCTCTGGCGCGCGCTTATCTGCGGGACGCGCAGGTTCTGATCCTGGATGAGCCGACATCGGCACTGGATGCACGCAGCGAGTATGAGGTGTTCAAACGGTTTGCCGAGTTGACGACCGAGAAGATGGCCCTGTTCATTTCTCACCGGTTTTCGACGGTACGCATGGCTGACCGGATCGTGGTGCTGGAGAACGGGCGCATTGCCGAAGAAGGAGACCACGACACCCTGACGAGCCTGGGCGGCCGTTATGCCGAGATGTTCGAATTGCAGGCCGCCAGTTACCGGTAATTCACGGATTCGTGAAAGATGGGTTCATAAAGCATGGGGCTACATACTGAGACGGAAGGCATCCTCGGAAGCGCAGAGCGCAAGTTTCTGAGCGCTCGCAATGAAGAAGAGGTGCTGCCTGTCCGAAACGCCGCGACGGAACTGGCTGCCAGTCTAACGTGGCTGCCGGACCGGGATTCGTCGGAAACATTCTCCAATCGGTGCCAGGCGCTGCTGCGACAACTCACGACCTTATCCGATCGGGTGGATGAGGGATTCGAGGGTGGGTCGGATCTGGAAGATGTGATCGTGCTGGGAGGCACGATCCGCATGCTGATGGGCGGAGCACGGACGGTTTGCGGCGAACTCGACGGTGTGACGCTACCTGTTGTCTCGAACAGATCGGAGATCCTGCCACGCGTACTTGTCATTGCGCAGGCCTTCCTCGCTCAGATGGAGGCGACGTTCTCCAAGAGCGAATTCACAGCATTCTGCATGGCTTTTGAAGAGTCAGCGCCGCTTCAGTTTCACGAGATCGGGTCGCTGGTGCCGGCGCTGAAAATGATTCTGCTCGAGCGCATTGCCCAGGGTGGTCTCGCGCTGGCAGAGAACCTTGAGAGGCAAACAGGAGCGAGCACCGCACCGGGCATCGCGCCATATGTTCGCGCATTCGAGCAGGTGCTTCAGGCGTCGTGGAAAGAGGATCTGGAATCCCTGATTCCGTTCGACGAAATGCTGCGGCGTGATCCCGCCGGAGCATATGCCACGATGGATTTCGAAAGCCGCAACTGGTACCGGGAGCGAGTGGCGCAGATTGCGCGGCGTTCGGACCAGACAGAAATGGAAGTAGCCGAGGCCGCTCTGACATTAGCGAAGGAGGCGCAGAAACGAGGGGCAAGCGACCCGCGGATCGCCCAGCGGGAATCTCACATTGGCTACTACCTGGTGGGCGACGGGGACGACCATCTCTGCCAAAGAGTGGGTTACCACAGTACATTCGGAGAAGCCGTTCGACATTGGCTGCGCGCCCATCCGGATGAGTTCCTGCTGGTAGGGATCGCCGTTCTCACATTTGTGATCGTCACCGGAGTGTTGTGGTTGCTGACGTCTCCGGAGACGCCGCTGCCGACGGTACTTCTTTCGATGCTGATGCTGTTGCTGCCGAGCTCGCAAGCGGCGGTGCAGCTCATGAATTATCTGACGACGAACCTGCTGACGCCGACCACCTTACCGAAGCTGGATTTTGCACAGGGGTTGCCCAATCACTGCGCGACGCTGGTTGCGATTCCCACTCTGCTGCTCAACGAAACACAGGTTCACCATCTCGTGGAAGAGTTGGAAGTGCGCTACCTCGGCAATCACGATAAGAACATTCATTTTGCGATCGTTTCAGATCTGCCCGATTCGCGCGAGCCGGCGCCAGAAGATAACGAACTGGTGGCGGTGTGCTCGAACCTGATCACCGAACTCAACGAACGATACGCGCACAAGAAGTCTGGGACATTCTTCCACCTGCACCGGCATCGTATTTACAATCCTCGGGAAAAAGGATGGATGGGCTGGGAGCGCAAGCGGGGGAAACTGCTTGATCTGAATCAGCTGCTGCGCGGAAGGTTCGACAGTTTTCCGGTGAAGATCGGGGATCTCACGATCCTGCCGACGATTCGCTTCGTCATCACCCTGGATTCAGACACGGAATTGCCGCGGGGCTCGGCGCACCGGATGATCGGAGCGCTGGCTCATCCGCTCAATCAGGCGATTGTCGATCCCGAGAAGAATCTCGTGGTGGCCGGATATGGGATCCTGCAGCCGCGCGTCGACATCAGCGTGCAGTGCACGAGCCAGTCGCGGCTGGCCGCCATCTTCGCAGGGGAAACCGGGCTCGATCCGTATACGCGGGCGATCTCCGATGTGTATCAGGATCTTTATGGCGAGGGATCGTTTACCGGCAAAGGCATCTACGAAGTCGACACGATGATTCGCGTTCTGTATGGACGCTTCCCGCGGAATTCTCTGTTGAGCCATGACCTGATTGAAGGAGCGTATGCGCGGGCGGGGCTGACCAGCGACATCGCGGTGATTGAGGACTATCCGTCGCACTACAGCGCGTACAGCCGGCGCAAACACCGCTGGCTGCGCGGCGACTGGCAGATCGTGCAGTGGCTGACCGATACTGTGCCGGACGAGTCGGGAGCAGAGGTCCCCAACCCGATCTCCCTGGTATCACGGTGGAAGATTTTCGACAATCTACGGCGCAGCCTGGTGGAACCGGCGACGTTTGCATTGCTTGTGTACGGCTGGTTCGTGATGAACCATCCGGTGCTGTGGACGTTTGCCGCGATCTGCGTTTTGTTTGTGCCGGCGTGGGTTGAGCTTCTGTTCGGGCTGACGCGCGCCGCCGTGGCTGGGCAACTGCGGGTTGCGCGCGATGCAGTGGGCAACCTGTTGACCAGTAACTTCACGGTCCTGCTGACCCTGACACTGCTGGCACATCAGACGCTGCTTTCGCTCGATGCTGTATCGCGCTCGCTGGTGCGGGGCCTGGTGACACGGGAAAGATTGCTGGAATGGGAGACCGCAGCTGAGGCTGAACTTCGCAGCAAACGAACTGCCATCGATCGATACATCGACTGGATGCCTTTTCTCGCGGTGGCGCTGGGTATTGCTCTGTGGATCACGCGACCGCATGCGCTGCTGGCCGCATCGCCCATCCTTTTTCTATGGGCCTGCAGTAAGCCTCTGGCAGTGTGGCTGAACACCAGCCCGGTAGAGCCTCCACCGGAAATGACCCGAAAAGATGAAAGGTTGTTGCGCAAGTCTGCGGTATACATCTGGCGCTATTTTGCGGAGCTATCGAACGAAGAACAGAACTGGCTCGTGCCCGATAACGTCCAGGAGGAACCGCTGAAGCTGGCCACGAGCATTTCGCCAACGAATGTCGGCCTGCTTCTGAACGCGAGGCAGGTAGCCAATGAACTCGGCTACATCACGGTGCCCGAGATGGTGGACCTTACACAGAAAACCTTGGGCACGGTGGACGGGATGCGCAAGTATCGCGGGCACCTGCTGAATTGGTATGACACTCGGACGCTGGATGCAAAACCGCCGTTCTTTGTGTCATCGGTAGACAGCGGGAACCTGGTGGCTTCTCTGTGGACTTTGCGGCAGGGATTGCAGGATTGCCTGCGGCGTCCATTGCTTGCGGAGGCGCACGCGGCGGGGCTGCGCGATCACCTTCGTGTTCTAGTCAACCTCGGTGCATTTAAGAAGCGGCAGCTGGGACGTTTCGAAGATCAGATGGAGCGCCGACGGTGGCTGGCGGCGCTCCTGGGTTTCCCGCAGGAAAAGATCGACGAGAAAAAGTGCAAGGCGGAAGAATCCGCCGCGGATGTTGCATGGTTCCGTAAGCAGGCCCACTTGCGCGTGCAAGAGGCCCACCGATTGAGCTCGGCTTACATGCCGTGGATGTTGCCCGAGTTCTCGGAACTGGCCAGGAAGGCTCTGGGCGACAAGCGGGTCGACGATGTGCCCCTGGAGCGATTGCCTGACCTGATTTCGGAATTCGAGCTGCGTCTGGATGATGTGATGAAGGACTCTCACAATGGAAGCCGCTCGCTGGGCGAGCGCTTCCTGGGCCAGCTGTCTGAGGCGCGTAAGAATACGGTGCAGCTGATCGATGCGTTAAAGCAGATCGGACAGCACGCGTACGAATTGGCGGATGCCATGGATTTCTCATTCATGGTGGATAAGCCGCGTTTGCTGGTATCGGTGGGGTTTGATACTGAGACCAAGGAACTGCAACCCTACTACTACGATTTACTGGCGACGGAGCCTCGCACGGCCGTGTTCGTTGGAATTGCGAAGGACGATATCCCGCAGGATTGCTGGTTCCGGCTGCGGCGTCCGGTAACAACTGATAAGGGGCGCCCAGTGGTGCTTTCGTGGACGGGAACGATGTTCGAGTACCTGATGCCTTCGATCTGGATGCGGAGCTATCGCAATACGTTACTGCATCGTGCCGCGCTGGCGGCCGTGCGATCACAGCAGGAATACGCGGCGCTAAAGGGCGTGCCGTGGGGCATTTCGGAATCCGCTTGCGCGAGACGGAATGAGGCCGGGGACTATCACTATGAGGCGTTCGGCGTGCCCAGCCTGGCGTTGAAGAAACAGGAAACGGACCCGTTGATCATCTCGCCATATTCCACGTTCCTCGCGTTGAATGTTGACCGCAAGGCAGCTCTTGCTAACTTGCATCGCATGGATTCTCTGGGATGGTTTGGCCACTATGGATTTTGCGAGTCGGCCGACTATACGGTTTCGCGACGCCGTTTTGGTGGAAGGCGCTTTGAGGTGGTCCGGTCTTGGATGGTGCATCATCAGGGGATGAGCTTCCTTTCGCTGGCTAATTTTCTGTGCGACAACATCGTGCAGAAGTGGTTTCACTCGGATCGCAGGGTGCAGGCGTCGGAGTTGTTGTTGCAGGAGAAGCCGGTTTCGCAGGCAGCGTGACGGCTTTTCGCGGCTCGAACGCCAGCCAGTCGCATCAGCCTAGGTCGATGCGATTTCCTCAGGGCTAAAGCCCGCGTGTTTCTCGCGTTCGACGGGCGTGGCTAAAAGCCGCGTCCTTTCAACTCGTCTTTCACAAATCCCTTTTCGAAGCCGCTAGCTGGTCAGTGAGGGCGGGATGGCGTCTTCTCCTGCGCCAAATTGCGGACTTGGGTGTGGGCCGATCGTGAACTCGATGATGCCTCCGTCGGCGATGTCGGCGTGTCTGAACCAGAGTTTTTGGTGCGACTTTCCGTTCAATGTTACTGACTGGATGTAAGCATCGCTGGGCGAGGTGCGTTTCACTTCAATTCTTAGTTTCTTGTTGTTGCCGAGTTCGACCTCGGCGCGATCGATGAGCGGCGTCCCGAAGACGTAGTTGCCGCTCACGGGGTCGACCGGATAGAAGCCGAGCGAACTCATGATGTACCACGCGGACATCTGGCCGCAGTCTTCATTGCCGGCCAGTCCATCGGGCTGATCGTCATATTCCATCTCGAGCAGGCTGCGCACCCGGGCCTGGGTTTTGTGCGGCACGCCCGCGTAACAATAGAGATAGGCCATGTGGTGGCACGGTTCGTTGCCGTGCGCGTACTGGCCCACCATGCCAGCTATGTCGGGCGGGGCATCGGCGGGGAGCTGCGAGCTGGTCGTAAAGAGCGTATCGAGTTTCTCGACGAACGCTTCCCTGCTTCCGAACAGCTTGAAGTAACCCGCCGGATCATGCTGGATAAAGAATGTGGTCTGCCACGGGTCCGACTCTGTGTAGTCGCGCCATCGCTTGGAGTAGCCCATCTCGGTCGGCTCGAAAGGCTCGGACCACTGGCCGTTTTCGAGACGCGGACGAAGGAATGTGGTGGATGAGTCGAAGAGATTCTTGTAGTTTTTCGATCGCTCGAGCAAGAGCTTGTAGTCGTCCATTTGTCCCAGTGCTTTTGCGATGTGAGCCACAGCCCAGTCGTCGTACACGTATTCCATCGTCTTGCTGACGGATTCCTCTTCCTTGTCACAGGGAATGTAGCCCAGCTTGCGGTAATAGCCGAGGCCGCGATAATCGTCGTCCATGGCGCGACGCCTGAGTGGAGGGTAGACTCCGCTGAAATCAATTCCTTTAAAACCCTTCACGCAAGCCTCCGCGTAGACGGAGCTCGAGTGATAGCCGGTCATGCAGAAAGTCTCTCTCCCCTGGAGTGGCCAGATGGGTACGCCGTCGGGGCTTTCCTGCGCCATGCGGATCAGGCAATTGACGAAGTCAGGGACGCGGTCGGCCAGGAAGAGGGTGTACATGGGATGCGCGGTGCGGTAGGTGTCCCACAAGGAGAACGTGCTGTAGTTGTGCGCGCCGGCGGGGAGGCGGTGGATCTTGCCATCCATGCCGCGGTATTGGCCATCGACATCATCGAAGAAAGTCGGCGCGCAGAGAAGGTGATAGAGAGCGGTGTAGAAGATCGTCTTGTGCCGCGGCGTCGTTGTTTCGACTTTGATCCGTGAAAGGTTCGCGTTCCACGATGCATGGGCGGCGCGACGGACTTTTTCGAAATCCCAGCCGGGGATTTCTGCAGCGACGTTCTTGCGCGCTCCCTCTTCGCTGACGCCGGAGATCCCCGTCTTTACCGAGATCACTTCTTTGTCCCCGGTCTGAAAATGCAGCAAACATTTCAGCGACGTACCTCTCGCGTCGCGCACCGACGAATCAAGAGGCTTGTTGTCGGAAACAATTTCAGCAGAGACGAACGGCTTCGAGAACTGCATGGCGAAATAGATTTCGCGTCCTGGAGCCCAACCTTTGAGACTGCGCCCGCCAACGATGGTGTCGTTACCAATGATTTTCAGGAAGGCCCAGATGACAGGCGTGTTCGAGAACGAATGAACCAGGTCGAGGATGAAATGGCTGGTGTCGCTCTTGGGAAAGGTGTAACGATGGATGCCGGCGTGTTCGGTGGCGCCGAGTTCGGCGCGAATGTTGTAATCCCGAAGGATCACGGAGTAGTAGCCCGGCACCGCGATTTCTTCCTCGTGGCTGAAGCGGGAACGGTATCCTTCGCCGGGATTCTGGCGGGCTCCGGGAAACAGCTTGGTTGGCCCGGTACCGGGCATCAGTAGAAAATCGAGCATGTCCGAGGCACCGGTTCCACTGAGATGCGTATGGCTGAAGCCCATGATGGAACTGTCGGAGTAGTGATAGCCGGAACACCAATCCCATCCGTCGTTGTAGGTATCGGGACTGAGCTGCACCATGCCGAAGGGGACGGTGGCTCCGGGATAGGTGTGGCCGTGGCCGCCGGTGCCGATGGCGATCTTCACAAATTTGGTGAAGTCTTCCGAATCCTGAGTCGGAGTGACGGTAGAAGCCTCGTCGGCGGTTGCGGGTCGAATGCCGAGAAATTTTGCAAACGGGAGGGAGGACAAAGCAGCAACGAAATCACGCCGAGTAATCATTCACAAGTCCTTTGGAAAGGAGAAAGATAGATTGTAGTACTCGGGCAGCAAATTCGGGACTTGACAAGTGTTGCAGATCGCGAGAGCATTCCCTCCAAATCCCAGCCTCATGGATTGGGGCCCCCCCATCGCAGTCTTGAGATGTAACAGCATTTCTTCGCAGGCGACAGCCCAGGGCTTTGTCGCCTGCAAACGCTGGCTATTTTTGTGGTTTCCTCACAGGTTCTGAGGCGTTGCTGATGTCGAAGGAGGCTCCAAATGAAACGGTTGCTTGTACGCTTTCTTTCCACCGGTCTTCTTTGCCTGGCTACGGTTTCTGGCTATGGGCAGACTCCAGGCGGCGCCACGCCGCAGCGGCGGACGCCTCGCTACAAAGTCATGCATATGAAGAATGGCCAAGCTATGATTCCCGCCATTCGGCGGCAGGCCTCTGCCGGCGCCACGATTCCGTTGTGGAATTACAGCGTGGTATCGCCCTTGGACCATCTCACATATACCGGACAGATGGTGGGCCGAAGTCCTTTCTATCATGGGTTCCGCTCCACCAGCATTCAGAGTTTTCTGATTCCCGTGAAGCTCACATTCTCGGATGGGACTGTCTTCGATCCGACGGTTTCGAATGCCTGTCTCGGGGCGACGACTCTGAGCGTTGTACAGAATTCACCCATATTCCAGAGCACTGACTGGGTCATGAACGGAGTGGATGTGGGCACGGCTCAGTATATCGACGGCTTTCAACGCGCCAATTTCTGGAACAAGGTGTCCGTGGCCGGCAACAGCTATCACAACCCGCTGGCCGTAACCACGCTGGCCAAGATAAGCGTCACAGTACCCGCCGCCGACGGCGCGACTACTAGCTTTATTTGCAATGAAGGTGGAATCGACATCAACTGGTGGGACGCGCTCGTTGAAAATACTATTTTGCCTTCCCTCGTTTCCAAAGGCGTAGGACCGACAAGCGTACCGATCTTTCTTTTTGACAGCGTTGAAATGTGCGACGCGGGAAGCTGCGGCATTCTCGGTTACCACAATGCGTATACCCCCGGCGGCGTACTGCAGACATACTCGGTCAGTGACTTCGATAATTCTGGAATTTACGGCGGCGATATCTCCGTTCTTGCTCACGAAGTCGGGGAATGGATGGACGATCCCCTGACTACCAATCCAACCCCGGCGTGGGGCAACATCGGGCAGGTCGTGGGCTGCCAGAACAATCTGGAGGTCGGTGATCCTCTGACTGGCACATTCTTCCCCGCGGTCACGCTCGGTACCTTCACATATGACCCGCAAGAACTAGTGTTTTTCTCCTGGTTCTTCCGGCAGTCGCCTTCCATTGGCGCTGGTGGCGCCTTCTCGAACAACGGTTCGTTCAACACCAGCCCGCCATCGTGTCCTTGAGGCTTGGGCAAAAGGGAATGATTTTTGATTCCCTGCTGAAAAGGCCAAGGGATTGAAGCGAGAAAAGCAAAAATTCTTTATCACGGAGGCTGTCATGTTGGACCGAACTCAACTCATTCGGCTGTGCGGTCTGGTGGTGCTGTTGTCGCTGGCAACGACGGCCTGGTCCGATACCATGACGGGGGTTTCCAGCAAAGCCAGCCAGGGTTCCAATGACTCCGTGCTCTGGTCTCAACTCGGCGCCGATGCCACCGTTCTCACCGCCAGTGTCAAAGCAACGTCGGGAACTGGCGTTGTGGTGAACGTCGGTTTTGCGGCGGCGAACAGCCTGGCCTCGGCTGTCTGTGCGGCCTCCCCGACCTGCAGTTGGTCAGGAACAGGATTCGCTGCTGGAGATCGCATCCTCTGGACGTCCGACGCCGCTGCGGGCGGCACTGGACCTGTAACGTTGGGATTTGGCACGAGCATCTCCGGAGCAGGCGCGTTGATTCAGGCGGACGAGCCCGGCCAGTTTACTGCGCAAATCCAAGCCTTCAATGGTTCTACCCTGCTCGGTTCGTTTTCAGTAACCAGCAATGCAACTGGGGATGCGGTTTATGTCGGCATCCTCGACCAGACCGGAGCGAACATTACTTCTGTGACTTTCAGCCTGACCGCTTGTGGCTCCGCCGATGCCAGTTGCGCTTTGTCGGACTTTGGGCTTGATACAGTCTTCCTGAATGTCGGCTCCGGCTCAGGGACGACCGTTACTATCACCCCCACCAGCCTGAACTTCGGCGCGGTCGCCCTGGGTATTACGAGCACAGTGCAAAAGGTCACGCTCAAGAACACTGGTACTTCGGCGCTCGCCATCTCCAGCATCGCGATCACCGGTACCAACAGCGCCGAGTTCGTTAAAACCGCCACCACCTGCGGCGCTTCCCTGGCCGTCAAAGCTAGTTGCACGATCAGCGTTGATTTCAAACCTGCCGCAACGGGCGCGCGTTCAGCCGCCATCAGCATCACCGACAACGGCAGCGGCAGCCCGCAGCAGGTGCCGCTTAGTGGAACTGGTACCACTGCCAAATTCACGCCCGCGAGTCTTTCTTTCGGCGACGTGGCCACAGGCGTCAGCGTAGCCAAGACGATCACGCTCACCAATATCGCGACCACGGCGCTGTCCATTACCGCCATTACCATTACTGGCACAAATGCCGCTGATTTCGCCCAGACTCACACCTGCGGTGCCTCCTTGGCCGCGGCTGCCAAGTGCACGTTCAGCATTACGTTCACTCCTTCAGCCATCGGCACACGCAGCGCATCGCTCAGCGTGACCGACGGTGCCGCAGGTAGCCCGCAACTGATACCACTAACGGGAGTAGGTACCACAGCCAAACTCGCCCCCGCGAGCTTGAACTTCGGTTCCGTATCGGTGGGCACCACCAGCGCCGCCAAGGTCATTACCTTCACCAACATTGGAACGACAGCAATTACGATCACAGGTATCAGCATAACTGGCGCTGCCGCGGGAGACTTCTCGCAGACTCATACCTGTGGCGCCTCGTTGGGTGTGGGCGCGAATTGCACGATCAGTGTCCAGTTCAAGCCCACAGTGGCGGGTAACCGCAGCGCGGCCGTCCGAGTCACCGACAATGCGGCCGGGAGCCCGCAACAAGTGCCGGTCTCGGGTAAGGGCATCTAAGTTATTACGGGTGCGCACAGTGCGATGTGATGTGGAAATTAAGATAGGTCAGCGGCTAAGCGGGCGTGAGAATTCCAGGACTGAACAAGAACAGGAGTCAGAAATCCCGTCCCGATAAAGTTTGGAGGCGCGGGTCGGAATCGAACCGACGCATAAAGGTTTTGCAGACCTCTCCCTTACCACTTGGGTACCGCGCCAATCAAAGATTTGCTGTGTGATTACCAAAGATTTCTTGCACAGTAGACCTCTCTACAGCATACTGAAACCGTTTCCCGACGGGCTGTAGAGAGGCTAGGCACATGCAAATCACACAGTTACTCAAGTCGAACCGACTACAACGCAAGCAAAAAGGCCAGCGGTTTGAGACCGACCGGGCCTTCTTTTTGCGATTTTACCATACCGCAGAGGACGGCACTCGTAAACAGAAAGCCGTTCTGCTGGCCTATAAATCCGACCTCTACCGCTCCTGGGCGGATGTGGAACCGCTCATCGAGAGCGAGCTTGCCCGCATCAATGCCGAAACAGAAAAGCAAACTCCAAACGGACGCGCGTCCCTCACTGATTTTATCGAGACCGAATACTTGCCCTGGTGCGAAGCCAACAAGTCGGCGCCCACAGCGAACGGCTACAAGAAAGTATGGGAGAACTATTGGAAGTCCCACGTCGGCCGACTGTCCCTAACGGATTTGCAAACGTCGCACGTCACGGCAGTTCTCACGAAACATGCCAAAGAGAAAAAGGGCAGCCGCACCCTGTCGCACATTAAATGGATGCTGAGCGGGGTTTATGTTTGGGCGATTGCTCAAGGAATCGTCCCAAAGAACCCGGTACCTGAGGCGGAATGGCTCGTGAAGGTAGCCCGACCGAAGAAACAGGCGGAATACGCACTCGATACCGTTCTGTCGATGCTGCGAATCCTTGAGCCGCTAGACCTCCGCGCGGCATGCGCTGTCGCACTCGCATATTTTGCTGCCTTGCGACCGGCCGAAATTCGCGGGCTCAAGTGGGAAGATTATGACGGTGCGGAACTGCGGATACAGCGCACCGTGTGGCGCAACACGGTCGGAGAAACGAAAACCGAAGACTCGGCCGCGAGTGTGCCAGTGATTGAGCCGTTGAAATCGTTGCTTGAAAAACTCCGCAAGGAATCAGCGAAGGGTTACATCATTCAGAGCGCTACAGGCAATCCGCTGAGTCTCGATTCCCTGAACTGGCGCACGATAGCCCCCGCGATGAAAAAGGCGGGGATTGAATGGCGCGGCTACTACCCAGGACGGAGGGGAATCAGCAGCCGAGTAACAGACACGTCAAAGAATGCGCTCAATAGCACGGGGCTTCTGCGCCACAGCACTCCTATTACGGCATTGAAGCATTACACGCGGGCTCAGAAAGATTCGATACTTGCCGCGATGAAGACAATCGAAGGTCAGGCGGCGGAGATTGCGGCGGAGACTCTAAGGAGAGAACAGGCCGATGAAACGACCGATTGACCCAGAGCGGGCCGACGTCATACGCGGCAAGAAAGAGCGCATCCAAACCTTGCTCACGGAAATCGAGCGGAAGAGGGCCGAACAGGCGGCAACTACAGAGAAAACAGAAGCAAAAGCTTCAATAGCAAATTCAGGGAGGAAACATGTTTGATATACCGCACATCACTGTCGGGGTTCTGCTATTCGGAGTCCCGCTGGCTTTTTTCTATTTAGCCGTCAAGATCGTTCGCGAGGCCTGGAAGTAAAACAAATATGCGGGAATCTGCAACGGGAAACGGGCCGTTACAGGTTCCCTAACCACAACACGGGGGGAGGCCCGCATAAATGGCTAATCACAATGATACGCTTCAACAATCTGCAACGAACTTTCTCGGCGCTCTCACCGACCACGAGCGGGAGGCATTGGTCGCATTTTTGAATTCACCAACCGGTCTTCTCGAACTGAAGACACATCTACCGCTTGAATTCGTACTGCTGGCGGCCGATGCATTGCAGAGAGCGGGCTTGGACTGATGACATTCACAGAGTTCAGAGAACGCCGTCGAACCAAAGCCTCTCGTATGTGCCATGGCAAGCGGGCTCACAGGTTCAAGGACGAGGCCGAACAACACCGCGAAAGATTGCAAGGCCTTCCCGATGCAATAGCCCCCGAACGCCTGGAGAGCTATTGCTGCCTGTATTGCTGGCAGTGGCATACGGGGCACACACCGAAAACTAAAGTAACGTTGTGATCTTAAATTCTCACGGCGTACCATTGCGGCAAATTTTGGAGGCACCATGGATGAGACGTTCTTTCCAAGATTCGGCGGTGAGCCGGGAGAACCTGTACCTGCAGTTGACCCGGAGAACGTGAAGACTGTTTGGCAAATTGGCAGGGACGCTCAAGCCAGTAATGGGTGTGGCGTCGCCATCGGTATTGACCTAATAAAGCAGGCATGCAAACCAGGAGACAATATTGAGGCGGTTAGCTATCGCTCAACTTTGATATGGCTTATGAGTCAGATTGCGCCTGAAGATTTGGGACGATTCATGCGAGATGGTCAGCCCGATGATGCTGTATTCCGCGCTGCAGCCAAGGTTCCGGCTGAGTGGATGGGTGTAGGAATTGTGCGAAAAGGCCCGCCGTTTGATGTGAATGAGTTTCTGAAACTCTGCGGTGACGTGGCTTAAACAACAGGGTGGCTGTTACACCGTTACACCACCCTTTTGGTTAAGTTATTCGGTCGTTAGCCGCCGGTTCTGACGCCAATCGGCCATGACCCAAAGAACCATAGACTGATTTTTAGAGCTTGCTAGGATGAAATTGCTTACCGCATCCTTACCACCCGTTGGAAGAAAAAGGCCCTGACCGCACTCGGGGCCTTTTCCCTTTCTTAGCGCGACATCGTGGAATCGCTCCTAGATACCTTGAAGTAACGTCTTCGCCTTTTCCGGCATCAAACCGAATGAGAGGGACACTTCCCTCTAGGAGAGTGCTCCGTGAAGAAACTCACGGCCTACCTAGTGTGAGAGTCCCGCAGTCAAGCGTGCAGGTAGCGTCGGGATTACTTCCGCAACTGGAGCTACGGGAGAATTGCTACCTTGCCATCGGCTATAGACGATGCATTCCAGAGGAACCGCTTGGCGTACTTCAGTCGTTGGAGAAGGTTCTGGAGGGATGATAGCGACATCCTGGTAGGAACTGGTCCCACCGTCAAGGGGAAGTCTAGAGGTCTGAGCGCCCCTAGATAACCCTGAGAATTCTTAGAGAGGCGTCTGGCGTCCCTAGGCGCCTCTTCTTCATTTAACGAAACCTTATCGGACATATAAGGCCGCATCGGCGGGGTTACGTTTCGTGCCATCTCCGGCGTTTCCTTCTCGTGCTACGCTTTGTCCCATGGCCCACTACCTTGTCGTGCGATGCCACAAGAACCCTCAGCACATCATTCGCCTGTTTCTGGTGTTCTCCTTTATGTTGTCTCTGCCGTGTTCCGCTTCGACCGCAGCGATGGACGGCAATGACATGCTAGAGAAGTGCAAGATTTTTTTCATCGAGGGGTTCACCCCAACCAGCGAGGCCGAGAAACTCGATGCAGGTTACTGTGCTGGATACTTCGACGGTGTGCTTGACAGTGAGGCAATGTGGAAGGGTGTGGAGGGCAACTCAAGCAAGAGTTCTCACTACTGTAAGCCGAAAGAGGCAACTAAAGGACAAGTTCTCAAAATCGTGAAGAAGTGGCTGGATGACAATCCCGATAAGCTCCATTTGAGGGCGGACCTCATTATCCATCGGGCCCTGACCGAGGTGTTCCCCTGCAAGTGAGAGTGGGCGTAATCCCGTTCCCGATAACTATTTCCTGACTCTCAAAAACAGTTATCGCATATAGATTCAAACTCCTTCTTAGTTGCTAAATGTAGGCCGTCGATGTTCTGACGGCCCTCAGATTTAAATGGTGCCGTATCGATCTGCTTTTGAATTTGCATCGACAGTGGACGGGCGGGGTTCACGGCTTAGGGCATCTCCGAGGCCGGGGTTATCCTCTTCAGTGAAGCCGTAGGCTTGATCCTTCTCGTTGGCGGCTTTCAACTGAGTGTCGGCGATTGCAACCAGTTTGAATTGTACGGTTTTCGGCATGGCGTCACCTCGGCGGTATGCTACTCCAGCCTTTCAGAAAGGCAACGGTACTTTAGTCACTGATCACAACGGCAGCTTTGCCGGGCCGAAAGTTGGACGGCCAGTGCCAAAACCCTGGGGCAGGCCGCGCCCACGGTTCATACCGCCGTCGTTGATGTAGCTTGCCGGGCTGCCATCCGCAGAGGGTGGTATGGTGTTAATCCGCTCACTCTGCCCCGCCCGGTGATTCCAGCACCGCCGTACCCCGTCGAAGTCGAGGAGAAACGGCGCCGTGCAGCCAGGAAAGTCGCAGGTGTTGGAAACGGGCCGCCGGGTCGGGGGATTGGCCGGGGCGTGCTTGTCGCACCAGTACGTGCTGGATCCGTTCCCACGGGGAAAGGCCTTGGTGTGGGGCTCGCCGCAGTGGTTGCAAAGGTGGGTCACGACCGGCGGTTTCATCTCCGCCAAGGCCTGTAATTCAGCGGCCTGCCGTTCGGCAACATCCGGCGGGTCACCGTCGGGATAGAGGGTCTGGAGCTTTGCCAGTAGTTCTTCGGCGTTGGGCTTCTCCATACAGATCACGGTTCGGGCAAGGGCCGTCAGGTCGGGCCGATCGCCGGGAAACAGTGCGACGAATCCCAGCTTGTCGGGCATGACAAGCCCCTGCTCGGTGGCCTGCGCACGGGCATCGCGGGAACGCATATCGGCCGCGAACTTAATGACCCAGGACCGTACGGTCGGATCGGTAGCGGCGAGCTCTCGGAGGAGTCCGACCTTGCTTTTCTTGTTGCCGTTGCGCTGTTCCTCACGGGTGGGCTCCGTGCCTTGGAAGAATTGGGCCGCGGCGGCCTTCCAAATCGGCAGTTTCAGGCGGGGCACGCCGGCGACTCGGGATAGTTGTTTGGGTGTGGTGGTCAAAATGGGTCTCCTTGGTGTTGAAAAATGACATCGGCAGGCCTCAAAAGCGACCCTGAACGGCTGTCACTTTCGAAGTTGTCGGTGGGTTGTCGGTGAAATGATCCAACCAAAATTGCAAGCTAGGCGATGCAGTACAAGGGGCCTATCTCGGGGGGCCTAGCCCCCTTTAGATCCTAGCCGGATTTTAGTAACTCCATACGGATGAATAGGTTAGGGCTGGCCTGGCTGGCCTTGCGGGACAGGTTTTCGCGGCAGATCGGTGCCGAATCGATGGGGTCCAAGCTGGTTTCCCCCGCTGTTTATGCGGGTCTGAGCGGTGCTTAGACGTTCACAGAACCTCTACACACGGCCAGGGGGCCGTATTTTGTGGTACTTACACGGTAGTTGTGTGTGGTTTTTGTGTGTTAGAGGGCCTAGAGGCGGTCGAAAGTGGGACAAATGACGGCTTTTGAGGTGAAAAGTGGGAAATTACATGTGGTCTGCACGGGCTAGCACATTATGCAGAATCGACTTCTGAACGTACCAGCGGCCATCTTTTCGGTAGCCGAATATGTAATTTCGTGCCAGCCCCTGACTGTCTTTAATTGTGATGACGGTCGTCTGCCACGTTCCGAGACCGTGGACAGCGGAAGGAAATTCCTCAGCCAAGCGCAGGTACTCGACTTCATCGAAAGGTCCAGATTCAAGCATCGTGTTCACCTTCGATAAGTTAGATGCCACCGTCCGCCCAGAAGCTGTCACGACGAAAGTGCCCGAAGTGCGGGGCGGTGTTCACCCCTAAGAAGAGGTCGGCCTGACCCGGCCCGTTTCACGTGAAACACGGCGGCATCACTGGTCTGAACCTGACGGCGTATTTAGCGCCGTCTAGGTTCTGACTGTGTTTCATGTTTCACCATATATATATATGAAACACTGAAACACGGCTTAGGCCTTCTCGCCGTGCTTCTCGTTCAGGTTTAGAACCCCTTGCTGGCGAGCCCGCTTGAGGATGCGATTGACGGTTGCGGGCGACATTTCCATGGCCAGGGCGATACCGCGCTGGGTTTTCCCCTTGCTGGCCATTTCGATCACCTCGGCCGTGCGGTCGTCTTGGCCCATCTCCCATGTACGAGTGTCGGTGTTGTACTCCGCCTCGAACTCCGGTAGATGCCCGCCGTGCCGGACCTTCTCATATTTCCAGACGAATTGAAGACCGTCACCCGGTAGCCATCCGTACCGCTTGTCGAGCTGGATTGCCACGTCCAGGTTATCGTCGCCCATAGTCAGACCGCGCTGAGTGCCATTCTTGCCGGCATGGTGAATCAACACTACGCAGTATCCGCGAAACCGGAGGTCCAGAAGGAAGTCGTTCACGGCAATCCACGCATCAGCATCGTTGCTGTCGAACTTAAAGACTCGCGTCAAAGTGTCAAAGATGATGACCGACGGTCCGAACTCTTCGATCTGATCCAGGAAAGCGGCTTGCTGTGGTGGATCCGACAGAACGGGGAATTGTTTTGGATTGGGCATCAGCTCGGGGCTGAGAATCCTGAGCATTCCTTTGGGTGCGCCGGTGAACTCCCGCAATCGCTCTTGAAGTTGGACCGCCGGAAGTTCTGCGTCAACCAGCAACGTCCTGTGTCCGCCTTCGCTTTGGAAACGCAGGAAGTCACCACCCTTCGTGACTACCTTGATTAGGGCATTCGCTACAACCGATTTGCCCAAACCGCGGAAAGCGAATATCTGATTGATGGATTTCTCAAACAACACGGTTGCCCCCGTCTCGCGATCGGTGAGGATCGATTTTCGGGGTGCAATTTCCCGCGCCAGGAACTCGTCGGCATCTGCCAACCAATTCTTTTCGGGCTCGACTTTTTTCCATGCGAGCAGATCTTGTGACCGAGTTGCAATGAGCCGCTTGATTAAGTCCGGCGTGAAGCGGAGTTGGGTGTTCTCATCGGCGCAAGCCTTGATCGTCTTGGCAATTCGACGAGAGATTACCTGATCGGACTCGCCGTCGGCGAGCATGTAGGTAATCGTCTCTGCTGCCCAAAATCCAGCTTTGTCGAAGTTCCACGGCTCAACCTTGCGGGTTAGAAGTTCCGAGGCTGGTCTGCCCCATACTTCGTTAGCGGCTGACATTGGTCGCCCCCCGCTTGATGCCAACAGCATCAGCCACCGCCAAACAATCGTCATCTTCTAACCCAAGCAGAATTTTTATCTGCTCATCACGGGTGATTAAACCCGTCTTGTCGCTGAGTTCGCGTAACGTGCGAATCCGTTTGATGGCTTTCTGAGCGTTGGGACTTAAAGTTGTGTTTCCGTCCATTGGTTTTCTCCTCTCATTCTCACTTCAGTTCGTCGCCCCGGATGGGCGGCCAATCTATTTCTGAAATCCTCTTCGCCAGAGTTGATCTCCGGCTAACACGTACTCGAGCAAAGCCAACTTGTCGGAGCCGTCCAGCGGATAGTCCACGAGATTCAAAATTCCGTCGAGCAAAGCAAATTGCGAGGCACCGACGGAGCGAAGATCCACGGGCGTGAGGCCGCATTGCACGAGTGCGGGAAAGTAAGCGGGATTCAGCACAAGCGCCGGCAAAACACGATTGCAAACCTCGGTGAACCGCCGGAGGAGAACTCGGTCCTTTGCCTTCCGGATTGATTCGTACAGCTCGCAAATTCCCGGCGCCAGTTCCGGACACATCCCGTCGAGCCGGCCGCTGAGGGCTTTCTGCAATGTGCTGGTTGGGAGTTCAGATAGCATTGCTACCGTCCTCTTCGTCCGGGTGGGTTTCGAGATTCGGGTCATCGGAAGGCTCCTGATCGGTAGGGTCATTGTGGCCGTTGCTGCGTACATGTTTTTCTCCCTCATATATTGACGGTGTTTTCGAAGATAGGGGGTCATCTTGCTGATAAGGCAGGACTTGACCCTGTTTATAACCCTTTTGGAATCGCCGGAGAACGTCGGCCGCCCATCCGGCCTTAGCCTTCCGCTCTCTGTAGAGCGGGAAAAGCATTTGAACCCATTCGGCATCCTTGCGCGGGGCTGGGAGACGAAAGCCCAAGTACTTGGCAATCTCCCCGTCGAGAAAGTCCATTTCGACGCGCCGTAGTTGGAGGAAATCCCGAACCTTGTCGAGCTTATTCCCCGTGAGCCACAACAAGAGCCGTTTGCTCATCAGGTTGGCCCATTCATCGCGGTTGTACTCGGCCGCCGTTTCACAGCGAAACAAAAGGTACCCAATTTCATTCCTCTTCCAGGGCCAAGTGCTAACTAATCCCCTGGCCCGGCCTATGCTGAATCGGTTGCCTAGTGCCTGGTAGACTTCGGCCTGAATTTTTTCTTTGGCGACGTTGCGCGGCCGTCGATATCCGGTGTAGGCCCATGAGCCCGACCGTAGGCTTTTTACATAGTGATAGATGGCCGCGGCGTTCAGACTGCCCGGCGGGGCTGGCGATGCTGGCCCTAGCCCGCGGCCCGGCTTCGATTTGAAGCCCCCAACACGGCGGCATTTGCAGCGAGCTTCGCCCGGAAACACTTTTCCGCCACAGTGCTTGCAAACTCTCTCCCTCTGTATCGCAGGAAGGCGGCTCACAGTGACACCGCCTTCTCGCCTTCGAGCTTGCTAATCCACTGTTCCAGGGACTCACGGCGAAAGGCGATGCGTTTGCCTAAACGAAGGAATGGAATCGGATGAGCCGACCTAACGCGGCTTCTCTCGCGCGTCAGTTCGTAGAGTTGTTCTTTGGTGAGACCAAGCAGCGAGGCTGCTTCGGAAATAGAAATGACAATTGGCTGAGACACGGAACCCCCAGGTACAGAAAATTGCCCTGGAGATTCTGTTTGGCGGCCCGTTCGGGTAGGCGACCGGATTAAGCTAGTCTGCCGTCACTGAGGACGTGCTCGGTAGCGCCTGTCTTGCGACAGGTCCTTCGGTCTGCAACCAAACAACTGCGGAATCCCGACCTTGTGGCAATCACCTTTCGCATCACACGGCCAAGCTAGCCCTAATGAAGCAAGTCATGGGCCAACTAACATGGTGAGTGCCGACGAATTCCGAAGGACTTGCAGAGGTAACCAATCGCTGGTTACCGAAAACATTTGCACTTGAAGGTCGCCTAATCGCAAGTTAGCGTAGTTCGAGCGTTCATCTGTAGGAGGGGCGAAGTATGAGGGCTCCGCGTGTCGTGTGTGTTTGCTTGATTTTGTTTTTGATGCCGGTTTTCCTGGCCGCTCAGGGCGGGGCGCCAACACCATTTGCTCAGACCACTCAGGCTTCGCCCGAGCCTATTGAGAGGGAAATAAGAAAGGCCGTCGCCTTCATCACGGAGTTTTGCCTTAACGGCAACATGCTGGTTCAGGTTCAAGGCACGGGCTTCTGGGTCTCGTACCCGGAGAGTCGGCTGCCAGGCAGTAGGTCATTCGGCTACTTGGTCACGAATCGGCACGTGGCAGAGTGCTGGGACGACAACAGAAATCCCATGCGTGTTCTTTCGGCATCTGTCCGCCTCAATTTGAAGGATGGCACGTCTAAGGACGAGCCTTTGGGGAATCCTCAATGGATATTTCCGTCCGATGGTTCTGTGGACCTTGCACTAACGACCGCAAGCCCCGATCCGAAGGTCTACGATTACAAGATGATTCCGATTTCTCTTTTCGCCACTGAAGACGTGGTCGAGAAAGAGTCCATCTCTGAGGGACTCAAGATCCTTTTCAGCGGCTTCTTTTATCAGGTGCCCGGACTGAAGCAGATGGAGCCGATCGTCAGGGAAGGCGTGATTGCGATGATGCCTGATGAACCCCTTGTGACGACAACTGGCAAGACCGGAAAGCTTTACCTTGGGGAGGTCCATGCATTTCACGGAAACAGTGGTTCTCCTGTATTTGTGGATCTCGGTGGACTACGTGGTTCAGCAATCAGAGTCACTGACTATCGGCTTCTTGGAATCGTGAGCGGGGGGTACAGCGAAGGGGATCAAAACAATTTGATCATTGAAAATCCGCTGAAAGACAAGCCAGGAAACAGCGGCATCGCGATGATAGTTCCGGCCTCTGCCCTCAGGGAGTTGCTCGATGACCCACGCCTAGTCGCGGTCCGTGATGCAGAGGTTTCGAAGGAGACACAGCAGGCTTCGAAAAAGTGAAAGAGGGAGGGCCACAAGTTCGTTGTGTTTTCGGATTGTGTGCGGGCCTCCAAAGTGCCCGAATAACGGATGGGAGGGAACAACGAAGGCGGGCTATGTGGCTGATTCCCGGTAGAACCGGCGCCGGACGGGGCTTTTGCAGACCTCTCCCTTACCACTTGGGTACCGCGCCCCTGCTCTTGCGAACAGCGTTCCGAAACCGAGCTGGTGCGTTCGGAGCACGAGCCAGTTGGAAACAAAGAAATCTGGAGCGGGAGACGGGATTTGAACCCGCG
>DATEHP010000185.1:0-12669 GCA_035279505.1 Candidatus Sulfotelmatobacter sp. | reverse complement strand
GCTCCGCTTGATAGAATCGTTGCGGAGTCAGGCAAGATTTTCTTCGTTTTTCGCGCCCGTAGCTCAGATGGATAGAGCACTAGCCTCCGGAGCTAGGGGTCGGGGGTTCGAATCCCTCCGGGCGCGCCATTCCTCATTTTTCGCTCGCGCGAAGACCAGGTCGAACGGTTTTTTGTATGTGGGATAAACACTTACCGCGTCCACAGAGCAGTTCGAGAGCACCATTTTGAGCAATTTGGCTTTTTCGGGGGCAGGCTGACTAACGTATAGATAATGCGCCTTATTCGCGAGTTCGAAAATCCTGACGGCATCAATGATTCGGTCCGGGTTTGCATTCGCGAGTCCCTGAATGGCGAGCGATACTTGCTGTTCTTCGGCCAGCCACTCGGCTGCTTTGCGCGCCCAGAATTCCTCGCTGATCTTGCCGTCCAGTTTGTCCAGGTAAGCCTGATCGATCCGATGACGCACCGCACTCAATCTCTGCTTCAATCGTTCGCCCTGCTGCTTCCTAATCGCTTCGTCGCGGCCTTTATCGGTGAGCAAGGACTTTTCAAGCTGGCTCAGAACGTCGTCTGGAATATGAATGTCCTTGAGGATTTTCCCCAGCCGTGAGGCGATCTCTTCTTCGCGGAAGTAAGGTAGTTCGCACTTGCCGCGAAAGCCCGTGCACCGGTAATAGGTATAGCGTTGCTTTTGAATTTCCGCCGTGACCGCGCAGTTGTCGTAGGCGCAATGCAGCAAGCCCGAAAAAGCAAAGTCATGCTTTCTGTATTTGGGTTTGTTGTGGCAGCGAAAGACGGCTTGCACCCTGTCAAACAGTTCCGCGCTGACGAGCGGCGTGTGCGTGCCGCTGTAGAGCTTGCCTTCCCAGATGAACTGCCCTTTGTAGAAGGGATTCTTTAGCAGTCGTTCGAGGTAGCCTTTGGCGAGAAGCTGGCCGAACTCAGATTTGAGAATATTCCTCGCGCTCGCAAGGGAGTGCTGGCCGGAGGCATAGAGTTCAAACATTCTCCTTGCGATGGGCGCTTTCTGTAAATCAATCTCAATCGTGTGTTCGAGTTTGTTGTTCTGGTAGCCAAGCGGCGGACGGCTGGGATAGATGCCTTGCTCAGCCTTCTCGCGCATACCTTTCCGCACTTCCTCGCGCAAATTCTCGATGTAGTTCCGGGCAATCACTACCTGAATGCCATGCACGAGCTTGGTCTGCGATTTCGAGTCCTTGCCGATGACCTGTCCTTCTTTGGGCAGATGGATTTCGACTTCCAAATCTTCAAGCGTCACGCAGTCGCGGAAGTTGCGATAAAGCCGATCCGTCTTTTCCACGATGGCTGTCCTGCAGGCGGCATTCTGCTGAAAGAAGCGCACCATCTCGCCGAACTGCTTGCGACCGGTCGTTTTGGCTGTCTCCACGTCGATGAACTCATGCACGATCTCGAATTCATGCGTGCGGGCATATTCCCGCAATAGTTTCAATTGCGCGGGAATGGAGTAACCCTCACGTTCCTGATCTTTGCTCGAAACTCGGGCATAGATGACGGCTGGTTTCATGCTGGTCTCCGCGTGTGAACTGTTCTGCTCAACATGCACTCAGCGAGTTTTGGTGTCAATCAGGATTTCGCATTCTTCGGAAGAATTTCCTGCCTTCTTCTTATGCAGTTCGCGATCCCAATCGTCGAGCAACAGAAACATGCTGCGCAAGGAGCGAATCGAAGCGGCATCGAGCGTTGCTCCCCCTGTGGTCTCCTGCCGTTCTTCGGTCAAGGGCAGTTCAAATGTCTGTGTTGCATGGCGCTTCTGTTCCTGTGATAACGGATCATCGAACGAGTCAGTTAGCTTCTTAAAGAAACCTTGCGAGAGGTCGAACATAACCAGGCGCAAGACGAGCCGTCGCGGGGAGGCCGTACTCTTGCGCGCGCCGAATTGGGTATGACGGGGCATTAGGATTTCCTGATCGTCTCCGTCGTGGAATTGGTTTCGTTTTGCAATTCATCAGCGGTGTTGGGGTATTGCTCAAGCCATGCTTTGAAGTCGCGGTCTTTTTCAAAGATGCGGTTCAAGGCCTCACTCATGACGTAGGACGTGGTTGCGTGGATGAATTCGGCGTAACGGGTGAGCCGGAACTTCAGTTCTTGCGAAACGCGAAGCTGGATCGTTTCGTTCTTTGGTTGCAGCGGTGGTGCTTTCAGAATTGCCATGCGGGGTCTCCTTTCGGTTGTGGAACGGCACTGCGACGGTCGCAACATCGGTTGACTTGTTAACGGAATGCGTCTTGCGGAGGTTGTTGTCCCCTCTATATATCTATAGCCAAAAAGTCGGTGAAACTCCCCAAAGAAAAAAGCCTCACCTAAACCGAAAAATATTTTGGGCGGGTGGTGCGTAACGATTTCTCCCCTACAGTCTTTGGGAAGTCGCGTTGGCCTCACCGGAGGAAAACTCGCACTCTACTTGTACTAGTGGGCAAGAAGTTAGAAAAAATACGCGCTTCACGTGAAGAATATTTTGGCGAGTGCGGAATGCGATCTAAGTTTTCAAATGCCTCATACCTCTGCCCAAATGGTATTGCACGGCGAGAGTGAGCCACTCCCTTAATTCCATCGCGTTAAATAAGTTCAGGCCCGATTATTTCACGGGAGGTCCACGCTCCGCTCGCGCGCAAGTACAGCCTGCATTACATGGTGAAGAAGGGCGGGAGCGACCCCACGGGTTGTCTGGGCGGCGGAAAGCCGAACGGACGAGGGGTCGCTCCCGCCCTTTTGACGTACTTGCCCGCGTACCGATTTTGTGCCCTGGGTATCGTACTGTGCTGCCTCGCCAAGACTTAAAAAACCCGCAGTAGAAAACCGACCGGAAAACCGTAAGGAGAACCGATTGCAGAGGGTTTTCTGCCTCTGTGGTGCCTCTACTCTTACTAATAGCCGCCAAGTTGGCAAAAGTGCTCAAAGAAAAAGTGCTCACGCAACATGCGAAATTGTTAGCCCCAGAAGGCCTTCCTCGCGTTCATTAGCGACGGCCCCGTGCGGAGGTATGGGACATACCACAGGGGTGCGTGCTTATTGATTGAAAGTTTTGGTAACGGACAAAACACGCGGCGCATGACGTTGCGACGAAGGGCGGGAGCGACCCCGCGATTACATTTGGGCGGCTCAACGAGCCAAATGGTGGGGTCCTCCCGCCCATAGGAGGGTTTCTGTCCGCGGTCATTTTTTAATTTCCGGTGCTCGTATCCATCCGGTGGTGCCGCATTTAGCTTGACAGGTGGGGTGAACGCGAGGCCTCTATCTGGGGGTGAAACCACGAGTCAGCGCTGCGTTCACTCTGGGCGTATCTGAACAGAGTAGCCGTCTCGCTGTTTTGTTAAGGTTTTTTGTAGTTCGGGGAGCCGTTAGAACGCTTACTCATCCTAATTCAGCGGATGTGCAATTCGCAATGAAGACGACGAATTGAATTCAGGGGCAAGGGCGGATTTTTCGAAAAGTTGCCATCCAGGTCGGCAAGCAAGAAGAGCCAGTATCGGCTGGCGGTACCTAAGTACTAAGTAAATATTGTTCTTGACAGTCTCAGTCGGGAAAGCGTAGAAGTGCTTCCACAAATTGAGAGGTTCCCGATGCGTATCATGCGACTCGGCCCGTTTTTCGCTTTCGGTCTCTTGTTTTCCCTGACTGCGATTCAGGCTCAACAGGCCCCAACGCCAACGCCCGCGTCGCGTGACGTTCAATCCGTCGCGCTGCTACAACGCTCGCTTGCCGCGCTTACGGGCACAGCAAGAGTAACCGACGTAATGCTGACCGGAAGTGTGACGCGCATCGCCGGTTCGCAGAATGAGTCCGGCACCGCGACGTTGAAGGCTACCTCGGCCGGGCAAGGGCGAATGGACCTGAGCTTGCCCTCTGGGCAGAGGAGCGAAGTGACGGATGTATCACAGGCGGGGCCGTCTGGAAGTTGGTCTGGGCCAGATGCTGCTTGGCATCCAGTTGCGGGCCACAACTTATACAGTGATCTGACTTGGTTTTTCCCGGCATTCTTGATCAGCCGCATACTGTCCACGCCTACGTACGTGGTGTCTCCATCCGACGCGGAAACGAAAGATGGCACCGCCGTTGAGCATTTCGCTGTGTATGAGCAAGCAGCACAGGCGAGTGCCTCCGCCAAACTGATTGAGAGCTTGAGCCGAATGGACATTTATCTGGATCCTTCCACGCTGCTCCCGGCGGCCATCGCGTTCAACGTTCATCCCGACAACGATGCGCTCACGAATATCCCGACGGAGATCCGATTTGCGAATTATCAGAACGTGCAGGGCGTGGCGGTTCCGTATCACATTCAAAAGTACATTCAAAATGGGCTAGTTCTTGACGTGACGTTATCCGGCGCTCAGATCAACGCCGGGCTGTCCGGCACCGATTTCCAAGCTCAGTAGGTTTGTTCGATTGCGAGGAGTCATGAAGCGTATCTGCCTAGTTCTCCTATTCGCAGTTGCGTTGCTGCCCGCGACGGCGATTGCCCAGGTTCAAACAGGCACGCCTCCGTTCGGGAGCTTTGGTGGGGGACCCGATGTGATCAATCTTGCCAACCTAAACTCGAACATCACCATTCCGGTGGTCAATAAAGCCGGGCGAGGAATGAATTTCACGTATGACCTGATCTACGATTCATCTGTTTGGGCGCCTGTGAATTCAGGCAGTACGATTGCGTGGGTACCCGCAGGAAACTGGGGTTGGAACACCACGCTGCCCCAGCTTGGATACCTGTCCTATACAACCACCATTACGACAGGGACATGTACTCTCGGCGGCAGGCCGCATCGGACCGTTACGACACTGCATTATTGGACATATCACGACGGCACTGGCCCTCATTTTTTTCCCGGGGCATCGGGATTCTTTAGCAGCGGATGTGGCGGCTCAACGACGTACGCGTTTACAGGCCAAGCAGCGAACGACGGCTCCGGCTACTCACTCAGCGCTTCCGACACGACCTTTCAGAGCCTGTTTGATTCCCATGGAGATTCTATAAATCTGCGAGTGAACAGCACGAGTGGCGCGGCTACGATTGTCGATCGTAACGGCAACGAAATTTCCGTAAGTTCCACTGGAGTATACACAGACACGCTGGGAACCACCGGATTGTCGATCTCTGGCGCGATTCCGACCGTGGCTTATTCCTACACGAATCCCGCGGGTGGACAATCTTCGTATTTGGTGAAATATATTACCCGCACGGTTCAAACCAATTTTGGATGCAGCGGCGTCGCCGAGTACGGGCCCACCAGTCAATCATTGATCACCGAGATAGACCTTCCAGACCAAGCAAGCGTCCCTGGTGACAAGTATACCTTCACGTATGAACAAACGCCTGGCGATCCCAACAACGTCACTGGGCGGCTCGCTTCAGTGACCCTGCCTACGGGCGGCCAGATTTCATATTCCTACGGTGGCGGCAACAATGGAATCACGTGTGCAGACGGTAGCACGGCTACACTGACGCGCACTACACCGGACGGAACTTGGAACTACGATCACTCGGAAAGCGGCAACGCGTGGACCACCACGGCAACCGATCCGCAGAGCAATCACACAGTGCTGAATTTTCAGGGGATTTATGAGACAGAACGTCAAGTTTACGAAGGCTCGATCTCACCCGCCAACCTTCTCACGACTGTTGTGTCCTGCTACAATGGTCATACGTCAAATTGCAATACGGCCTTTTTCGAGTTACCCATTTCCCAGCGGACGAGTTTTGTGACGTTGCCGGGGAACCTTGAATCGGAATCAAACATCTTCTACAACAGCAGCTCTGGCTTTACTATCGAGGACGACGAGTCTGATTATGGTATCGGTACAGTTGGAAGCCCCCTAAAAAAGACCCTAATTTCATACGCATTCTTTAATGAGCCAAGCACAATCACTGTCCAAGATGGTTCTGGCCACACGGTAAAACAGACGACGTATTTTTATGATCAAACTGGCGTTACGCCAACGTCGGGCACGCCGCAGCACATTGCAGTTTCGGGTTCGCGAGGCAACGCGACATCCGTTTCGTCTCTCGTGCAGGGAAGCACATCGCTCACGAAAAACTTTACATACTTCGACACCGGAAATGTTCAAACCGCTACCGACGTAAACGGCGCGCCCACGACCTTCACCTACGGAGCTTGCGGGAACTCGTTCGCAACGAGCGTGAGCGAACCGCTGAGCCTTTCTAAAGCGATGACGTGGGACTGCACCGGAGGTGTCGAAACATCGGCAACCGATGAAAACAGCAAGACTGTTTCGACCATATATAACGATCCCTACTTTTGGCGGCCCGCCACAGGTACCGATCAACTCGGGGACCAAACGAATTTCACCTACGCAAATCCTAACTCAGTCGAGAGTTCGCTGCTGTTCAACAGCAGTACTTCGACGACGGACATTTTGACTACTCTTGATGGACTCGGTCGCACTCTTGTAACTCAGCGGAAGCAGTCGCCCGGTTCAAGCAATTACGATTCGGTCGAAACGGACTATGACAGCCTTGGCAGACCATCAAAAGTAACGGTTCCTTACAGTGGCACAGCCGGGCAGGGTGGTGGTTCCGCACCTGCAACAAACACGACCTACGACGCACTGAGCCGCCCGGCGGTGACTACCGACGGCGGCAACGGCACAGTGACACTTTCATATTCAGGGAACGATGTTCTTCAAACGGTTGGGCCTGCGCCGACTGGCGAAAACACCAAGCGGCGGCAATCGGAGTACAACAGCATCGGACAATTGACATCAGTCTGCGAAGTCACAGGTCTGACGGGCAGTGGAAGTTGCGCTCAGAGCACTTCCGCAACGGGGTACTGGACAAAATATTCCTACGATGCGGCAGGCCGATTGCTGACCGTCACGCAAAATGCGCAGTCAACGTCGCAGGTGCAAACGCGCAGCTATACGTTTGATGACTTGGGCCGCATGACTTCCGAGACCAATCCGGAAACCGGAACGATAGCCTACGTCTACGATTCCAATGCCACCTGTGGAACCTCGAACGGCGATCTGGTCAAGAAAACCGATGCCGCCGGAAACGTGAGCTGCTATGCGTATGATTCGCTTCATAGGCGCACGAGCATTACATATCCTTCTGGACCGAACTCCGCGAACACGCCCATCAAGCATTTCGTGTATGATTCTGCAACGGTAAATTCCGTGGTAATGGCCAATGCCAAGGCGCGACTGGCTGAGGCTTACACCTGCGTATCGCCGTGCACGTCGAAAATTACCGACGAGGGCTTCAGCTACACGGCGCGGGGCGAAGTGAGCGATGTGTACGAGTCCACGCCGCATTCCGGCGGCTACTACCACGCTTCAGCAAGCTACTGGGTCAATGGGGTGCTCCAGAACCTAAATGCGCCGGCATTTGGAATGAGCTACGCCGTGGATGGCGAAGGGCGCGTCTATTCGGCAGGAGGCGGAAGCTCTTTGGGGAGCACAACGTATAACGCCGCGAGTCGACCTCTGACGGTGACATTCGGTTCGGGTGACAGCGATTCGTTTGTCTATGACCCAAATACGTTTCGGATGACGCAGTACAAGTACAACGTCAACGGGCAATCTGTCGTCGGGAATCTGAATTGGAACGCCAATGGGACGCTGCAAAGCCTGAACATCACGGACCCGTTCGACGCCGCCAACACGCAGAACTGCGCGTACACGCACGACGATCTGACGCGGATCGCCAGTGGGAACTGCGGCTCGATCTGGTCGCAGACGTTCACCTACGACGCGTTTGGAAATATCACCAAGACAGGCAGCAGCCAGTTCCAGCCGGGGTATAATTGGCAAACCAACCAGATGAGCACAGGCGCCAGTTACGACGCGAACGGCGACGTGTTGAGCGACGGCCTGCACAGCTACGCCTGGGACGCCGAGACGCGGCCCACAACGATTGACACAGTGACGGCGACCTACGATGCGCTGGGGAGGATGGTGGAGCAGAATAAGTCGGGGAGTTACACGGAGATTGAATACGCTCCGACCGGATTCAAGCTGCAACTGATGAACGGCCAGGCCTACGTTGAACAGTTCGTGCCCATGCCGGCAGGGACGGCGGAGGTGTTCGAGGGCAGCGGGACGGGAAAACCGGATTACTATCGTCATGCCGATTGGTTGGGAAGCTCGCGGTTTGCTTCGACGACGAGCCGAACGATGTACAACGATTTGGCGTATGCTCCCTTTGGCGAGCAATATGCTCAGGCGGGAAGCACGGGCGTGACGGACACCTCATTCGCCGGGAACAATGAGGACACGACGATAAACCTCTACGACGCGCAATTCCGTGAATACGGTATTCAGGGCCGCTGGCCCTCGCCCGACCCGGCCGGAATGGCCGGGGTCAAGCCCGCGAATCCGCAAACGTGGAATCGCTACGCTTATGTGGTCAATAATCCGACAGATCTGAATGACCCAACTGGTTTGCAGATGGCTTGTCGCAATGCCCATTCATATTCTTGTCTTGTAGCAAACGGGGGAGGGGGTCCTGTGTTCTCAGACAATTGCACCCTCGACGGTGTTTCGGTGCCGTGCGACGTCGCAGCGACGTTGCTTGGCATGGGTGCAGCGGTCCAATGCCCCAATAACGAATGCATGAGCACCGATAGCAATGGAAATATTACACAGTTCGAGTGCAATGCGGAGAAATGCGGTTATTCTGGGTTTGTCCAAGAGAGATTCATCATCATTTCTATTACTGGACACTTCCCTCCGGGCGTTCCGGTGACGCAGGCTCAATTGCAGACTACTTTGGTTCTCGATGTCACCTATTCCCTTGACTTGCTGACGAATCAAGAGACGCAGTTTGTTAATACGCCCTGGGATGTTCTGGAGAGCGATTACAACATATTCCAACTTTCAGATCAGCTCGACCAAAAGTTCTCCAACCCAATAAGCCCCTGCGAGGCTGGAGACCTGATGGCGGTTGAAGCGGGTTTCTTTGCGTTCGGTGCCGAGGAAGTCGGTCCGTTTCTCGCTGGCCCGGCTCTCGGTGTAGCAGGAAAGGATGTTGTCACGAACGGATGTCATTAGAATTGAGGGGAGGGATGAGAAATGCGAAGGTCTATCACACGAGATTCAGCGGGCAGGCCCCCTTCCGTGAATTTCTTTGCGAGGTCGCCGTTCAATTCCATTTTGTTTCTCGTGAATACCTTCCTGCTGGTATTTTCCATTGGCACCGTGTTATTTGCTCTTCTCAGGTTTTGGAATCAGATCGAGCGGCGACCAGTCCTTTGGTTGATCCTCTCGCCAGCTTGGATGCTAATGTCTTGGCTTCTTGCACTCCGAAATCATGGGAAGCTTCGTGAACTTCACGATGCGGAAATCATTAACGAGGTTCGACCGGATTCTTCGTTGGAAGTGGCGTTAGACGTCGCCTCCAACTCAATAAACCATTTATTATTCTATTCTTTTTTGGCGATAACACTTTTGTTGCTAGCGGCAGTCTTCTGCATATTCCGGCAATAGGAGTATACGTGTCGTGATGCGAAGCGCAGACACTGGTATTGACCTGCCCCTGTTTCCGCAGAGACCATACTGAACCGCTCCCCGGCGGGTGGCCCAAGTGCTGCACCTGATTTTGAATTTGAGGGTGCCCCATCGTCGCTGGTTCTGCGAGGGTGGGGCTTTACGGGAAATCGGGGAATCGGGGACAGACAGGACGTTCTCCACTCCTACAAAATGCGACCGGGACGGGTGGCCCAAGTGCTGCACGTGGTTTTGAATTTGAGGGTGCCCCATCGTCGCGGTTTTTGCGAGGGTGGGGTTTTTCGCTTCGAGCGGCTTCCCCAGCGACCGGATCGTTCGGCAACATCACCAAAGCGGGCAGCGAGGGGTTCCAGCCGGGGTATAATTGGCAAACCAATCAGATGACAGGGACCGGTTACAGCTACGACTCGAACGGCGACGTTGTGAGCGATAGCCTGCACTCTTACGCTTGGGACGCAGAAACCCGTCCCACGACGAATCGACACGGTGACGGTGACCTACGACGCGCTGGAGCGCATGGTCGAGCAGAGCAAGGCGGGAACGAATACAGAAATCGTTTACGACGCGCTGGGGAACAAGCTGGCGCTGATGAGTGGCATCTCGCTTCAGAAGGCCTTTGCGCCGCTTCCGGCGGGAGCAACGGCGGTGTACAGCAGCAGTGGCTTGCAGTATTACCGGCATCCTGACTGGCTGGGGAGTTCGCGGTTTGCTTCAACGTCCACGCGGACGATGTACAACGACTTGGCGTATGCGCCGTTCGGTGAGCAATACGCGCAAGCGGGCAGCACGGGCGTCACGGACACTTCCTTCGCCGGGAACAATGAGGACACCACGACGAATCTCTACGACGCGCAGTTTCGCGAATACGGCATTCAGGGCCGCTGGCCCTCGCCTGATCCGGCGGGACTTCTCGCCGTGAATCCTACCAATCCCCAGAGCTGGAACCGCTATGCCGACGTGATGAACAATCCACTTGCCATGATTGATCCTGAGGGATTTGGACCGATGATCTGCCGCAAAGCAAACAACCCCCCCTGCATAATGACGGGAGGCGGCGCACCTCCTGGTGAATATCACTGGACGATTTGTTCGAGCAATTGGCGCTAAACCCTGCCGCTAGCGAGTTCCCGGACTTTTACGGCCCCGGCTGGGTACAAGATAGCGAGGGCCATTGGGAGTCAAGTGATGACCCGGGCGTATTACTCAATCTGATGGGCTATCCAGGCGGGAATACACCTCCTGCTGGGCCCCCGACGCCGCAAGCGCCGACATCGCCAACACAGCAAGCGCAGACACCGCAGCAGCCACAGCCAACGTCGCAGCAAGTGAAGTGCTCCAGAGCAACGTATGTTGCAAGCGGCTTGGGAGCAAGTGCAGCCATCAATGGGCTTGGGGCACTTTTGACGGGCGGGGTTACCCCCGTTTCCTGGTATTTCGAGGTCATTGGTGGTGTAGAGACGGTGGGTGCCGGTGCTATTGGTGTTTACGCCGCATACGTGTGTTTCCAGCAGTGAGGGGAAAGTCTATGCCTTCAGCGAGCGATTTTGGAAGCAACGGTGCCCCGAAGACGGCTTTTTTCGCCCTCTTCACTTTGGCTGCTTGGATGACCGCGGCATTCCTTTTCATCCTTCTCAAGCGCGCGCCTTTGACGCGAGGCGCGCCGGCGATCACATATTTCGCTACACTATGCAGCCTCCTTCCGTGGCTGGCGGGATATGTATTTTGGATCAAGGTCAGGAAAAGGGCAAAATTAGGCGTAGCTGACAGAGGCTCAACCAATTTTTGCTACAGCATCATTTTCATCAACCTTTGTACGGCTTATGCGGCGTTGGTTTCAATTGGAACTGTGCTGCTTTGGGTCTTGACTAGAGCGAACTGAAGCCGAAACGAAGGCTTCGCAGTGCCCCGCAGACCGGTAGCCACCGTTAACGCCGAGCACCGCAGAGCGCCGGAAGAGCCATGCCTTCGGCATGGGGAGGGGGTAGGGACACACCACCCACGAAGTGGTTGCTGCAAAGCGCCGCGCGGCGCTCTTGGTTAACGTATTCTCGCGGTGCGTGTTAGCGAATTCGGAGGTTTCTCGGTTAGCTTCGCGTGCAATCCGAGCTCCCGAACAGCCCATAGGCTCAATCCGGCAGGGAATTCAATTTGTGGCAAGGCAGCCATGAAATCAGCTAGAAAAGTTCGGAAACCGTCCCCTTGGGCGCGCCACTTATCTTGGGGGTCCGGCCCGGAGACTGGGTTACACAATGTACCGGCTACATGGGTAACCCTTTTGGGCCGAATGGATTTTCGAGTGGTTCGAGCACTCGAGTCTCCAGATCGAACGGTTTCAATCGGGCACGAGGAGACTGCTTCCACGACGGCAAACGGCGGCGAATACACCGGCCGAGGGCTGAAATCGCCAGCAGGCCAGCCATCTGATGCTCAGAGGAAGTAGCGCTGGCTGTTCACTACTCCAACCGAGTGGCAGGAACAACAAGAGGAGCAGCGCCACAGATACCACACCGGATTTCCTTGTGCTGCTCACAGGCTGTCCCATCAAGTTTTGTTCTCAATGTCGAGGAACACCACGGAAGCGTGCAAACAGAGCACTACGAAGCGAATGTGACGCAGCACTAACGCTGAGCGATTTCTCGAAATTTGTGATGACCTACCCCCGTTTTTGGTCCACCGGATCAAACGACATTCCCGGTCCGAATCACAGGCTCAATCCGGATGGGAACTCCGCGCATTCTTCTTGACGCCAGGTGCTTCACGGCAATTTTGCACCGTGGCGCCCGCACGCTTCGAACACCGATAGCAGATTTGTGAGCCTGAGGAGATCCTTCACCGGCTTGCTGTAGTTGACCAGAAGAAGATCACAGTTTTGCTTTCTGGCCGAAACGAACAGGCTGACAAGAGTCCCAAGTCCTGAGCTGTCCATCTGAGTGATTTCGTTAAGGTCGAGGATGATCCGTTTGTTGTCCGGGATCAGGCTCTTCACATGGCTTTTCAAAATCTCGGTGTGTTCGACCGTCAATCTGCCCGTGCACTGCACGATTACCTCACCATCTCGCGCGGAAGTGCTTAGTTTCAAAGTCGTTTTCTTAGAATCCGCTAAATCTGCCGACACACAAACTCCTGTTCTGCCGAATACCTAGAATTACCCGTGGGCCCGTTTCTG
>DATEHP010000184.1:0-34894 GCA_035279505.1 Candidatus Sulfotelmatobacter sp. | reverse complement strand
AAATTCATCGAAACACTTCAAACTTTCCAGCCGCCAGTACTGCCCCGCCCGCACCTCGCATAAGTAGCGCGCGAGTTCGACGAACTTCGTGTCTCGCTCCGTCTCCTTCCGCTGTTCCCATGCCAGAATCTCGTCAATCTTCCCCAGCACGAATACGGCGCGGCGACGATTGAACTTCGGCGGCATAGGGGGATATTCAGTAACTAAGCTCGTCAAGCCAATCAAGACTCTCGGCTCCTGGACGCCGCACGACAGCGGCGTCAATCATTTCCTGCTTTCCAAGGCAAAGCCCTACATACGGACAGCTGCTGCAGGGATTCTGGGGAAAGCGGATGCCACTGTGCGGCAGAAAGTCCGCCGACTCGATTCGCCGGATCGTGCCTTCCACCAGACGGCCAAACTCCTCGCGCTGTTCGTCGGTGATCGTGGTGCGCAGATACTGCACCTCGACGAGCCGTTTGCGAACGAAAACGACCTGCGCGACCTCCGCAATTCTCGTCATCCACGAATAACAAACCAGTTGCGGATCCAGAGACAACAGTCCTTCCGGCTCTTCCCGGTATCGGCTGGACGATGTCTTCCATTCCAGAAGACACCGCTTGCCATCGAGTTTCCCAATGGCATCGATATAGGCGACGAAGTCGTTCTTATCACCCACCGGACGGGTGAACTTGAGTTGCAGATTTCGTCGCGGCTGATTGATTTGCACGCGACTGTCTTGGCAAAAGCGGGTCAAAAGCATGATTCCTTGCTGAAGCATGCGATCCCAGGAGTCTCCGTTGGAGTAATTCAGGCCTTCGCTCTGGCAGGCAGACCACTCGCCGAACAGCACGGCTCCGGGATCTTCCCGGCGAAAGAGCGCACCCAAAGCTCGTTCGAAAGCGCGACCGAAGAGCATCGTCGCCCGCGTGTCCTTCTCCTTCCACCCGTCAAGATAGCGATGCCGATAGCGCCGCGGACAAGTGAGGTATTGACTGATCTGGGTGTAGCTGTACGTCATCAGGCCACCTGCGGGTTGTCCAGGTTTGCGGGGGAGAGTTCTTGCCAACGCCCGGGGGGAGCAAAGCCATCGAGCCGGAGCCAGGAAGAGCCGTTGAATACGATATGACTGATCTTGACCACGCCATTCAGCCCTACGAGCTGCGTTTCGTCCACTTCGTCGCGTCCGAGCAGTTCGGTGTCGTAACCGAAGTCGCGCAGAAACCAGTTCAGCTTCCACAGAGCCTTCGAATTGCAATAGAGCCGGCTCCAGAGGGTACGGCCAGAAAATCGACTGGGCTCAAGAATGACCAGTGCCAGCGTGTAGTAGGGCTTTGGGGCCTGCCGACGAAAATGGACTCGTTGCACCCGAACCAGGAACACTCCGTCGGGAA
This sequence comes from Candidatus Sulfotelmatobacter sp., assembly GCA_035279505.1. GTDB lineage: Bacteria > Acidobacteriota > Terriglobia > Terriglobales > Acidobacteriaceae > Sulfotelmatobacter. Next base: position 33,521 of record DATEHP010000184.1, on the reverse strand, counting down.
TCTGGTCCGCGGCACATCGATCGGCGGCGTGTAAACCAGCGATCTGGCGTTTCATGCGACACCGTCTTTCTGACCGAGGTAGCTGTTGAGCTGGCAGAGCAGGGCATTTCGGTCCTTCTCGGCCCAGTCGGCCAGGTGCGTGACGAAGTTTTCCACTTGCTCGCGGGTAGCATCGCGAAGAGCCTTGACCCCGCAGAAATCGGTCGCATATGCCTTGACCGAATTAGGATCGAGTTGATGCTGGCGAATTACTTGGCAGAGTCGATCACGAACTGTACGATTGCCATTTCCGTTAGTGTGTTGCGGAGGCATCTTTCTCGACTCTTCAGAGATCTGAGGCTCTTTGGGCGAGCCGATCTCTTCCACTGAGCATAGGCCGATACCGTAGGCTTTGCGCAATGCACGGTTCACCGCTCGAGTTTCCGCCACTCGCATCTCGGCGCCATAAACTAATGCCGATACGTTGGAGGGATCGGCATCGCCATGTCCGACGAAGCCGCGGCACGCGCGGGATTTGAAGACAGTAGCCTCGAATGTCCAACGTCGACTTGAATCGTCAGAGAATTCCAGTACCGGGCGAACGTGGATGCCCGCACACCTCTTGTTGCGCGCCAAACGGACAAGGCCGGTATGTGTGACGTACCACCGGCCATCCAGCAAGACGACATCTCCCATTGCAACGGAGAATTGAAATTGTCTTGAGAGCTCATCGAGCATGGAGAGATGTCCTTTCGTAAGCAAGGCCCCCCATCGGCTTTTTGCCAGCTTGCGATTCCTTGCGGCCGTTTTCCGAGGCGACCAATCATGAGTTTTCATCACAGAAATAATCCTCCCACTGCACTACCATAATGGTACCATAACGGTACCATATTTTGGAGAAAAAAACTCATGCTTTCCTTGAAGACCGACTAACGACTCGCTGCGCAGCTTCAACGGCCGCATTAGCTATAAAGCTGCTAATACTTCTTCGTTCTGAGGCCGCCGCTTCGTCAATTAGTTTGCGTTCCTCGTTGGTCAGGTAGACGAAAGTTTTACGAGCTAGGGGCTGTTCCGATCGTCGACGAGAACTGGATGGTCGCGCTTTCTTCATTACCGCAATGGTACACGGAAGAAATAGCGAATCCCCAGTGACGCGACGGATTCTCTTTCTCTTTAGGCTCGGCAGGTGAGGACTAACTTTATTCGACAACCTCTGAGAAATTTGCAAGAACGAGGCGCTCGGCAATGTTGCGGGCTAGGATTGCGAAAAGCAATTGACATTCGCCTTATATTCGCCTAAGATCCACCGCGTGTATACGCACTCGCGTCCTCACTCGTTGGTCCGCTCTTTGCACGGATCTCCTCCTCCGCTGCTGATCGCAGCAGGGCGTCGAGGTCCGAATTTGTGCAACCGGGTTGCACGGGCCGAGTATGTGCACTCGGAGGGATGACGATGGCTAACTGAAATCCCAGTGCTGTTGTGCTTGTCAGTTCGTCGGCTGCCGAGAGCGCCGTGCGGTCCTCACGTCCGCGCAACAATCGCATCACAGCGGCGGCGCAAGGGAGAGAATATGCCAGCGCGCCGTTGACCCTGCAAGTTTCGCATGACACCCCGACAATCTCCTATCCGGAGAACTCAGAAGGATGAATGTGCTCCACTTAGAGATCGTGGCCAAGGTGGCAGGCACGGATGCGGCTTCAACCAACGTTGTAATTTTACGAAACGAAGCCAAGAACCCCCTCGGTTTCAAATAGATAGATTTCTATAAAATGCACATCGTGGGTATAGAGGAAAGGATCGGATTCTCTTTGAGGGTGTGCCGATGCTCAGGCGCAGCCGTCCCGTTGGCGGGAACCGAAGTCGGAATGACGCCGCGACACGGTCCGAGCTCTTTCTCACCCGCCGCTTTCGCTCGGGAACGCTGGTCTTCTAGTGATTGGGCGGAGTGTTTGTGTGACGATGATCGGCTGCAGGGGCGGTCGTCCCGTCCGCGGCTGAAGCCGGAATGACGCCGCCACATGGCCCGAGCTCTTTCTCGCCCGGAGCTTTCGGCCGGCGTTGATTCACTTCCGCCTGGCACTTGTTAAACGCTTTGAGTTCCTTAACAGGAATGAGTTGCGCCAGGGCCCTATCCGTATCGGCATGAACCTGTTCAATCTTGTCGTGCTTCTGCTGCGCCGATGTCGAGGGTTCTGTGCAGACCTGCGCGATCCTCGTCTTCTGCTGATCTTCGAGCTTCCAACGCTTATTGACCATATCAGGCGTCATCCCGGCCTGTTTCCAGCAAGGAGCCTGAACCCGTGCGCGATGGGGGACTGGCCGATCCGCTGCGGGATTATTCGGGGCAGTTTCGGTCGATTGGGCAATCACCGGTAATCCCAGCGCCAGGAACAGCAGCGCAATCGAGCAATTTCGTTGAACCAGCATTTTTCCTCTACTCCTGTGTGAATCGTATTTACTCTTCGCGGGACAGTTCTTGTAGCGCCGACACATCATGCACCAGCACAACCTCGCGTCTCGCGCTTACTATGCCCTGTGCCTCCCATTGGCAGAGCAGTCGGCTGACAGTGAACAGCGTCGTGCCTGTCAATTGGGCTAGTTCGCGTCGCGACAGGGCGATCTCGACGCAATCCTCGATTCGCCGTCCGACCTGGCTCACCAACCGAACCAGCAGATTGCTAAGCCGTGACGACACCTTTTCTGTCGAGACTTCCCGATACCGAATCTCCAATTCGTTCAAGTGGCGCTCAAGGATGTTCGCGATGTTTCGCCGCAAGAGCGGAAAACGATCCACCAATCTCTCGAAGGCATCCATTTCCCAGACCAGAGCAAGAGAGGGCTGCACAGCGTAGGTTGTGTATAAGTGGTTTGCCCGGGCCTGATTTCCCAGCTTGCCGACCAGATCTCCAGGCCCGTTAAGCCGCAGGATGACTTCCTGTCCCGCAGCTCTGCCATGCGTGATCTTCATGCAACCGGACAACAAAAGAGCGACCCGGGTTGCGGGGCTTCCTTCGGAAAAGATCGCGGAATGGCGCTGGAACTGCATTTCCTGCGCATCCATTACGATAGCAGCGCAATCGGAGCCCGGAATCTCCGAGAAAGCTTCGAAGCGTTGTACCGAATCCAACCGCCGTTTCAGAATGCTATTGAACCCCGGCCCGGCCGCACGGTCCTGAATTCCGGAAGTTGCGGACACATGCCGGACAACTCGATCTGCGGAAGGGAATACTGCTCCCACCAGCGCAGCTTGACCCATGTTTTACTCCCCCTGTCGAACGCGCAGAGAATTCGTAGTTCTCTGTCTGGTGCTGCCAACCTACTTGCAATAGCTTCGTTTGGGATACGAAGCGGCCTGGGACCTGCAAAATGTTGGGGGACCGGATACGAAAGAGCTTGCGGAGGAAAAAGACTCGGCACCTGCTACGTCGAACTGATCGGCCAGAAACTTCTGGGACGAATACTGCCTTAACACGACGCCGATCAAGCGCGGCGAAAAATTCAAGTGTGTCATCCTACCCACCCGCCAATGCCCCGAAAAGTGGCACGTTCCGAGGCTACATCCAGTCATCATTGCCAAATATTCAGGAGAACAGAGAGCCTGAGACTCCCATGCCACCGGAGCTTTTGTTCTTAGAACCGCGAGTGGGGAGGGGGAACTCGCGCGTAAATAATGGCAGGCCTAAGTAAATTCAGACCCAAGGCAAACCCACAGTCGTTCTACGATGCCTCATCCAGGGAGACCTCTCTTTGCGCTAGCGCAAAGAGAGGTCGGTTTTTTTTACCGCATAAAAAAAATTTCTTGACAGGCGGCATTTGATCTTCAGCAAATAGACAGGCGGCATTCGCTGCTAAAAGGAAGTAGTCGCGGTGCAGAGACCATGCTAGACTAGCCTCCCAGCGCGGCTGCGGGGAGTGGTGGTTCTTTCGGTTATGGCGCGGATTTTAGCCGCGAGAGGGGTCAAAGGGGTGGCCGAAGTTCTTCGTTCCGGGTTTGCAAAATGGCTTACTAGCCGTCGCGGGACTTTCCGGCCCAAGTCTGGCGCCCTTCTTCTTGTGCTGGGATCAAGCTTGTTCATCCAGGGCATGTCTGTAGCCGGGCAATCCGCCCAGCCTCCCCAAGCCAAAAAAGGCTCCCCATCTGGAGCGAATTTACCTGCGGCTGAGCCGGCAGCCCCGGCACCGCCGCCGGCACCTGTGGTGCTTCCCCCCGAACAGACTCCTGCCCATGCGCCCGTCATTACATGGGATGGGCAGCTCCTTACGGTCGATGCGGAGAATTCATCGCTCTCTGATGTTCTGCTCGGAATTCGATCTCGAACTAGCGCTTCTATTGAGATGCCCGCGAGCACGAGTCGGGAGCGAATTGCCGTCCACATCGGGCCAGCGCCGATTCGCGAGGTACTGTCTTCGCTGTTGTACGGAACCAATTTTAATTACGTAATCCAGTCCGCGGAAGACGATGACAGTGCTGTGGGAAAAGTCATTCTGACGGCGCGAGATGGCGATCCGGGTGGTGACGCCGCAGGGAGCGATACCGTAGCAGTCGACGGTCGCATCAATCCGAAGATACGGCTCATGCCCGGTTACGCCGCGCCGGGGAAGCGTGATTTCGAGGTGGCTCATGCCAATGCTGTCGATGACGGTGCATCGACGGCTGCGGAAACTCCCGCTGCTCCTGATTCCTCTTCTCCAAGTCCTGACCAGACCGCCGCAGCAACGGACTCTAACGCGACGTCTCAGGCCGACACTCCTCCCGCGACCGCCAAAGCAGCAGATAATACCCCTTCCACCGACGCTCCCACCTTGACGGCGGCAGAGCAGGCAATCTCAGGCAATGCCGCGGTTGCCGGCAATAGCGCTGTTCCTTCCAGTGCGGGAGGCTCGTCGGCACTCTCACAGATGGAGCAGAATCTGCAGCGAATGTATCAGCAGCGCCAACAATTGCAGGCTCAGCAAGGCCACGTTGGCCAAACGCCTGCGCCATAAGAATTCGTCGGCTCTCCAAGTCATATTCCTGAACACAATCTGAGAAGAGAGGATGTGCTTCGCCGCACACCTTAAGTGGGTCAAGATAAGGGCGAATCCGGAACCGCTCCTCGTACTCCTGCTGAGCACGACCGTTTTCACGTAATCCATACCCAGCTGAGATCTATGAGTGGATATCAGACGGCTCCGCGGCACAGCAAACTGAAACAAGCAGTCTGGGAAGTTACCGAATACTGGCACGATTATTCGCGGGAAATTGTTGGTCGAGTTCCAAATTGAGTTCAAGCACATTGACTCTGGCTTCACCGAGAATCCCAAACTGCCGCCCCTCGGTGTGCTTGGCTACCAGGGAACGTATCCGGTCGACAGTGGCGCCGCGCTCTTTGGCGACGCGGGACAATTGGAACTGGGCCGCAGCCGGTGTGATGTGCGGATCGATACCCGATGCCGACGCGGTCACGAGATCAATCGGCACGGCTGTGCCGGGATGATCGGATTGAGCGGTCGCAACGTCGCCTTTCACGCGATCAATGAGCTTCTGGTTGGTCGGTCCTAACTGTGAGCCATTCGTATTTGCCGCATCGTAGCCGTTGCCTGCACTCGATGGCCTGGAGTGAAAATAAGCCGGACCTGAAAAGTTCTGGCCGATGATCCTGGAACCGACCGTCTTACCATTGATCTGGATCAGTTGACCCTTTGCCTTCGCGGGAAACAGAGCCTGAGCGATTCCTGTTACTAGCAGAGGGTAGATGACTCCAAGCAGAATAGTGGTCGCGACTGTCATGAGTACCGCTGTAACCAGATTCTTTTTCATATCAGTCCTCTAAGCAAGCCCCATACGGGTAATGATGATGTCGATGATCTTGATCCCGATGAACGGCACGATAATTCCGCCGACCCCATAAATCCAAAGATTGTTTCGCAGCATGACAGCGGCCGCCATCGGTCTGTATTTCACTCCGCGCAATGCCAAGGGGATGAGCGCGATGATGATCAGCGCATTGAAGATCACCGCCGACAAGATGGCGGACTCGGGCGTTCTCAGATGCATGATGTTCAATGTGTTCAAAACGGGGAAAGTTCCGGCAAACATAGCTGGAATGATTGCAAAATATTTGGCGACATCGTTCGCGATCGAAAAGGTGGTGAGGGCGCCCCGCGTCATCAGCAATTGTTTGCCGATTTCGACGATCTCAATGAGCTTGGTAGGATTCGAGTCCAGGTCCACCATGTTCCCGGCTTCTTTAGCGGCTTGAGTGCCGGTATTCATCGCGACGCCCACATCGGCTTGCGCAAGAGCGGGAGCGTCGTTGGTGCCATCACCCGTCATGGCAACGAGCTTGCCGTCCGCCTGCTCCTTCTTAATCAGGTCCATTTTGTCTTGCGGGGTAGCTTGCGCCAGAAAGTCATCCACACCGGCTTCCTGCGCGATCGCGGCGGCCGTCAGCGGGTTGTCGCCAGTGATCATGACAGTACGGATTCCAATTGCCCGCAACTGGTCGAATCTCTCTTTCATCCCTCCCTTGACGATGTCCTTTAGTTCAATCACCCCGAGAGCGCGGCTCTTTTCAGCCACGACGAGAGGCGTGCCTCCTGACCGCGCAATGTTTTCCACGGTGGATTTCACCTCACTCGGCAGCTTGCATCCGCTCTGAGTCAAATACCTGGTGATTGCGTCGGTCGAGCCCTTACGGATTTCGAAACCATTTAGATCCACTCCGGACATCCGCGTTTGGGCACTGAAGGGGACGAAATGAGCGTCATGAGATCTCAATTCGCGTCCTCGCAAACCATACTTCTCCTTGGCCAGCACCACGATTGACCGGCCTTCTGGAGTCTCATCGGCAAGGGACGAGAGTTGTGCGGCGTCGGCCAGTTCCTGCTCGGTCACTCCGGGCGCAGGCACAAAGCGCGAGGCTTGCCGGTTTCCAAGGGTGATGGTGCCTGTCTTATCCAGCAGAAGAGTGTTGACGTCGCCGGCCGCTTCCACGGCACGGCCCGACATGGCGAGAACGTTGTGCTGCACCAACCGGTCCATGCCCGCAATTCCGATTGCGGAAAGCAATCCGCCAATCGTTGTGGGGATCAGGCAGACGAGCAGCGACACAAGAACGAACACCGTTTGTGGCGAACCTGAGTAAATTGCAAATGGCTGCAGGGTCACAACCGCAAGAAGGAAGATAATCGTCAAACCGGCCAGCAGAATGTTCAGCGCGATCTCGTTGGGAGTCTTTTGCCGCTCGGCGCCCTCAACCAGGGCGATCATCCGGTCAAGGAATGTCTCTCCGGGATTAGAAGTAATCCTCACCTTGATCCGATCGGATAAGACGCGAGTCCCACCGGTGACTGCGGATCGATCTCCCCCGGCCTCGCGAATCACCGGAGCCGACTCGCCCGTTATGGCTGACTCATCTACCGAGGCTACGCCTTCTACTATTTCGCCGTCGGATGGAATGAACTCACCCGCTGAGACGAACACCAGGTCGTCGGCCCGAAGCTTAGAGCTGGGTATTTGTTCGGTGCGCCCGTCATTGCCGAGAATCCGGTTGGCCAGGGTTTCGGACCGTGCTCTCCGCAGGGTATCCGCCTGTGCTTTGCCCCGGCCCTCGGCCATGGCCTCCGCGAAGTTCGCGAAGAGGACTGTGAACCACAACCATAGAGTGATCTGGAGATTGAATTTGAAATCCGCGCCGCCCCTGAACAACAGTGTGGTCGTTATCACACTCCCGATCTCCACCACGAACATGACGGGATTGCCCATCATCTTTCGTGGATTCAGTTTGAGCACTGCATCCTTGATCGCATTAAGAACAATCCTCCAATCCCAGACTGCTTTCTTTCTTGGCTTCATTGGAGAATGTCCGAGCCGCACTGTTTGAGCCTGGGGAAGCGTTGCTGTTTGCATTGTCGGGGCCATTGGGAATCCTCTAGAAAGTCTTTCCGGCCGCCATGAGCAAATGCTCAAGGATTGGTCCGAGGCTTAGTGCGGGGAAAAATGTAAGCGCGCCCACAATGATGATCACTCCGATCAGAAGCACTGTGAACAGCGGAGTTGTTACCGGAAAAGTGCCTATCGAGGGCGGGACATATTTCTTCTGGGCAAGGCTGCCGGCAATTGCCAGCATGGGAATGATCATGAAGAACCGTCCGATCAGCATGGTGATCCCGATAGTCGAGTCGTACCACGTTGTGTTTACCGTTAATCCGGCGAAGGCGGACCCGTTGTTGCCCGCGCCCGAGGTGAATGCGTAGAGGACCTGGCTGAGCCCGTGGGGTCCGGGATTTGAGATACCTGCAGTGCCCAGTGGATGAGCCACCGAAATCGCAGTAAAGATCAGAATTACCATCGGAAATACGAGGACGAATAACATTGCCATCTTGACGTCATAGGCCTCGATTTTCTTGCCCAAGTATTCTGGTGTGCGGCCTACCATCAGCCCGGCGATAAATACAGCGAGCACAACGTCAATGAGCATTCCATAGAGTCCGGAACCGACTCCGCCGAAGATCACCTCGCTCATCATGATGTTGGCGAGAGGAACCATACCGCCGAGTGGCGTGAAGGAATCGTGCCAGCCATTGATGGCACCGCAGCTTGCATCCGTGGTTACTGTTGCGAACAGCGCACTGTTGGCAATGCCGAAGCGTACTTCTTTGCCCTCCATGTTGCCGCCGGGCTGTAGATTTCCGACTTTCTGATCAGTGGCCGCAAGCAACGGGTTTCCACGGGCTTCTGCCCAGTACGCTACTGTCACTCCGGCTAAGAAGAGGATTGCCATGGCCGCCCACACAGCCCAGCCGTGGCGTTGAGAGTTCGTCATCCTGCCGAGCGTGTAGGTGAGACCGCTGCCGATGGCGAAGATTGAGAACAGCTCAATGAGGTTGGTGAGCGGTGTAGGATTCTCGAACGGATGCGCGCTGTTCGCATTGAAAAAGCCCCCTCCGTTTGTGCCAAACTCCTTTATGATTTCCTGCGACGCGACTGGTCCCTGCGCGATGGTTTGCTCGGTCACGGTGTCCATGACTGGCTTGCCCTGGCTATCGACAATGGGTTTGCCCTCTGGGCTGACCTTCTGCACTTGCATGGGTTCGACCAGCTTCGCTGTGTCATACGGCTTCAGGTTCTGAACGACGCCCTGCGATACAAGAACCAACGCCCCCACAACACAAAACGGCAGCAGCACCCAGAGGGAACAGCGGACCAAGTCAACCCAGAAATTGCCTATAGTCTGCATCTGTCGCCGCGCGATGCCCCGAATCAATGCGATCGCCAGTGCAATACCGGTCGCAGCCGAAATGAAGTTGTGGAAGGCCAGTCCGGCCATCTGGGTGAAATAACTCATTGTGGTCTCACCCGAATAAGCCTGCCAATTCGTGTTCGTCGTAAACGACGCAGCCGTGTTGAAAGCCAGATGAGCCGGAGCCACCCCACCAAACTTCTGCGGATTGAACGGCAGATATCCCTGCACGCGTTCCATCACATAGAGCACCACCATCGAAACCATGCTGAACAGAAGCATTGCAACGGCGTACTCGGTCCAGCGCATCTCGTGGTTTTCGTCGACACGCGTAACGCGGTATAGAAGCCGTTCGACCGGCCGCAGGACGGGATCCATGAATGTCTCTTCGCGGTTGAATACACGCGCCATGAAAATGCCCAGAGGTTTGGTCACCAAGAATACGAGCAGGAGAAACAGCAGTATCTGGAACCACCCATTCGCGCTCATATCAGAACTTCTCCGGACGCAGTAGTGCGTAAACCAGGTACACGGTGGTCAGGGCGCTGACGGCAAGCATGACGATCGATTCGAGACTCATGTCTTCCCTCACTTCACTCGTTCACAAAAGTGAACATAAGCGATTGCGGCGGCAAAAAAAGCGACGGTAACTGCTATCCAAAGTATGTCTTGCATAACGCACTCCAAAATACGATTCGGCTACCACGAACCTTCTTTTCGACCCCACCACCAGATCAAACCAACAGTTGCAGTGCTCTGCTCCTTGTTTAGGACGCCCTGTCTGTCGGAAAGAAATGATGGCTGGTTCGAGAAATCACGCCGCCACTCGTAGCGCATCAGGAATCCGGCCGCAAGCCTGTAGTCGAAGTTGACGGTGGTTTCCTTCAAGGACTGTGTCAAGCCGCTGAACAGCCCTCCACGATCCGACATGTACTCGGCCCGAGTAGCGAGAGCAATCTTCGGCGTTACCTGGTACTGGGCGTATCCGGCGCCACCGTCCACATGCGAAGGAGCCGACGACTCACCAGGAGCGGCGTTCCTCCAGACACGCTGAATGAAATAGTCGGCTTCCAGTGCGAGTGTCAGCTTCGGCGTCGCGTTCCAGGTGGCATAACTGTCGAAGATGTGACTTCGCCCGTTGGGCGCAGGGGTAATTCCGATGAAACATAGTCCCGGCTGTACCGGTATCGGTCCACAATTCGCCGCCGGCGACCGATCGGGATTTTCCTGACCGAGATAGTAGTTCACGGTCCAAGTCACGCCTTTCGCCGGCTTGGCTGTGAATCCGAAAAGCTGGTCTTTGAATCCATTCGTGGCTTCCATATGGTTTGTTCCATTCACAACCCAATAGTTCACGCTGAAGCGATCGCTCATCGGAATGCTGGTCCGAACCCCCATGTGGTAAAACGGAAGGAAATCGAACCAGAAGGAACGGGAATAATTCATTTGGTCCTTCGTGTAATTTCCTTCAATGCCAAGTGCACTTCCCCATTTACCAAAGTCGACGTTTAAGCCCTTTCCGAGAGGAACCACATACGTACCGTAGACCTGGAAAATATTGCGATAAATTTGCGGCCTCGGCTCATTCGAGGGATTGCCCTGCAACGTGTCTGTGGCCTGGCCAAACTGCAGGTCGAGGCGCCCGCCCCAGCGCCGGCCTGCGCTCACATCAGGTGCGTGTTCGAGGATCACGCTCGCCTGGTTCAGGCTAAATTCGTTGCTCGACACGTCGTAGGCTCGAAGCACATTAACCCGGCCGACAGGATTGTTGAAGTTGAATGCGTAATAGGTATCGAGTCCAACATTGAACGTCGTGCTCCTGAGATAGTCGAGCGTCTTTCGATCTTCGCTCTGTAGTACGCTCTGCTGGTCCGGCGATGCCTCGTCTTCCTCCTTGACGACAGAGCCCTTTTTTTCGATGGGCTCTGGAGAAGTCGATTGAAGTTGCTGGACCATCGCCTTCAACTCCGAGACCTCGTGTTCTAGTTTGTGAATACGCTCTTCCATAGCTTCGGAATTCTGAGGACCTGAGGTCGGTTGATCGATTTGAGCCTGCCCGGATAAGGCGCAGGCACAAATGACAAGGGCGGCAGCCCACTTCCACGGAACTGTCTGTCGAGTCGACGACCAAGCGAAAGCATGATTCGGTGGTATTTGCTTAATCTGAGGTACGCGGTATCGGGACTCGGACGGTGGGTGGTGAGCTGCAAATCTCTTTACTAATCTGGGCTGAGGAGGTTGATGGTGGTTAAACCAGCGAGGCTTGCACTCTTGGCATAGCGCAAGCAGGAAGCGCAGGTAGAAAGCGGCACCTGCAGTACACAGCGTCGTGATTACCGGAATCATCAACATTTGGGTCTGTCGGTACGATCGCAATGCATATGTGCTCTGGAATCGCTGTCACTATTGGACACGTAGACCCATAAAGTTCGGATAAAAGGTTCATAAAGAATTCGTAAAGCTGCGCCGGGCAGTCAGAATGCTGGTTATGTCAAGTGTGATCGAATGGGAGCTGTCGTTAGCGACTCTAAGCTTACTGTCCAGGCTCAAATCGATACCCAACCCAGGGCTCAGTCACGATATAACGCGGTACAGCTTCGTCTGGTTCGAGTTTCTTCCGCAGGTGACCTATGCATACGCGTAAATATTCCGTTTGTTCCAGGCTGTTCGGTCCCCAAACTGCCGAGAGTAGCGCGCGGTGTGTGATGACTTTGTCAGGGTGCTTCGCGAGATACACGAGAACATCGAACTCCTTCGGAGTAAGCCGTACCTCTTGGTGTCGCACTTCCACCCGTCGGCCCGGAATGTCGACGTGAAAATCGCCGACATCGATTACAAGAGTCTCATGCTGCTCCTCAATGTGAGTTCGACGAAGAGCGACTCGTACTCGCGCCAATAGCTCATTTATGCTGAAGGGCTTTGTAATGTAATCATCTGCGCCTGCATCGAGTGCTTCCACCTTGATCGCTTCTTCGCCCTTTACCGACAGCACGATAATCGGAATACGAGATTCGCTTCGGACCTGCCTGCAAAGCTCCAGTCCATCCATGTTGGGCATTCGCAAATCGGTGATGATCAGATCCGGAGGCCATGTCTTCATTTCTAGAAGTGCCTGCATGCCGTCGCATGCGGTGCGTATTCCGTAGCCCTGAGCCGACAGGGATGTCTTGAGTACTCGGGTAATCTGAGCCTCATCATCTACCACCAGGATGTTCCGCCTGCCGTCTGGATTGGCCATGTTAGCTATTTCATTTCTTGTGTGACGATGTGGACATCGACTGGGGGAGCGTCGCGCAGGAATTTATGGATCGCCGAAAGATAGAGATACCGCTTCCATCCTTTTTGGGCTGAACGTCCAAACACGACCTGGGTGATGTGATGCTCTCTTACAATCTTGGCAACTTCTTCTGCGACGTTCTTCCCCTTCGATTGAATTACTTTGGCTCCAAGATTTTCGGCAAATCGTAAATTCTGTGCCAGGCTTCTTTGATCCTCTGGGTCCTCGTCGGCGCCGACATCGATATAGAGTACATACAACTCCGCATCGACCCGCTGAGCCATTCGTCCGGCTCGTGCGATAAGGTATTGCGCCGCGGGGCTGGAACTGACACACACCGCAATTCGCTCCCGCAATGCCAGATTCTTGCTTAATCCTTCGCGTTCCAGGTACGACTCGAGGCTCCGGTCAACTGCCCCGGCAACCTGTTGCAACGCTAGTTCGCGAAGCGCGATCAGGTTGCCTGGCCGGAAAAAGTGCCCAAGCGCCCTTTCTGCACGGTCGAGTGGATAAATATCCCCGCGTCGCATCCGCGTCTGCAGGGCCTCCGGCGTTAAGTCGGCGAGCACGATTTCGTTGACCTTCTGCATGACCCAGTCGGGCACAGCCTCGCGAACCTGGACTCCGGTAATGTTGAGGACTGTGGGAATCAGGCTCTCAATGTGCTGGACGTTCATGGTCGACAGCACATCGATTTGCGCATCCAGCAAATCGATCACATCCTGGTACCGCTTGGAATGTTTGGTGCCCTCGATATTCGTGTGTGCCAGTTCATCCACAAGTACAACCTGGGGCTTCCGTTCCAGGATTGCGTCCAGGTCCATCTCATCAAAAGTTGCACCTCTATATTGGATCTTGCGCCGCGGTACCGTTTCCAACTTCGCCGCCAATTCCGCAATTCCCGACCGCCCGTGAGTCTCGACGATTCCGATGACCACGTCTTCGCCACGACTGTGGCGACGAATTCCTTCGCTGAGCATGTTGAAGGTTTTTCCAACGCCAGGCGCATAGCCCAAGAAAAGCTTAAAAACCGCCTGCTTCTTGTGTGGCGTGGTTTCTTCCAGCCACTGTTCGGGTGTCTTGGGCATGCGTATGTATTATCCTCGTAACCGTTCAGAAGTCGAGTCGGAATCCTCGCACATGAATCGACAATTTAACAATCCGATCCTGCGGCTATTTGCTTGCCTGTTAATTGTCTCGGGAATGGTGTTGCTCTTCTCGCGGTGGCTGCATGTGAATCCGACGACGGTGGGATTCTGTTTCCTGCTAGCCGTCTTGTTGATCTCTACCACCTGGGGCCTGCGCTACGCAATCTTCACCGCGTTTCTCGCGTCCGCGGCCTACAATTTCTTTTTCTTGCCGCCGCTCTTCCGGTTCACCATCACCGACCCGCAGAACTGGATCGCGCTCGTTGCTTTTCTAGTTACCGCCGGCGTGGCCAGCCAACTCTCAGAGCGAGCCCGGCGCGGTACAGAGTATGCGGACCAGCGCAGAAGGGAGGTGGAACGGTTGTATGCATTCAGTCAGCAGCTGTGGTTGAGCGAGAATGTTTTCGAATTGCTGAATGTTATTCCGAAACATCTCGTGGACTCATTCGATGTCACCGGTGCGGCACTTTTTCTCGAAGGGAAGCAGGAGGCGTATTTTCTGGATGATCGCAGCCGGACCCTGTTCCCGAGCGACCAGCTGAAATCGATCAGCGACCGTGGAGAACCGGTTCTGGACCGTCAGCAGCATGTCTGCTATATGCCTGTGCGCATGGGAGTGAGATCCGTCGGCGCTCTGGGGCTGGCCGGATGCGATCTCTCTCGCGAGAGCCTGGAGGCGATTGGCAGTCTGGTCGCGATCGCGATCGAGCGCGCGAACACTGTCGAAAAACTAACGCGAAGTGAAGCGGCCCGCGAAAGTGATCGGCTTCGTTCGGTCTTATTAGACTCGGTCACTCATGAGTTCCGCACACCGCTGACTTCCATTAAGGCGTCAGCCGAAACACTTCTCTCTGATACGAATCTCGATCCAGCGCAGCGCACCGATCTGCTGCAGGTAATCAATGAAGAAAGCGACCGGCTCAATCGCCTGGTCGGCGAGGCCGGAGAGGTCGCCCAACTGGACGCCCACCAACTCCATTTTCAATACGAAGCGCATCAGATGCGGGAAGCCGTCGATCAAGCCGTCAGGAATTCCCAGCCAGCATTGCGCAACCATCCCCTCGAAATCTCTATCTCTCTAAAAATCCCTCCGGTCCGTATGGATCTCGAACGAATCACCGAGGTGATTTCGCAGCTTCTGGATAATGCAGGAAAGTATTCCCCGGCACAGGCTCCGATCCACATCACTGTCGAGGCGGAGGGATCGGAAGTGGTCACGAGTGTGGCGGATCAGGGACCTGGCATTGACCAGATGGAACAAGAAATGATCTTCGAAAAGTTTTATCGCGGCCGTGACCAGCGCATGTTGATGCCCGGTACCGGTATGGGGCTTCCGATTGCGAAAGCCATCGTCGAATTGCACGGAGGCAAGATCGCTGTAATCAGTCAGCTCGGCCGGGGCTCCGTCTTCTATTTTTCGTTGCCTGCAGAAACAGATTTCCGGACAAGTGGACAGTCCAACCGATGACGACGTAGAGTCTGCACGTGATCAGCCGCACCAGTCTCGATCTTCTCCATGTTTACGCCGAGCGGCACTTCGGAAGGACCGCGGTCGTCGATTCGCAGGGAGCGTTCACCTATCGCGAGCTGCTTGATGCGTCGTCGCGCGTGGCCACCGCACTACTTGCGGGCCGGGAGGATCTGCACCAAGATCGCGTGGCGTTTCTGCTTATTCCGGGATTTCCGTGGGTTGCAGTGCAGTGGGGCATTTGGCGGGCAGGTGGCGTTGCCGTTCCGTTACCGCTAAATTCCACGAAGCCTGAGCTGGAATATCTTATCGACGACACCGCAACATCGATATTGGTATTCGACGCTTCTTCTGCCGGCCTTCTGGAGCCGATCGCTACCGCTCGTGGGATTCGCGCATTTCCATGCGAGCATCTGCTCGCGTTTCAAACGGCGCGATTGCCGGAAGTCACCAGCGACCAGCGCGCGATGATTCTCTACACCAGTGGAACGACCAGCAGGCCGAAGGGCGTGGTGACTACTCATGCGAACATTACTGCGCAGATCATGAGCCTGGTGCAAGCCTGGGAGTGGTCCGCTGACGATGCTATTTTGCTGTGCCTGCCACTGCATCACGTGCACGGAATCATCAACGTTGTGTCTTGCGCGCTGTGGTCGGGGGCGACGTGCTGCATGCTGCCGCGATTCGATGCGAATAGTGTTTGGGACCATATCGGGGCCGGCAGGATGACAGTTTTCATGGCGGTGCCGACCATTTACGCGAAGCTTATCGCAGCCTGGGAGTCGGCTGCCCCGGCGCACCGCGCGGACCTGACACAGGCATGCGGCAAGTTGCGCTTGATGGTGTCCGGTTCGGCAGCATTGCCGGTGAGTATTCTGCAACGCTGGATGGAAATCAGTGGCCACACTCTGCTCGAGCGTTACGGCATGACCGAGATTGGCATGGCGCTGTCGAACCCGTTGCGGGGCAGGCGTGTACCAGGCAGTGTCGGTACACCGCTGGTGGGCGTCGAAGTTCAGCTTGTGGGGGACGATGGTAATCCGGTTCCTCCCGGAACGCCGGGCGAAATCGAAGTCCGTGGTCCGAACGTGTTCGCCGAATACTGGGGCCAGCCCGACGCAACCCGCGCTGCTTTCCGCGACGGGTGGTTTCGTACGGGCGACACTGCCATGGTCGAAGGCGGTGTGTATCGCATTCTGGGGCGGACGAGCGTGGACATCCTCAAGACTGGCGGTCATAAGGTATCCGCACTGGAGATTGAGGAAGCACTGCGCGCCCATCCAGCGATAGCGGAATGTGCCGTAGTGGGAGTGCCCGATCCAGAGTGGGGAGAGCGCGTCTCTGCTGCCGTAGTTCTGAATGACGGCGCGACCCTGGATCTCTCGTCTTTACGTGCATGGGCCAGGAAATCACTGGCAACTCACAAGCTGCCTTCTCTCCTCCTCGTGCTGGATAAGCTTCCTCGCAATGCGATGGGGAAGGTCATGAAGCCCACATTGGTAGCGATGTTTCAGACCTCGGGCAGCGATCGCTCCATCTAGATATCCCTCCTGGCCTGCGTGTTATGCTCCTGCCCACGAAGGAGAAAAGCGTGGCGCTTGGTGTAGTGAGCCCGATCCGCACAAAGCTCTCACGGGAGCAAATCACTGGGTTCTGGGGAGCATGGGCTGGATGGACGCTCGACGGAATGGATTCGGTGATCTACGCTCTCGTCCTGACTCCCGCACTCACGGAACTTCTTCCGCGGTCTGGCTACGAAGCCACTCCGGCCAATGTCGGGTTCGCCGGATCGATCCTGTTTGCCCTCTTCCTTATCGGATGGGGACTGTCGTTAATTTGCGGCCCGATTGCCGACAGGTTCGGGCGCACCCGCGTGCTGGCTGCCACCATCTTTGTTTATGCAACATTCACGGGCCTGGCTGCGCTATCGCAGACAGTGTGGCAATTGGGATTGTTCCGGCTACTCGCAGGGATCGGCATTGGTGGCGAGTGGGCGCTGGCGGGGACCTACGTTGCCGAAGCGTGGCCGGAAGACCGCCGCAAAATGGGCGCTGGATATTTGCAGACTGGCTATTATGCCGGTTTTTTTCTGGCGTCCGCGCTTAACTATGCGATCGCAGCACGCTATGGCTGGCGTGCCATGTTCTGGTGCGGGCTAACGCCCGTCGTCGTGGCTGCCTTGATTCTGTCACGACTGAAAGAACCCGAGCGCTGGCAAGAAAAGATCAAGGTGAAAGCCGAAGGCGAACTCTCGTCTCTGCGCCGAATCTTCAAACCTCCTTACACACGGCGCACTCTGGTCAACACTGTTCTACTGGCGTCGGCCATTTGCGGTTTGTGGGCGGCAGCCGTGTATGCGCCGACGGCGATCATCAGCCTCGCCAAGCGAGAGGGGATGTCACAAGCGCGAGCCGTCCAGACGTCTTCTTTCGGTATGGGTTTGGTGTCATTGGGGACGATCCTTGGATGCCTGGCGGCTCCTCCTTTGGCCGAACGAATGGGCCGCAAGCGAACTCTCGCCTGCTATTTCATTGGCATGGCGATCTGTATCCTGCTGAGCTTCGGCTGGGCGTTCTACTTGCCGCACGGATTACGCCCATTCATCACGGTGATGTTCTTCCTGGGCGTCTTTGGCGGGAACTTCACGATCTTCAGTCTTTGGCTGCCGGAACAATACCCTACCACGGTTCGCGCGACCGCATTTGCCTTCACTACTTCGTTCGGGCGGTTCATTGCGGCCGGGGTAAACTTCGCACTTGGAGCGCTGGTCAGCCGGATCGGCACTCTCGGCAAGCCAGTTGCGTTTACGGCGATTGCCTTCGGAATTGGTTTATTGGTCATTCCCCTCTCAGTGGAAACTCGGGGAAGAGCTCTGCCTGACTAAAGAGCGCAGAGCATAATTTCTTTCATAACTAACGCGCAGTATTCGCCAACCCAAGATAGTTGCCGTAGCCAACGATCATTGTCGACGCAACCAGCAGAAAGAGTGCTAAAGCAAGCAGTGATGCGGCACGAGAACCGGCGCCTTTCCACTCTTTGAAGCCGATTCCCCAGAGGCTGCTGAAGATGATGATGCTGGCCATGTGCAGCGTCCAACTGGAGAAGCCATAGCGTCCCATCTGGCTCTCACCCATGGTGTAGAAGAAGAATTGGAAGTACCAGGTTGTGCCCGCCAAGGCGCAGAGAAGATAGTTGCGAAGCATGGGCGCCTGGACGACGGCCGGCCGCGGCGATGCATCCGCGATCAGGGCAATCGCAGTTCCTCTCGGGTGTGACGAGCCAATGTGCTCCACCACCTCGCGGCTGGGCGCGTCGACGGCAGTCTCGATAATCGGTTCGTCTTTTGGCACGTCCAATCGAATTTGCGAATCGAAGAACTGGTACCCCGTTTTATTGCGCGTCAAAAGGATCAGGCACCAGATGAAGTTTGTGAGAAAGCCGCCCACTAAGACGACGATCAGCACCGGCAATCCCTGCCAGAGCTTGCTGGTGCCGTGCTGCACGGTCAGAGTTTTGATCGGATCGCCCGCCGCCAGGCCATAAGCGAAGCATGCGCTCATGACGCCGGAAAGAACAGCGACTCCAATCCCTTTGCGCAGATCAAACTCCTCAATGGCGGCTCGTTGCTGTTCGGGTGACATGACCCGTTCTTTCGAAATGCCCGCAAAACCAGCCGCGGTAATCCCGGCGAGACAGACAAAAATCCCAAAGAGAATCACGCGGCCTGAGGAAGTCCCCACAACCTGGGTCATGAATTCACCGCGAAAAATTGGAGGCATGAGCGTGCCAAAGGCTGCGCACAATCCAAGCACGACCGCCATCCCCAGTGAAAGGCCGAGGTAGCGCATGGTGAGACCGAAGGTGAGCCCGCCGACGCCCCACAACAGCCCGAAGAAGAACGCCCAGAAAAGTGCGGAGGCCGGAGCTTGACCCAGCACCGCGAAGAGATCTTTGGTGAGAAGCGAAGCCAGAATCCATGGGGCAATGATCCAACTAAAGAATCCCCCCGCCAGCCAGTACGTCTCCCATGCCCAGTGCTTCACGCCCTTATAGGGAACGTAGAAGCTGCCCGAGGCGAGGCCGCCGAGCCAGTGAAAAAGGACTCCCAGTGCCGGGTTTGGATTCATTGATTCCTCGAATGTGATTAAAGGTGGAACACTTCTTCTAACGGACGCATTGCGCGATCTGGGAGAACTCCATCAGGCTGAACAAAGAAGTCACCCATCTCCCGTTGCCATCTGTCATTCACCTCTCGCTGGGCCATCCCTCCCCGGGCGCGCTCAAAGTCCTCAGTCTCCAAATACCCGACGAGAAGGCCGTCATCGCGCAGGAACAGCGAGTAATTCCCCCATCCGGTTTCACGGAGCGCTGTTTGCATCTCGGGCCACACCTGGCGGTGGCGATTCTTGTACTCTTCGAGCCGGTCCGGCTTGACTTGCAATACAAAGCAGATGCGCTGCATCTTCAGCTCCTGAACAAAAAAAATCACCTAACGAAGAAAGGCTTCGGATAAGCCCCCATCTACCGGGATCACGTGTCCTGTGGTTTTGCCGCTCTGATCGCTGGCCAGCCACACAATGGCGTTAGCACAATCTTGCGGCAGGATGGGCCGCTTGGTCAGCGTGCGCTGCGCGTAGAAATCAGCCAGCTTACTGCGCAGATCTTCCGTCGTCTCGGACTCAGAGAATTCTATCCCGTACTTTTGCAAAGATTGCATGACGCGATCGCGGGGGAACATTGTGGACCCGGCGACGACGGTTGCAGGCGCTATCCCGTTCACCCGCACATGCGGGCTGAGCTTGATGGCAAGTTCGCGAATCAAGTGATTCAAAGCCGTCTTGCTGGTGTCGTAAGCTTCGCTGCCTTTCTTGGGTACAACCGCATTCGCCGATGTGGTAAGGACCATCGTGACAGGCAGGCTTTGATCTTTGAACACCCAATCCGTTTGCCGAGCGAGAATGTAATTGCCGGTTACATTCACTAGGAACGTCTTAGCCCATTGCGACTCAGAAAGCTCTCCATCAGGACCGGGCACGGGATAGATCGCGGCGGTGTTCACAACAATGTCGATGCCACCGAACTTCGAAATCGTGAATTGGACTGCCCCGGCTAGAGACTCCGAGGAACTGAGATCGACGGCGGTCGCGGCTACAAATTCGGAAGAAGTATGGGCGCCAAGCTCCTCCGCTACTTTGTTGGCGCCTGTCTGATCGAAATCGGCGACAACAACGTGTGCTCCCGTGCGGCCGAGGAGTAGGGCCACTTCACGGCCGATTCCGCTGGCTCCGCCGATGACCAGGGCGATCTTGCGGCTGAACTCCGCTTCAGCGGGCATGCGCTGGAGTTTGGCTTCCTCCAAAGCCCAATACTCGATACGGAATGCCTCCGATCTTGGTAACGCAACATAGTTGTGAAATTCAGTAAATTGCCTGGACTGCTCTGCGGTCCGCGCCTGTGGAAGCGGATGGGAAACCTTCCCGTCCTCCAAAGCATTTGCACCGGCTATCACGTGGATGGCATTGATGAAAAACTCAGTCGTGATCCGTGCTTCCTTCTTATTCTTGCCGAAGCCGAAGAGGCCGAGTCCAGGGATTACTACGACCGATGGATTTGAATCACGAAGCTTGGGAGATTCGCTGGTCGCCCACTCTTCGTAATACTTCTTATAGCCTTCACGATAGCCGGCGACCTCATTGTGGATTCGTTTCTTGAGGGCTTCAACGCCTTCTCGGGCCGGGTCCCAATCGATGAACCACGGGCACACTCTTGTTCGCAAGAAGTGGTCGGGACAACTGGTTCCAAGAGAGCTCAATTCCTTGGCCCACTTCGATCCGGCAAAGGCCAGCGCATCGTCATCGTCGGCGTAGTGCGCGATGACTCTACGGTTCGAGGATACCGTCCCCCGCAGTGCAGGAAGAATCTGCGTAGCGATGACCTTGCGGTCTTGAACAGGCGAGTGCTCAACTCCACCGAATTGAGAGCCTTTCTTCGCCCGATGCTGCTGAATGAATTCACCCATCTGGTCGATGGTGTGGACGCTGTTCAGATAGCAATCCCGTTGTGTGATTCCCCACGTGAACAGGCCATGGCCTCCGAGGATCAGGCCTTCGACACCCGGATTCTCGTTGACTGCGCGTTCGATCAGAAGTGCCAGCTCAAAACCCGGCCGCTGCCATGGAACCCAGACGATTTTGCGACCGAATTCCTTGTTGAATTGATCCAGCTTTCGTTTGCCATTCGCGCTGGCGGCCAGTGCAATTGCCCAGTCAGGATGGAGATGATCGACGTGCGGGAAGGGGAGAAACGCATGCAAAGGAGTATCGATGGAAGCGGCAACACGATTCTCGCCAAAGGCGGAGAGAGGATAGTATCGGACCATCTCATCCTCATACTTCTCGCCGCGGTAAAGCTCCTTCAAGTGCTCGAGACGATCGAGATAAAGAAGAGCGAATCCAGACTCGGTGATCGAGCCGATGTCGCCGCCACTGCCCTTGACTGCCAGCACCCGGACGAGTTTTCCAGTGAACGAGTCCGGCAGTTCGATCTTCGAGCTCGTGTTGCCGCCGCCAAAGTTGGTGATACGGAGATCCGCGCCCAGCAAGTTAGACCGGTATCGCAAGAGCGCCAATTGATTTTCACCCAGTTCACGGGCGTGCTGGTTGTTCCACAGGTCCTTCAAGTACGTTGTTTCTTTGATTTCAGGCATAAGTCATCTCGCAATACTGTTCGAAGCGCTCGCTTTGCTGTTCCCATTTGTCGGTCTCCACAGGCTCGAAGACCTCCGTTGGAAACGATCGATCAATGACGGCGCGGACCTGTTGAAGAGAGGAAGCTTCGCCGGTTGCCAGGATTTGCATGGCGATGTTCCCGAGAGCGGTGGCCTCGGCAGGCCCGGCCAGCACTTTTTTCCCGGTCGCATCCGCAGTGAATTGATTCAGCAATCGATTCTTCGAGCCGCCGCCGATCACGTGGATCTGATCGATGCGCCTTCCGCAAAGCCGCTCCAGACTGCGCAGAACCAGTCGATACTTGAGAGCCAGACTTTCGAGGATGCATCGCACATAAGCGCCCGGAGTCGCGGGGGCAGGTTGATGGGTCTTCCGGCAGAATTGATCGATGGCGGCCGGCATGTCGGTCGGACGCAGGAAGGCGTCGTCATCTGGATCAACGAGATGTATGAAAGCGCGTTCGCGGCCTGCCAATTCGACGAGTTCCCGATAGTCGGAACTTTGACCCCGAGCGCTCCAGCAGTTTCTGCAACCCTGCAACATCCAGAGTCCCATCACGTTTTTCAGCAGCCGTGTCGTTCCGTTTACTCCGCCTTCGTTCGTAAAGTTCAACCTGAGCGCCTCCGGAGTAATGACGGGCGCATCGAGTTCGGTGCCAATCAGCGACCATGTTCCTGAACTTAGGAATGCAGTGCCATCGCGAGCGGTGATGGCGGCGACGGCAGATCCGGTGTCATGGCAAGCGGGGGCAATCACCGGAGTCCCTGCCAAAGAGGAGTTCTGTGCGAGTGATGGGAGCAGAGTGCCGAGGATCGAGCCCGGCTCGACAATAGGTGCCGGCAAGCTGGAGTTCAGGCCCAGATTCTGCATAAGATCGATTGCCCATGTGCGTCGGAGCGGATCGACAAGTTGGGTCGTTGTGGCATTCGTGAATTCGCAAACTGCATTTCCGGTCAGCCAGTAATTGAAGAGATCTGGAATGGTGAGCCATTGCTTCGCTGCCGCCATGATGGAGGGAGTGTCCCGCTGGGCGGCGAAGAGTTGGTAAAGCGTGTTGATCGGCATGAATTGGATGCCCGTCGCCCGATGGATCTGATCCTTCGCGACCTTTCGAAACACCTCTTCCATCACGCCCTCGGTGCGGCGGTCCCGATAGTGATACGGGTTCTGAAGCAATTCGCCGTGCTCGCCGAGCAAAGCGTAATCCACGCCCCACGCATCGACGCCGACGCCCGCCAATTCAACCTGTTCCACGCCGGCCAGAGCCTTGCGGACTTCGAACCACAATCGGGGCACGTCCCAGTGACGAGATCCCCCGTACTCCACAGGCTCATTCCGAAAGCGATGGACCTCCTCGATTGTCAAAATGCCGGTTTGCAAATGCGCCAGAACCGCGCGTCCGCTTTCGGCTCCGAAATCGAAGGCCAGATAAGGTTTCGGGTGAGTGGGGCTAGGCATACGAAGATACGTTGTGGGAGTTCTTCACTGCCCGCTCTTTTGTGATGCGCTCCAAATAGCCGCTTTGCCGGAACGCTTCCATGGGGTCTTTGGGCAGCCCTTTGGATTCTCGCCAATCCTGGATTGCGGGACGGACGTCGGTGGCGAACGCGTCCTGCAGTGCCGACTCAGCGTCAACGAGATTGCAGTTCTTCTGAGCCGTCGCCAGCTTCTTCGTGTCCACCAACGCCGCCTTGGCGAAAAGTTGCTGGGCCATGGTCACGGTCTGAATCATGGCTTCCATCTTGCCTTTCAGGTTATGGCTCTGATCGACCATGTAGGCAATGTCGGCGCGCCGGCCGGTTTCGGATTCAAAAAAGTGGATCTCATGGAAGATACGAAATACCTGATAGGGATCGATGGAACCCATGGTCAGGTCATCATCGGCGTAGCGGCGATCATTGAAGTGAAAACCGCCCAGCATGTTCTCGGACAAGAGCCAGGCAACGATCTGCTCGATGTTTTGTGCCGCGTAGTGGTGTCCAGTGTCGACCAGGACCTTAGCTTGCGGGCCAGCCGCGCGTGACAGCAGCAAGGCCATACCCCAGTCTGCGATGTCGGTGTGATAGAAAGCGGGCTCGAACGGTTTGTACTCGACTAGTATCCGTTGGTCCGGCGACAATTGCTGATGCGCCATTTTCAAGCCGTCGGTGAACCATTGTTTGCGTTGCCGGATGTTGGCGGTGCCTGGATAGTTCGATCCGTCCGCAAACCAAAAAGAAATGTCTCTGCTGTTTAGCCGCCGCGCGATTTCAATGCTGTCTTTGGTGTGACTCATGGCCCGCTGACGGATGGCTTCATCCGGATTGCCGAACGATCCATACTTGTATTCTTGATCCTGAAAGAGATTGGGATTGATGGATCCGGGAGCAACGGCGTAATGGCTCGCGAAACGCTTGATCTCGTCTGTGCTTTGTACTCCGGCAGGACAGTCCCACAACACATGCAGCGCGACCGTCGGACAGACACCCGTCAGAAGGTGCACCTGGCCTGCATCGCTGAACTTTTCCTCGGTGGTGGTGGCCGCTGCTGGTTGAATGAATTTTCCGAAACGGGTGCCGGTATTGGCAAATCCCCACGATGGCAGCTCGATGCGGAATGTCTCAAGGGCGGCAAAAACCTTGTCACTCGTGGACGAACCCATACAAACCTCTCTTAGCGACGGAAGATTACAATTGATCTCTCGCTCCGTCACGGTTTTCTTTGCCAAATCTTTGTGTTTCGCACCGCGAAATGCCCTGGCAAGGCTTCACGCGGGGCAAAGAGCGGAGTAGGCAAGATATCGATTCTTACCCCGCACACCTGACTGCCAAGCCTGTGACTACAGGCAGTCGCGGTAATTTCGCGTTGTAGAATCCAACTGTCAATTGCAGTTTGATACGGACGAGAGGTCCCCCGCAAATTCCGCGGCGTTTACAGCATAAACGATTTTGTGGAGCGATGCCGACGACCTTTTGTATTTCAGCCAGGTTGATGCGCAGTAGCAAATACCTCGCACCGAAACGACGGCGGCTTCTTCTTCGTGTACTGGTAGGCTCTGCCCAGGCGGCTAATCGCAAATTTCGCTTTGCAAAATGAAGGAAATGGATCATTATGTCCGCACATATGGGCCCCGCCGCTCAGACTCGTGACCGATACCTCGTTAAGTCCATCATCCATTCGTCTCAACTCTTAACCGCATTTCACTCACCTGGCGAGGCCTTGCCTCTGAAAGAGATTTGTTCACGGTGTGGCCTGCCGAAAACGATGGTGTTCCGGCTTCTTTACACTCTCGAAAAATGCGGCATGGTCGATAAAGTTGGTCAGAATCTTTATCAGTCCCGAGTTCGCCCATGGAAGCAGCGGCTCTACCGTTTGGGGTATGCGGCGCAGGGCACCGACTATCAATTCTCGCGAGAGGTGTCCGAAGGCTTGCAGCGAGCAGCGGCCGCAGAAGGTATAGAACTCATCTCTCTCGACAATCGTTATAGCGCCAAGACCGCGCAACGAAACGCGGATCTTCTCGTGCGCGAAAAGGTCGACCTGGCGATCGAGTTTCAGACCGACGAGGAAGTTGCGCCAATCGTTGCGGCAAAATATCGCGAGGCAGGCATCCCAATGATCGCGATCGATATTCCTCATCCTGGGGCGACCTATTATGGCGCGAACAACTACGAAGCCGGCTTGATCGGCGGCCGTTATCTGGGGCGGTGGGTCAAAGAGCACTGGCATTCAGAAGCGGACGAGATTCTCCTGCTCGAGTTGAAGCGGGCAGGGAACCTTCCGCGCATGCGTTTGTCGGGATTGCTGGTGGGCATCAATCTGGTATTGCCCAGCGCCGCGAACTGTCGCGTGACTTACCTGGATGGCGACGGCGAACTGGGGCCCAGCTTTGAAGCGGTGCGGCGGCACCTCCGTTCCTCGCATGCGCGGCATGTGCTGGTGGGAGCGATCAATGATCCCAGCGCCCTCGGCGCTCTGCGTGCTTTCCAGGAGGCGGGCCGTTCAGAGAACTGTGCTGTCATTGGCCAAAATGCGTCGCCCGAGGGAAGAGCGGAGTTGCGTCAGCCCAAAACTCGATTCGTAGGTTCAGTGGCTTACTTTCCCGAACGGTACGGCGAGAATCTGATTCGCGTCAGTCTCGACATTCTGAACCAACGTCCAGTCCCACCGGCAGTATTCGTTGAGCATAAGCTGGTGACCCCTGGGACCGTGGATCACTACTATCCAAACGACGCTCTGGCAAACCTGGTTCGCACCGATCCTTTCGACTCAGCCCGGCAACCTCTCGCCCACTAAATCGAGCGGACCACTAAAGCCTGTCTGCCCTTTTCTGAATTCGGCTCGACTTATCTTTCTCACGCGTGCGATGCGGAACAGGAGAAAGCACCGGCCGAATACCGGCGCTCGCATAACAGGTCAACCCAGCAGTGTGGTTTGGAACCTGTATTTTCGCCTCGAGAAGTGACGAAGCAGGAAGTCGAACCAGCCGCGCAATAACTCCTGCATCTAGGGTAGCGTCACGACGGCCACAGAATATCCGCCTAGGCTAGTCGTGTCGCCGCTCAGCTTCGTTATGGCTGGAGGCAGGAAGCCGGTCGTTTGATCGACATACTCAAGTTGTCCGCCGCTCGCGCCTGTCACCGCAACATCGAATTTCCGATCACGCTTGTTGACCGCCAGCACGCGGTGTTTGCCGTCGTGTGTGACGAAGGCCAGACAATAGACATACGGATTGTTCGGCGTGATCTCAATCTCGACCTGCTTGTCGCTCGGGCCGAAGTTGTCGTGAAGCAGTTTGAGCACCCAGAAGCGCGCGTTTGGCTTCCCGTCATTCCAATCCACCATCGAGACACTGGGGAATTGCGTGGGAAATCCGACGAGCTGTGACTCTCCTGCAACATCGATCCCGATTTGCGTGAGTTCTCCAAAGAGATACGCATACAGCGCACCGGCCAGGTTCCAGTAGGAGTTTGGAATTGGCTGAGCCACGTGTCCGGGAGTCCCTTGAGCGAGATCGTCAGCCGAAATCACGCCGAGTTCGTCGATCGTAGTCTTGGTCTCAGGAGACAACCGCTTCCGGATTGCCTCGATGTAGCGAACCGACTTGAGGAATCCGTCGGCCTGAGCGAAGTAGGTGAACTGCTCCACTTCCGGAGTCTCGTCGACCGAAGGAACTGCATAAAAGTGGTAGGAGATGAAATCCAAAGGCACGCCCGGCTTGTGGTTCTTGTGATCCAGAAAGTACTCAAAGTAGTGCGGTTCGATGGGTATCGCCAGCGCCATTCCGACAAACTTCATACTGGGCTGAACTTTCTTCATTGCCAGGACCACTTCGTCATACAGCTGGGTATAGGTTTCCGGGGAAATGTGGTGCTCGAAATCGATTTCGTTCAGCACCTCCCAGTAGGGAATCGCGTAGTGGTATCCCGATTCATGGCGCTTGCCGAATTCATCGGTGAAGCCACCCTGCGTATACCACGAGACAAGCCGAGCAAAATAGTCGGCGACTTCTTTCATGCTGGGATCACGAAGGTCCGTCCCCTGCTCATACGTCCAGGTCACCTGCGCCGGTTCCGCGGGGTACTCAACGGGCTTGTCGGTCTTGTACATCCATTGCGGGATGGTGCTGAAGTTGAGAATGACCGAATGTCCCTTCGTCGCTTCCAGAAAGTCGATGGTCATGGGGTCGATCGGTGTAAAGTCCCACGACGTTTTCCCATCCTTTGGAGCTTCCAGTTCCGCGACCCCGAGTTTCGGATAGGGTAGCCACGGAACGTAGCGCACATAGTCCGCTCCGAGATCGTGAAGAGCCTTGAACGCATTGTCATGCACGGGCGTCCCCCGCTGCAGAGGAGGATTGACCACAACCTGCAGCGTCGCGGTGGTCTGGGAAGTGTGGATGGCCTTGTCCCAGTGAGGCGTGATTTTTATGAGCTGCTCCTGAGCAGAGGAAGCCAAAGTGCAGAATATGAGTACAGTGATGTTCGTCATTATTTGTGATGGCAACCGAATGCTCATGCAATTCCTCCAGGGACATCGAACGCCTCTCAATCGGCGAGTATCGAATGCTGCACCAGCCTGTGCTCGACGTCAACACTCAATCTAAAGAAGAAGCCGATTTCGTCATAAGAAACAATGGGGAATGGCGTCGAAGCTTCAACATGCTCTTTGCCAGCGAATCCTTGCGCAAAGGGCAGGCCGTCGAAGCCGCTATTTTTCGAAGTTCTTTTCGGTTAGACTCGCTCGTTTCGCAGTTCGAAACGCCACTTCAGGTGGGCGGCAGGCTTGTGGCTCAGGCGAACACGGGCTATGCTTCCCGATTTACAGGTCTTTTCTTAAGGGACATTTTCAGAATGAATTCGTCAGACGATCAACTCAAGGTCGGACTCTTCGGCATCGGTTTGGATGCGTACTGGGAACAGTTCTCCGGACTCAGGGATAGGCTTGTGCGATTTACCGAGCAAGTGGCACGAAAGCTCGAGAGTCCTGGGGTGAAAGTAATCAATCTCGGACTCGTCGACACTCCGGAGAAGTCCTTTGCAGCCGGACACGAGTTTCGCAAAGCAGATGTTGATCTGATCTTTCTATACGTCACGACTTATGCGTTGTCTTCGACGGTGCTCCCGGCCGTCCGCCGCGCGAAAGTGCCGGTCATCATTTTGAACCTGTCGCCTGCGCCGGCCATTGACTATGAGCGATTCAATCACCTCGGAGACCGCACACAAATGACTGGCGAGTGGCTTGCCTTCTGCCAGGCTTGTCCGGTTCCAGAAATCGCAAACGTTTTTAATCGCTGCCGCATTCCATTCTTTCAGGTCACCGGAACGCTCGATGACGATCCTGTCGCCTGGGCTGAGATTTCCGATTGGGTCGAAGCCGCTCGCGTAGCGCAGGTCATGGAGCACAACCGCCTTGGGGTGATGGGCCATTACTACGGAGGGATGCTGGACATCTACTCCGATCTCACACAGCAATGCGCTTACTTCGGGGGTCACATCGAGATCGTCGAAGTAGAAGAACTGGCCGCCCTGCGACGCGACGTCAGCGAAGCAGATGCGAATCGCAAGGTCACAGAGTTCAGGACTGCCTTCGACGTTCAGGCCGACTGTTCCAAGGACGAACTTCTTCGCGCCGCTCGCACTTCTGTGGCTCTGGATCGCTTAGTCGAGCGCCACAATCTGGGCTCGCTCGCCTACTACCACAAAGGTACACCAAGGGCGGACAACGAGGATGCGATCAGTTCGATCATCCTGGGCACAAGCTTGCTGACCGCCCGTGGAGTGCCCGTGGCCGGAGAGTACGAAATCAAGAATGTTCAGGCCATGAAGATTCTCGACACATTCGGCGTCGGAGGCTCCTTCACCGAATACTACGCCGTGGACTACAACGACGATGTCGTCCTCATGGGACACGATGGCCCGGGTCACATTGCGATCGCACAGGGAAAGACAAAAGTTCGGCCGCTGGACGTGTATCACGGGAAGGTGGGCCACGGGCTCTCGGTGGAGATGTCTGTGAAGCACGGTCCCGTCACCTTGCTTTCCGTCGTGCAGACTGTCGACGGCAAACTTAAGTTGCTGACAGCCGAAGGAGAGTCTACGTCTGGACCGATTCTGGAAATCGGCAACACCAATAGCCGGTATCGGTTTTCTCTTGGAGCGAGAAGTTTCCTGAATGAATGGAACGCGCATGGTCCAGCGCACCACTGCGCTGTGGGAGTGGGGCATGTTTCCGGCAAACTGAAGAAGTTAGCTGCTTTACTCGTGATGGAATGCGTTCAAGTGTGTTGAAGCCAAGCCTCAGCGTTATCTCCACCTCACCATTCTGCAATGCGAAATATAACTCGACCTGCACCGATGACTCGAAACAATCATGCAGATTCCAATCCCGCCATTTCTGCGTGGGCAAATCAGTTTTTGGCATTCGGCGGTTCGAGCGGCCTTTCACATGGCGAAATGGAAGTGATCGGGAGTTCGCAAGTTGACACCGGTGCCCGCCCGGTGAAACCATCCCGGCCATTCGCTTATACAGCAGTCATGTCCACGTCTGCTCTTCACGACACAGCTAATGCCTTCACGGCCTTGATCGATCCTGACAGGAGAATCGCGTGAACCACCCGACTCTGCTTAAGATGTGCGTCGCACTTGCGGTCACGGTAAGCACCGTTGCGGCAGCACCTGTGCACTTACGCTGTGAATACCGGGAAAACCCTCTGGGGATTGATGCACCCGCTCCTCATCTGTCATGGCAGAGCGACAGCACCGAGCGAAATTGGAAACAAATGGCCTACCAGATATTGGTCGCCAGCAGCCTTGATGGGTTGCGCTCAGGGAAAGCAGATGCTTGGGACAGCGGTAAAACGAACTCGGACGAGTCAGTCGAAATAGCTTACAAAGGCCCGGCTCTGGAATCGCGCAAGCGCTACTACTGGAAGGTTCGTGTTTGGGATGCGGCGGGGAAGGCGTCGGATTCCGTCGAACAGGCGTGGTGGGAAATGGGTCTCCTTCACCCGGATGACTGGAAGGCGAAGTGGATCACCTGGAGAAATCCCGAAGATGAATCGGACCGCAAGGAGATCCGTTGGATTTGGGTGAAAGGACAGGATGCCTTGGCGGCAGTTCCGAAAAGTTCGGTAACTTTCCATTTGAAGGTACACCTCGCGGATAAACCCCGCGCGGCAGTCTTATTCCTTGCAGTACGCGGAGATTACGCCGCAACCGTGAATGGGCGGGAGGTGGGCCACAAACACGAATGGGGAGGTTTCGATCGACGGGACATCAGCGAGGAACTCAAGACTGGCGACAATCTTGTGGAGATCAAGGTGACCGCGCCGGATATCCCGGAGTCGGGTCCAGATGCCAGCGTGAAGAGTGCGAAGGCCGCGCTTGCGGCACTGGTGAAGATCACTGAAGCGAACGGCTCGATCAAACGGTTCTCGTCTGGGGAAACGTGGCAAGCATCTGCCGAGAATGATTCATCACAGCAGGCCGTCAATGTCGTCGCGGATTTGGGCGACGAGCGACTCGGCGACCCCGGGCCCTTGCCTCAGCCTGTAGCCTCCTTCCGCCGTACCGTGGAAGTGTCGAAGCAGGTTCGGAGCGCTCGCCTGTATGTGACCGCTCTTGGCAGCTACCGTGTGTATCTTAACGGAAAGCGCATCAGCGGTGACGCGCTCACCCCCGAATTTACCGACTATCGCAAGCGCGTGCTGTATCAGACCTACGATGTCACCGAGGATGTAAATCGCGGAAGGAATCAGGTCAGCGCCCTTCTCGGCGATGGTTGGTATGGCAGTCCACTCACCTGGGCCGGGATGCACTTCTTCACTCCACCGGACCGTTTTCAGGCTCAACTTGAATTCAACTACGCCGACGGCACTCATGAGGTAGTTGTCACCGACGATTCCTGGAGAGCGTCAGCTTCCCCCATTCTCGAATCCCAGATTTATAGTGGCGAGACCTACGATGCCCGCCAAGAAATTGCAGGCTGGCAACAAGCGAACTTCGACGATTCGCATTGGAACGCAGCATCGATCGCTGATGCGCCATCGATTGCGGTTACAAGCCAGATCACAGCGCCCGTGCGCGTAATCGATACTCTGTCGGCCAAACAGGTGAAACCGCTACCGGGTGGAGCCTACGTCTTTGACATGGGCCAGAACATGGTTGGATGGGTCACGCTCAAAGTGAAAGGCGCCGCGGGCACGAAAGTGCGTCTGCGATTCGCAGAAATCGTGAACCCCGACGGCACGATTTACACGGCAAACTTACGAAATGCCGACGCGACGGACACATACATCCTCAAAGGCAGTGGCGAAGAAACCTTTGCGCCTCATTTCACGTTTCACGGGTTTCGCTACGTCGAGGTCGCTGGATATCCTGGCAAGCCATCTCTCGATGCGATCAAAGGGCAGGTTCTGAGCAGCGTGAGTGGCGAACCTGCCGCCAAGCTGACGACCTCCAGCAACCTCGTCAATCACATGTGGGAGATCGGCCTGTGGGGCCAGCGAGGAAATTACCTCAGCATCCCAACCGATTGTCCGCAGCGCGACGAACGTCTGGGATGGATGGGCGACGCCGGTGTTTTCTGGCGAACCGGAAGCTACAACTTCGACGTGGCCGCCTTCTCGCAGAAGTTCATTCAAGATATTGTCGATGCCCAAACCAGCCAGGGAGCCTTTACCAACGTTTCTCCCAATACCCTCCCATTTGAAGGAGGAGGAACTGAGGGAACGTCGGCATGGAATGAAGGAATGGTCGGCGCTCCGGGATGGGGCGATGCCGGCGTGATCGTTCCGTGGACGACCTGGGTGCAATATTCCGACAAGTCGGTGATCGAAAAGAATTGGGACGCGATGCAGCGCTGGATGGAGTTCATCCAGAGCCGGAATCCCGATTTCATCCGCAAAAACGGAGTCGGTCCGAACTTCGCGGACTGGCTCGCGCCCGATCCCAATACCAATAAAGACCTGCTCGCAACCGCATATTGGGCATTGATCGCGAACATGATGTCGCAGATGGCGCACGCCCTAACCAAAGAGGACGATGCCAAACACTACGACGAAGTCGTGCAGAACATCAGGTCGGCTTTTCAGAAGACTTTCATCAAAGATGACGGGACAGTCGGAACCGGAACGCAAACCTCTTACGTTGTCGCCCTCTATACAAAGATGGCGCCCGAGTCGCTCGAACCGTCGCTGGTCGAAAAGCTGGTAAAGGACATCGAAGGACACAACTGGCACCTCTCGACCGGGTTCCTCGGCACTCCATTCCTACTGTTCACTCTTGCGGACCACGGCCGGTCCGACGTTGCCTATCGCCTGCTGCTGAATGAGACCTATCCATCGTGGGGATACATGCTTTCCAAAGGTGCTACCACGTGGTGGGAGCGCTGGAACGGCGACACTGGAGATCCCTCGATGAACTCGTACAACCACTATGCGTTCGGGTCGGTGATCGCCTGGGTATACCGCTACGCGGCCGGGATCGACACAACCCTGAGCGGACCCGGCTTCAAAGAAATCTTAATCCATCCCCATCTGGATCCGCGCATGCCATCAGCGCGGGCCGAGTACGATTCGGTTTACGGGAATATTGTCAGCGACTGGAAGGGAAGTCCTACAGGGCCATTCTCATTGCGAGTCGTCATCCCGGCGAACTCATCGGCGAAGGTGTTCCTGCCTGTGATCGCAGGGGCGCGCGTGACCGAGGGTGGCCAACCGGTCACCACGCAATCGGAAGGCGGAGAGAACGTAGTCCACGTGGGTTCAGGAACCTACAACTTCGAAGTGAAGTAAGCGAAAGCGCAGGACCGTGATGAGCATGAATCGCAGAGAGTGGATACAAAAAGGTGCAACTGTTGCGCTCGGGATCGGGCTAGGTGAACGATTGCTCGCCTCAACTGGCAAGCCACCGTTGTCGGGCGAAGTAACACCCGCTGTGTCTCAAAAGTTTCCGCCCAAGTTCCTCTGGGGAGCCGCCACAGCCGCTCACCAAGTCGAAGGCAACAACATTAACAGCGACAACTGGCTGCTCGAGCGAGCACCCAACACCATGTACAAAGAGCCGTCGGGGGATGCCTGCGATCATTATCACCTCTACGAACAGGACATCAACCAGCTCGCAGACCTTGGATTCAATGCCTATCGCTTCTCCATCGAGTGGGCGCGAATCGAACCGGAGAAAGGATTTTTCTCGCGTGCCGAACTGGAGCACTAC
>DATEHP010000183.1:0-8262 GCA_035279505.1 Candidatus Sulfotelmatobacter sp. | reverse complement strand
CGTGGCATCACGTTTGCGCCGGAGCGGGCGGCTTCTTCGGCGCCGGCCAGCGCTGATTTCCATGTGCCGACATCGCGCTTCGCCCG
The DNA here is from genome assembly GCA_035279505.1 of Candidatus Sulfotelmatobacter sp. Classification (GTDB taxonomy): domain Bacteria; phylum Acidobacteriota; class Terriglobia; order Terriglobales; family Acidobacteriaceae; genus Sulfotelmatobacter. The sequence goes on along the minus strand of DATEHP010000183.1, from coordinate 8,176 downwards.
CAGTGCGCGTACGCGCTCAATCTGCTTGGTTTCCAACGCAGGATCGATTCGCTGTATGGGGATGGGCTTCTCTTCTTCGACCACGAAGCGATTCACGCCAACGACAATCGCTTCCTGATTGTCGACCTGCTGCTGATACTCGTAGGCGGCATTCTGGATTTCCTGCTGGACGAATCCGCGTTCGATCGCTTTGAGCATCCCGCCGAAGACCTCGATCTTGCCAAGATATTCCGCAGCGCGCTGCTCGATTTCATTGGTCAGAGTTTCGATGTAGTAGGACCCGGCGAGCGGATCGACGGTCTGCGGCGCGCCTGACTCGTAGGCGATGATCTGCTGTGTGCGTAAGGCAATGCGGGCGGCTTGCTCGGTCGGCAAGGCAAGAGCTTCGTCGTAGGAATTCGTATGCAGCGACTGCGTGCCCCCGAGAACTGCCGCCATGGCCTGGATGGCGGTGCGAACGATGTTGTTTTCCGGTTGCTGAGCGGTCAATGTGGATCCGGCGGTTTGGGTGTGGAAGCGGAGCATCCACGAGCGGGGACTCTTCGCTTTGAAGTGCTCCCGCATGATGCGGGCCCACATGCGGCGGGCCGCACGGAACTTCGCGACCTCTTCCAGAAAATTGTTGTGCGCATTGAAGAAGAAGGAAAGACGCGGAGCAAACTTGTCGACGCCGAGGCCGGCTTTGATCGCGGCCTCGACATAGGCCATGCCGTTGCCGAGCGTGAATGCGACTTCCTGCACGGCAGTCGATCCGGCTTCGCGCATGTGATAACCAGAGATCGAGATTGTGTTCCAGTCGGGAACGTTGTCGTTGGTCCAGGCGAACATGTCGGTGATCACGCGCATCGCCTGCTGCGGTGGGTAAATGTAGGTGCCGCGGGCGATGTATTCCTTCAGGACATCATTCTGCACGGTACCGGAGAGTTTGCGGATGTCGTGGCCTTGCCTCTTCGCGACAGCTACGTACAAAGCCAGCAGAATCGATGCCGTGGCATTGATAGTCATCGAGGTCGAGATCTTTGTGAGCTCGATGCCGTCGAAGAGGCGCTGCATGTCTTCGATGGAGTCGATAGCCACGCCGACTTTGCCGACTTCGCCCAGAGCCATAGGGTGGTCGGAGTCGAGGCCAATCTGCGTTGGTAAATCGAAGGCAACGGACAGGCCAGTGGTCCCATTCGCGAGCAGGTATTTGTAACGTTTGTTGGATTCATCGGCGTCGCCCATGCCGGCGTACTGGCGCATGGTCCAGAGGCGGCCGCGATACATTGTGGCTTGAACACCACGTGTGAACGGGTATTCGCCGGGATAGCCTACTTCGGTTTCGTAGTCGGTGTGCTTGAGATCGGCGGGAATATAGAGGGGCTTGACCGCGATGTGGGAGGAGGTCTCGATTTCTGGTGCCACGGCGGACTTCGACTTTTCAGTCATCGGTCTTTCCAAGACTAACGCCTATCATACCGACGAGAAGAGAGCAGATCCTTCGCAGAAAAGAACGCCGCTCAGGATGACAAAGCTTGGTATCACAACAACACTCTCAAGGGCGCTGACTCTTTCTGCGTACCCTGAGGAACGAGCTCAGGCCGAACCAAGCGAACGTGAGCGTAAAGCAAACGGCGATGGCAACACGACCGGCGGTCGCTCGCCCCGCCGAGTACTTGGTATATTCACGAACAAGAGCGATTCCGCCGAAGCCGGCCATCGCCAGAAAAACGGTGCCGGTCACCTCAAGCCATAGAAGATGAAGGATGTGGCCGAACGACCTCGCGGTGGCACGAACCGCGGACAAAGCCGCATTGATCCGCCGGTTGCGGCCCGCCATCTCGCGAACGACACGTAACGCGACTCCGGCCTTTCGTAAGCTGGAAAGTTGGCTCACGGCTCGATTTTAACAGCCTTGGGAGCTACAATGACGCAAACACGACTCGGCGGTGAACCGTTCCGACGCCGCCGGCATCTGACTGGTTAGGCTGGCGATTTCATTTCGGGGAGGCCCAGTGGATCCACAACTCAAGCAACTCATGAAAGAGCTCGGCGACGCCATCAACGAATCTCTTTCCGACTCCGAGCAGATTTCTGAAGTTGTGTCCCGCATTAAAGAGGGCGGCTACGATATTTTCCTGGTGCTGGAAGCCACGATCGGCGTGAGCAAGCAAGGCGAAAAATCGCCGGACAAGACCTCTCTGATTACCACGATGTCCTCCAATCCCGAACTGAAAGTGAGCGATCAGGATTTAAAATTCCTGAAATCGCTGCGCATCAAGATCGACGAAGAGCATCACGACAAAGGAAAGTAGATCAGAGGCTCAACACCTGATCAGCAACTGTCCCGCAGCCCGGTTCGCCTCAATCATTGAAGATCGATGGTAGCTACGACGGAGAGATCCGTCTTGGCGAAGGAGATCCTTCCATAGAGAGCGCTGCGAAGGACATCACCGGCAGCAGGCCGGCAGAACTTCCGCTTTCCTGCGCTTAGCAATCTTCGTTGGGGTTACAGACGTTTGGTTTGGCGGGGCTAACATCCTGTCCATGACGCACTCCTCTGCAAGATATTCGAGTTCGCTCCTCGGTGTGCTTTCCGGCAACCTTTGCGGTTTGTGCTACCATCAACTGTTTTTTCGCCGCAAGTGCCGTGACGCTAAATCCTCGGGGTGGAAAGGCAGCGCGGCGGAATCTGAGGGCTGGGAATGAAAGACACTCTCGGGGTGCTTTTGGCCGGCGGGGCTGGCGAACGGCTGTATCCTCTCACTCGCGATCGGGCCAAACCCGCGGTGACCTTCGGCGGCATCTACCGCATCATCGACATCACGCTGTCGAACTGCCTGAACTCGGAACTACGGCGAGTTTACATCCTCACGCAGTACAAAGCGCTCTCACTGAACCGGCACATTCGCGAAGGCTGGAACATCCTTGGTCGCGAGGTGGGCGAATTCATTGAAGTGTTGCCCCCGATGAAGCGGGTAAGCGACCAGTGGTATCAGGGCACGGCGGACGCGGTCTATCAGAACATCTACTCCATCGGATCCGAGCAGCCGAAACACGTCCTGATTCTTTCCGGCGACCACATTTACAAGATGAATTACGGCAAGATGATGAAGCAGCACCTGGATTCGGGAGCTGACATCACCCTTGCCACCATTCAGATCGATCCGGAGACGACTTATCAATTCGGCGTGGTCGACGTTGACAAGGACGGTCGCATCAACGGATTCCAGGAAAAGCCCAAGACGACCACGTTGCGCGCGCCGCTGAATCCTGAAAAAGTGGCAGGGTCGATGGGCGTGTATCTATTCAACGCGGACGTTCTAATCCCCGTGCTGCTGAAGGACGCGGAGAACGAACAATCAAGTCACGATTTCGGAAAAGACATTCTGCCCAAGATGGTCGACGACTATCGTGTCTACGCCTATGACTTCGTCGACGAGAACAAGAAAGAGGCCCTGTACTGGCGCGACGTGGGCACGCTGGAGGCGTACTACGAAGCCAACATGGACGTGGTTTCAGTTTCTCCGATTTTCAATCTGTATGACGAAGAGTGGCCAATCCGCACGCACCAGAGGCAGTATCCGCCGGCGAAGTTTGTTTTTGCGGAAGCGGGACGGACCGGAACCGCTCTCGATTCGATCGTTTCGAACGGCTGCATCGTTTCCGGCGGCAAGGTTACGAATTCGGTGCTCTCGCCCGATGTCCGGGTCAACTCCTACTCTGAGGTTGACCAGTCCATCCTGTTCTCACACGTCAGCGTGGGGCGGCGCTGTCGCATCCGCAAGGCGATTCTCGACCGTGATGTGCACATTCCGGAAGGCACCACCATCGGCTACGACGCAGAGGCGGACCGGCAGCGATATTTCGTGACCGAAAGCGGCATCACCGTGGTCACGCGAGACTATTCCCTGTTTGAGAATCCGGTGACCGTGGACTACTTCACCAGCGAGTAGAGCCGCGTAGCGACAGCAGCCTCGGCTGTCCAAGCCAGCGCAAAACGCGGCGGAACCGGCCACTTCAACACGAGGCTTTCATCAACGTGAAGTTCACTCCAACGTCGTAGAGATAAGACCATCAAGCACGAAGACCACGAACTTTCACAAAAGACTTCTTTTCTGATTTCTTGCCGGACGCGCTCCTGATGACCTAGGCCTGCGAACTGATCTGGTAAGCTGACGGGTTACTTCGCGTTTCAGGAGTCCCAGCTCCACATGGTGAAACGTCGTTTCTGCGCCAGCCTCCTTTTGCTTTTCACATATGCATTGCTCACCGGAATCCCTTGCTGGACGGCGTCCCCGCCAGGCGAGAAGCCTGATGTGCTGCTCACGACCATGCAGGAAGAGCTGCAGCGCGCTCAAACGAGCCTTGGGAAACTCGACCCGGCGCCATACTTTTTGAGCTATTCGGTGTACGACCAGAGTATGGCTTTGGCAGTGGGGAGCGAAGGAAGCCTGGTGAGTTCGACGCGGGTGCGGCGCCGTGCTGCCGACGTCACCATGCGCATCGGGACTGCGGCGCTTGACAATTCACATCAACAGAATCGAGGGTCTGCCCGCACATCCGGATCCCTGGCACTGGAAGACGATCGCAACGCGATTGCGCACGAACTCTGGCGCCTCACTTACGAGGAATATCGCAAGGCGTCCAAGGCCTATGCCAGCGTGAAGACCAACACACAGGTGGAAGCGAAGGAAGAAGACACATCTCCCGATTTCTCTGAGGAGAAGCCTCCGACCCACTCGGACTACAAGGACGTGGCAACAACTCCCGACCAGAAAGCTCTTGAAAAATTTGTAAGGCAGTATTCGGCGCAGTTCCGGCGATACCCGTACATCTATTCCTCACTTGTGCTGGTGAATGCGCAAAAGACGCGGTTTCACTTTCTCTCAACCGAGGGCAATCATGTAGTCACTCCCACTGCGTTTGTTCGCGTTTCGATCCAGGCGGAAACTCGCGCCGATGACGGCATGGAACTGATGCGCGTCGAGACATTTCAGGCGGAAAGCATGGACCACCTGCCTCCCGCGTCGGAGATCGCAGCCAAAGTGGAGAAGATGGCCACCGATTTGAAGGCGCTGCGAGACGCTCCGGTAGCTGAGCCTTTCGACGGTCCAGCGCTGCTTTCGGGGCGGGCCTCCGCAGTTTTCTTTCATGAGGTGCTGGGACATCGTCTCGAGGGTCACCGGCAGCGGGGCGAGCAAGAGGGACAGACTTTTACGAAGAAGGTAGGTCAGCCCGTTCTGCCGGAGTTTTTGAGCGTGGTCGATGATCCGACGCAGCGAAAGCTGAACGGCCTCGACCTCGGAGGTTGGTACGAGTTCGATGACGAGGGAATGCCAGCAACAAAAGTCGAGGTCATCAAAGACGGGGTGCTGAAGACTTTTCTGATGTCGCGCATGCCGATTAAAGACTTCGGCACCTCCAACGGGCACGGCCGCTCGCAGCCGGGCGCGATGCCCACGGGGCGACAGGGGAATCTGATTGTATCGTCGACAAAGACGGTGAAAGACGCGGACCTGCGGCAGAAACTGATCGAGGAAGTGAAGAAGCAGGGCAAGCCTTACGGGCTTTACTTCGAGGATATTCAGGGCGGGTTCACGCTCACGCAGCGTTCGATGCCGCAGGCGTTTCAGGTTCTACCGGTACTAGTCTGGCGCGTGTATGCGGACGGACGGCAGGATGAACTGGTGCGAGGCATCGATATAGTCGGCACACCGCTTTCTGCCATGAACCGCATTGTGGTAACCGGCGATAGAACAGATGTCTTCAATGGTGTTTGCGGAGCGGAGTCGGGTCAAGTACCAGTGGCTGCGGCAGCGCCGGCGATCCTGTTCTCAGAGATTGAGGTGCAGAAGCGGGCCCATTCGCTCAACCGCCCGCCAACACTGCCCGCGCCCCCTGAGGAGGGTGCGGATTCCACCAAGGGAGCAAAACAATGAGGATCATGAGGCACGCCTGCTCCATGCTGCTCCTCTTCGTCGCTCTTCTGACTGGAGTGGCCGTGGCTCGAGCGGCCGTGGCCCAGCCTGCAAAATCCGACGGCAAAGACGATGTCGTCCTTTCGGCGATGCGGGAGGAACTCGAACGCTCGAAGTCGCAATTGAGAATGGACCAGGTCGCCGCGCCTTATTACATCGAGTACAGAATTTTCGATGTTGACGAATATTCGGCGGAAGCGTCGTTCGGCGCATTGCGAGGCGATGTTCGCGTGAGGTTTCGGTTTATCCGCGTCGTGGTTCGTATCGGGGACTACAAGCAGGACAGCTATGTCGGTCAGGGCGAAGGCACGCCCTACTTCATGCCGGTCGATGACGACCTTACAGCACTTCGGCACCAACTGTGGATAGCTACCGACATTGCCTACAAAGCTGCAGCCGAGTCCCTGACGGCGAAACAGGCACAACTCAAGCAGCTCACCATCGATCAACCGGTGGACGATTTCGCGCATGCCGATCCGGTACAGTCGGTCGGACCACTGGTGAAGGTAGAGTTCGATCCTGAGCCCTGGAAGAAGATGCTGCAGGAAGCGTCAGCCCTGTACAAGAACGATCCCGACATCGAATCGTTCGAGTCGAACCTGAGGTTTCACGCGGTCAACCGGTATTTCGTCAATTCGGAAGGAACGGTGGTGCGCAGCGGACAGAATCTGTACGAAATGTATATCTCGTGCAGCACTCAGGCCGCGGATGGCATGAGCCTGGGGCGAAACAACGCGTTTGTGGCAACCGATATCCGGCAATTGCCTTCCTCCAGTGACTTCATAGCTCGCGCTTCTAAGCTGGCGGGCACTCTGAAGGATCTGCGCACCGCACCCCTGGTGGAAGAGGAGTACCGCGGCCCGGTATTGTTTTCCGCCGATGCAGCGGCCTCGGTGTTCGCCGACTTTGTCGGTGACAACATTCTGGGGCGCAAGCCAGAACTAGGGAAAAACGCGAGGACCACGGGGGCGTTCGCATCGAGCTATAAGACGCGTGTGTTACCCGACTTTCTGTCGGTGGTGTCGGATCCAACTCTTTCTACCTTTGGGGGCGAGCCTCTCCTCGGTCATTACGAGATTGACGACGAAGGGGTCCCGGCACAACGTGTGACCGTGATCGATAAGGGAAATCTCGTGAACTACCTCATCGGCCGCGAGCCCATTCGCGACTTCCCTGCTTCCAATGGACACGGACGGGCGCAGGTTCCGACCGGAAAGCCGGTGCCGTTCAACAGCAATCTGATCGTCACCGCTTCCCAGCCCACGTCGAAGGAAGATCTCAAGAAGAAACTGATCGAACAGTGCCAGCAGCGCGACCTGCCTTACTGTTACTACGTCGAGACATTTGGCCCCAGGCTGACGCCGCGTTTGCTTTACAAAATCTGGACCAAGGATGGACATGAGGAGCTGGTGCGAGGGGCTATCTTTGGCGAGCTCGATGTGCGGGCACTGCGCAGCAGCGTGGTTGCTGCCGGCGGCGATGCCTATGTCGACAATCGTCCCACGAACATTCCGCACAGCATCGTGGCGCCTTCCATTCTTTTCGACGAACTGGAAGTGAAGCGGGCGAATCAGAACAAAGAAAAATTGCCGGACTATCCCGCTCCGGCAGTGAAATAAATGGCTTCGCTTTATGACGCAGCCGCGGACGCTGCTGCCGCGGCTTCTTCTGCCTGGCGCACGCGATAAAGGGTGAACAACACCAGGAGCAATAGCCGGCCCTCCGCGAGTGCAACATTGTGCAATTCCACGGATTTTTCCCGCGCGTGCAAGTGCAATACAGGTTGCTCCGTCTCGGTTATGACGATCCAAATGGGATGCCACCAGCCGCGTGTCACCACATAGAAGGTCTGACCGTCGGCAAAGGTGAGAGTGCCTTTGCCGCCCCAGGCAGACCTGAAGAAAGCAATCGGTTGTTGCGAAGCCGCGTCGACGATTTCTGCCTTACTGCCCCAAAATCCGCCGCGACGAATGACCCAGTTTTCGGTGGCGGTTGCGGCCAGGAAGTTCGACGACCAGACACTTGGACGTCGAAGCGTCGCCACGATCTGGTCGTTCTGCTTGAGTTCGAATCCGCGCCAGTTGGCTGAAAAGGTGAACCCGCTCGAAACGGCGCTTGAGAGAGGAATCATAAACACCTCCGAAAAGGCATCTCGATCCAACTCCATGCTAGCACCGGGATGTTAATAAGTGGTTAAAGCAAAGGCATCCTGAATT
>DATEHP010000182.1:0-14543 GCA_035279505.1 Candidatus Sulfotelmatobacter sp. | reverse complement strand
AAGTTGCTGGTGTGTTCGGAAAGGCCATCGTGCAGCCCGGTCTCGATGAACGAAACGCCCGGCAGCGTCCCGGCGGCGGCGTCGATGGAGAACTGGTCGATCGACACTACCTTCGCCGACACCCCGGGCTGGTTGAAGTAGGCGAAGTCCTGCAGAAAAGTGTACAGGTTCGTCTCCTCTGAATAGATCTTCCAGGAAACGCCTGCGGCGTCGAGTTCCTGCCAGATTGTTTTGGCTGTGAGCACGGTACCCTTCGGCAGGGGATGGACATACCCCTGTGCTGTCGCAGCGAAGAGGAAATGTCGCTGTGCCGGAGTGTTGCTGGGCACCGGAGAGTAAAAGTGATCGCCCATCGCGAAATTCGACGCCATGAAATAGTAGTAGTTCAGGTCGTTGCCATCGAAGTAGCCCATTACGCGATGGCCGTCCTGGTCGGACATGTTAATTCCCAGCGTGGAGGCGTACTGACTGATCTGCGTTGCGAGTGCGACAAAGCCGTCCATCGGCGAACTGGAATTGGCCCCGACTGGGTTCTGCCAGTTGAAGTTCTTGTGCGACTCTGTCCAGTCGGGCGTCAGGTCTTCGGTGCACACGGAACCGCTGTGATACGCCGCGATATTTGCATTCGTCACGGGAGAGAAGTTGGAAAACGATCCCGCGCTCTCGTCCTCGATCGTCGCCGGCGATCCGTTGATAGGGATGCCATTGGCTCTTCTGTAGGCGGTCATCTGGCCGAAGTAGTGATCGAAGGAGCGGTTCTCTTGAATCATCAGCACCACGTGATTCACGGCAGTGATTCCCGCGGAAGGCGGTCCGCCGGGAGGGGGTGGAGGCGGAGGCGGAGGCGGAGGTGGCGTGGGGGTGAGACCGCTTCCTTTAGAGCCGCCGCAGCCTGTGATCAAAATGGCAAATGCCACGCATAAGAGAAGGGGAATGAACCTGAAGCGCATAATGTTAAGCCTTGTGCCAATGGCTTAGATCAGATGCTCAGGCCAAAGGTTATGTTGGCGCTCCCGCAGGCCGGTTCTCGCCCGTTAGGCGGTACCGAACGGGCGAGAAGGCGTGGTCTTCGTGGAAGTGCGGCGTTTCAATACGGTTTTGTCTGTGGGGCCTTCTGGGCGAGCGGCTTGTCGTTTGTTATCGTCTGGCCCTTGTCGTACTTCATCCGGTTGCCTCCGACCTCCGTTGCATCCGAGGGGTCGATCGGCTTCATGGCGACGACCTGATAGCGGCGTTTCTTGTGATCGCCATCAGGAATTCGCATCTCGATCACGTCTTTGGAAATCTTGAATTCGCCTTCCTGTCCAATCGGCAGCAGCCTTGGATGCTTATGATCCAGAGGACGAATGTGGTACTCCATATCGTCAGTGCGCAGCATGTACTGCGGACACAACTTCTCATCAGAATCGATGTGAGTGGCGCCGACCGACCCGAATACGCTGCCCAGCCCGTTCAGGCCGCGTTCCTTGGCGCCGCAGGGCACTGCTTCCATCTTTTCGATCATGGCGCGCTGGCCATGTTTCTTGCCAGCAAAAACGGGGACGGCCAGCGACAAACAAAATATTGTGATAAGAATTGGTTTCTTGTTCATGACGCCTCTTTTCAGCCCAGGAATTTGTTCCGGTCCTTTCGATGCGATCGGGAAAGGCGGACGGCAGAAGACCGCCTTTCCGTTGCGCACCACGGACAGCTTTACTTCTTCGGCTGTGTAGCCGGAAGTTTGGCTGTACCTTTTACCATCGTGCCGTTTGAGGTCGCGTCAAACGTCTGCGCTGACTTGACGAACGATTGCGGGTTCTCGGTCAGTTCCTCACGTGTTTGCGGATGGGATTTCAGGTACGTTTGCAACGCGGAATGGTTCTCAAGGTATTCCTGATTCGTCGCAAGCGACGGGTTCTTTGAGAGCTCATTCGAGATGTTGCCGTGACCTTCCAGAAACTCGTGGAAGCTGGAAAGCTCGCCACGAGTCACATCGTGATCGCGGCCCATACCGGCATCCTGGTGACGATCAAAGCGCTGCTCCTGGTTCATGAACCGGTTTGGATTCTCTCGGTATTCCTCCCGCACCCCGGGGTGACTTGCCAGGAATTGCTGCAGAGCCGGATGGCCCTCAACGAATTCCTTGTTGCTGACCAATGATGGGTTCTTGCGCAATTGTTCTGCGATCTCGGGATGGCTGTCCATGAAACGATCCATATTGGCTAGTTCGGCACGATTCACGTCCGAATCCCGCCGCATGCCGGAGTCTTCCCGGCGGTCAAAGCGTTCTTGCTGCTGCATAAATGCATTCGGATTTGCTTTGTACTCCTGCCGCAACTCGGGGTGATCCGCGAGAAATTGCCGCAGAGCAGGATGGTCCTCGACGAAGTCCTTGTTATTCAGCAGTGCCGGGTTCTTGCGCAGTTGCTCCGCAATCTCGGGATGGCCGTCCAGGAACTGGTCCATATTCGACATCGCGCGCGCGTCTTCACGACGATCGTATCGCTGCTCGGAAGACATGAACGCGCTGGGGTTTTCCCGCAGTTCGTCGCGGACGCCCGGATGTTGCGCCAGGAACTGCTGCAGAGCCGGGTGGGTTTCAACGAATTTCTTGTCGTCAGCGAGGGACGGATTTTTCCGCAGTTGCTCAGCGATTTCAGGATGGGTTTCCAGGAAGCTATCCATCCTGCTCAGTTCGCCGCGCGTTGTGTCCCCATCACCACGATCGCGGTCCTGATCGCCTTCCCTGTCTTCACGCCGGTCAAAGCGCTGCTCCTGATGCATCACTGCATTGGGATTTTGATTCAGATCCTCACGTACTTCAGGATGCTGCTGCAGGTAGCGTCGCAAATCGGGATGGTTCTCCACGAACTCCTCGTTGTTAACTAACGAAGGGTTGTTCCGAAGCTGTTCGGAAAGCTCGGGATGCTGATCCAGGAACTGATCGAGAGAGGACAGTTGCTGCTGTCTCAAATCAGAATCACGATCTTGGGGCACGCTGCTCTGTGATTGTGCTCTCGCAGAGGCCGTCCACATAAGAGAAGCGAGCGCCAAGGTCGCCAGCCAGTACTGAGTTTTCACACTTGTATATCTCATAGGCAACAAAATGCCTCCTGTTACGTGAGTGTTGTGAGCGGATTGGCTAGGGAAAGAAATGCACGGGGAAGGCCAACGCCTGAGAACAGGGAACTCACGCTCTTTCAGTGCCTTGACGAGCGCTTAGGGGAGATCAGGTAGATCCGTTGCAGGATGGAATTCCGACACGTCTGGCGTAAAATCGGCGTACAGAGATCACCGTAGCCTTCCTGGTTTTGTTAGCCATCGCCAGCCAGGCGAGCGCGTCGTCCACGCTATAATGTGCGACCTATGCGCCTTCTCCTAAAGTTCAACTTGATTTTGATTGTCGTTTTCGGCGCCGGAGCAGCCGCAGCCGGATACTTTGCGCGTTCTTTTTTGCAGCAGACAGCGCACGACCAAGTGGTACAGCAGGCGCGACTGATGATGGGATCGGCCGGCGCCATGCGGACCTACACTTCCAAACAGGTCGGCCCCCTGCTCCAGGAGCACCAGGCGCGAATCGACACGTTCCTGGCGCAAACCGTTCCCGCATACGCTGCGACGGAAGCCTTCAACTATCTGCGTGGGGATTATCCCGACTATACCTACAAGGAAGCGACCCTCAACCCCACAAACCTGCGCGACCGTGCTGCCGATTGGGAGGCTGACGTAATTCAAGTCTTCCGCGGGCATCCTGAGCAGAAGGAGTTTTCGGGAGAGCGCGATACACCTGCTGGACGAGCGTTGTTCCTGGCGAAGCCTATCCTGGCTGTGGCGCCATGTCTTCGTTGCCACAACACCTGGCAAGAAGCGCCTCCGGCCATGGTCCGGGTTTATGGCAAGGACAATGGATTTGACTGGAAGATGGGAGATACAGTTGGCGCGCAGATTATTTCCGTTCCCATGTCGGTCCCGCTCGGGATTGCCGACCGTGCCTTTCGCAGCCTGATGTTTTCTCTGGGCGGGATCGCGTTGGCGACGCTGCTTTTGCTCGATCTTGCGATCGTCATGATCGTGATTCGGCCGGTGACTCGCTTGTCGAAGGCTGCGGACCAGATCAGCAAAGGCGATCTCAGCGTGCCAGAACTCGCGATCAAGGGGTCGGATGAGATTTCGCAGCTGGGTCAGTCTTTTAACCGCATGTACCTGAGCCTGGTGAAAGCAATCCGCATGCTGGAACAGCAGTAGTGGTTATCAGAGGGGCTGGGTGCGCAGGAATTTTTCGCGGTCCGAGGGTTTGGCGATTTCCGAGGCAAGCGCCTGATAAAGCTCCGCCACATTGCGCGCGTTTTTCGCCGCACGGTTGACCAGAAACTTTGCCATCGGGCCGACGAACACAGCCAGATTCTTGCGTGTATTCTCCAGCATCGTGGGATCCCAGGACTTCGAGGCGGTCGAGGTCTGCGGCACGGCCGGAGGAGGGGTAGCTTCAACTCTCGGCGGCACATCGATCGATAAAGTAACTGTCGGAGCGTCAGAGACCGGGAGTCCACTGACTATCCTTGTTGCGTCCGAAATCGAAGGCTTCTCGAAGGTGACTCTGCTCAGCGCAGCATGAAATTCCCCTGCACTCTGAAATCTCGCGTCCGGCAGTTTCTCCAGAGACTTGCTGATGATACGAGAAAGTTCCGGCGGCAGATGCGGAGCCAACTCGGTTGCGGGACGCGGCTTTCCTTGCATGTGCGCCTTGAGGATGCTGTAAAAGCTGGTGCCCTGCACGGGAGGCTGACCAGTAACCATCTCGAAGAGTGTCACCCCGACTGAGTACAAATCGGAGCGCGCGTCCACGGCCTCAGCCTTCATTTGCTCCGGGGACATGTAGAACAGAGAGCCGAGTGCAACTCCTTCACCGGTCAGCCTCGGATCTCCGCTGCGGCTCGCGATCCCGAAGTCGGTGAGCTTGATTGTGTCATTGGGAGTAACGAGGATGTTCGACGGCTTAATGTCGCGGTGTACAACGCCCCGGCGATGCGCATACGCAAGTGCATCAAGCACCTGCTGCATGAAACGAACTGATCGGGCCGTGTCTACTGTTCCCTGAAGCATGCGGGAGTGGAGGGATGTTCCCTCCACGAACTCCATGATCATCAGAATCTGATCGTTCGCGCGAAGAGCGGTTCTAAGGGAGGCGATAGCGGGATGCTCAAGAGCGGCGACGACTTTGATTTCGCGCAGAAATCGCTCAACCAGATCGGCGCGCGGATCGGTACCCGGCAGCAGAACTTTCATGGCCTCGATGCGATCGGAAAGGAGGTTGCGAACCTTGAACACCTTCCCCATTCCGCCGCGGCCGATGACAGAAATGATTTGGTAATCGCCGATGGTCGTGCCGACTTCGAAGATGGTTGGGATTGTGGACATCAGCGCACAGTATACGGCGATTGGGAGCTGTGATCTTTGCTGATTCAGGACTCGGCTATTGTCTATCCGGCGCCTTTTCCGCGGGCTTTTCGAATAGTTTCGGGTCCACAGTTGGGTTAATTTCGATTTTCTTATACTCGACTACGCTTGTTTCCTCTCCGTTTTGCTTGTTCTTGCGCTGCAGAGGAATCGTCAGCCCATCGATCGATTTCCACTCATCCATGGCGGTCTCGCCCTGTGCCGGTCCGTTTCGCCCAAGCGTTACATAGGTTTCCTTCAGAATGTGGCCATCTGTCGGATTCACGAACCAGCGGATTGCAGCTCCTGCCGCATTTACGTCCACGATGCGGGCTTCAATGTCTCCCACCTTCTCGGTTCCACCCGCAGAGAAGAAGACGTCCGGATCCTTCCAGTGGGACGCGATGAAAATGGGATCGCGTTTGATTTGCTCCAGAGTCTCACTCTTCTGCTCTGCCGGCATCGCCTGCGTGCCCATGCCGGCCATCGAGGCGAACCCGGTATCGGGCGTTACGACGATCGTCATGGTGCCCTGTGGAGTTTGCAGTTCGGCATGAAGACGGTCGGGGTACACGATGGTCGTAAGCATCTGCATGGGAAGATCACCTTGCGGCGTCTTGCGCGTCATGGCAAGTTCGGCTTTAAGCGATTTGACCGCAGAAAGTTTCGCTTCGCCTCCCATGGCTGCGACAACTTTCGAGGCAAGTTCCTTGCCCTGAGCATTCGACGCGGTGGGTTTGGAACTTTCATCCTGCTTCGCGCCCGGAGGGGCCGGAATCGTGACGTCGATATCCTTCACCGTCCCGAGCGACGAGAGCGGCTTGCCGAACTCCTTGAGGTTCCCGACCACCAGTCTTGCGAGTTGATCTTTGTGCAGATACTTGGTGGCAATGCGGTTTACATCGGCAGCATTGACCTTTTTGACTTCGTCCTGATACTTGTCGAGCCAGTCGGGAGGATAACCGTAATACTCGTACACCATGCGCTCGCCAAGAATTTTGTCGGGCGAGTCAAGACGAAACACAAATGCGTTTAAGATGGCGTCTTTGGCGCGCTGGATTTCGTCGTCAGTGATCGGATGTTTGGACAGATCATCGATGTCCTCGTCGAGCGCTTGAATCGCATCGACGGTGCTCTCGCTCTTGGTGCTCATGGCAATTTGCAGGATGCCTAGATGGCCGAAGTTCGTTCCCACGCCGCCACCTACGCCATAAGCCAACCCTCGTTTGGTGCGGATGTCGTTGAAGAGGCGGGAGGAGAAGCCGCCACCGAAGGCTTCGTTGAAAACACTGATCGCGTAGTAGTCGGGATTGTCGCGCGTGGTGCCGGGCGCAACCATCCGGATGTTGCTCTGGTTCACATCCTCTTTAGAGACGAAATAGTACCCGGGCTTGGCAGGAGTGTACTGCAATTCATTTTTCGGGAACGGCGGAAAGGATTCGCCCTTGGGCCAGGATTCGAAGGCGGAACGCAGGCGGGCCTCCATCGCTGCCGAATCGAAATCCCCACTGATGCCGAGGATAATGGAGTTGGGGTGGACATACTTTTTGTGCCAATCGATCAAATCCTGACGGGTGATCGCAGCTACAGTGGCGTATTCGGGCACACGGGCGTAAGGATTATCGGCGCCGTAAGCGAGTTTGGTGGCCTCGCGGTGAGCGATCCCGCCGACATCGTCATTGCGGCGGGAGATGCTGTCTTCCTCGCCTTTTTTGGCGATATCGATCTTGTCGTCGCGGAATTCCGGATTCTGGAGTACGTCCTGGAAAGCCTTGAAGACATCGTCTAGGTCGCTCTTGAGGCAGGAGAAGCTGATCGAAGTGGAGTCAGGGCCGGGGCCAGTTTCGACCTTGGCGGCACGCACTTCAAGAAAATCGTCAAGTTGATCGCCTGTCTGGGTCTTGGTGCCGCCGGTACGCCAGACTTCGCCAAAAATGTCGACCAGCCCAACCTTATTTGCCGGTTCATTGACTGAGCCGCCGCGGATACGCGCGGTGCCATCGATCAGCGGTAGTTCATGATCCTCCTGCAGGAAGATCACCATGCCGTTCGACAGTTCGATGCGTTTGGGCTGTTGCGGTTTGAAAGAGCGCAGTGGAGGGATCGGAATTTGCTTCCACGTGGCTTGCGCGGGAAGGGAATGCGGAACGAACAGGGCAGCGGCCAACAAGAAACCCAGGAAGTTCCGCATCATTGCGCACCTCCCCGGTCGGCAGGAGCGTTCCCTTGTTCAGAACCCGGCGAGCCTCCGCCCCCGGGTGCGTTCTCGATGACTCCCACGGTGCGGTTGGTCTCGACAAAAACCTGGTTCGCTACGCGCCTGATGTCGGCCTTGGTCACCGCATCGATGCGATCCACGGAGCGAAACAGTTCTTGCCAATCCCCATAGCGGGTTTGGTACGTTGCCAGTTGCGTAGCCAGTCCTTCATTGTCGGCCAGGCCGCGGATCAGGTTGGCTTTGGTGCGGGTCTTGATCATCTTCAATTCGTCGTCGCTGATGTCTTCTTTTTTGAGGCGCTCGATTTCAGCGTGAATCGCTTCGCCGATTTCCTGCGGCTTGTGTCCCGGCAAGGGAACGGCCAGAAAAGCGAAGAGATGCGGATACTTAATGCCCGGATATCCACTGAAGCCCTCGGAGAAGGAGGCGATCCTCTTGTCTCGCACCAGGGAGCGGTACAGGCGCGAGGTGCGGCCTTCCGACAGGAGGTCGGTAATGGCGTCAAATACAGCGTCGTCTTTGCTGCGGTAGTCGGGCCGGTGGTAGCCCTCGAGGTAAATCGGCTGCGACATGTCCTTCAGCACGACGTGGCGCTCGGAATTTTGCGGAGGCTCCGTTGTGGTGGCCTCGTCGGGATCCGGGCGGGTGGGCAGCCGCCCGAAATATTTCTCGAGGATCGGCAAAGCCTGTGCAGCTTTCACATCCCCGGCTACCGCCACCACCATATTCGATGGGATGTAGTAGGTGTCAAAAAACTTCTGCGCGTCGGTAGCAGAGAAGTGATTCAGGTCTGACATCCAGCCAACGGTAGGCCGATGGTAGGGATGCGCGGCGAAAGCCTCTTGCGTGAACTGCTCCATCAGGCGGCCGAAAGGATTGCTGTCGGTGCGCATGCGCCGCTCTTCAATGACTACGTTGCGCTCTTTATAGAATTCGCGCATCACCGGGTGCAGGAAGCGCTCGGACTCAAGATAGGCCCAGAGTTCCAGGCGGTTCTCGGGAAAGGAGTAGTGGTACGCGGTCTCGTCATAACTGGTGAAGGCATTCATGTCTTCACCGCCATTCTGCTCGACGATTTTTCCGAACTCGTTGGGGACCACGTACTTGTCCGCGTCGGCGATCGCATCTTGCCAGGCCTTTTCAAGTTGCTTGAGCTTGGCCGGATCCTGGGCTACGCTCTTGTCGCGCTCTTTGATATAGGGGGCGTAGGCAATCTCCACCTTTTCCAGCGCGCGCTTTTCCGCGACATAATTCGTCGTTCCGATCTTATCGGTCCCCTTGAATGCCATATGCTCGAACATGTGAGCGAGCCCGGTGGCCCGCATCGGGTCTTGGGTCGAGCCAGCGTCCACCAGGGTGAAAAAGGAGAATACGGGGGCTTCGGGACGCTCACAGATAATGAGGGTCAGTCCATTGCCGAGTTTCTTGACCGTGACGCGCTTCTTGAAGGAGGCGACATCCTGGGCCAGAGCAAGGGTGGAAAGAACCAGGACTAGAAAAGCGCCTTTGAGACAGGAGTATTTCATCGAACCTCCGAGGGCTGGGCGGACATTTCTGCAAAGAACATAGTCTTTAGACGGGCAAACAGGGCAGAAGTTTGAAAGTACGTGGGTGGTAGGGGCGTTGTCAAACCGTCGACTCACGACCCAGGGCGGCAAAGTTAGATTCAACCCTGTATTTTGCGTCTTGCGGAATATCAGGCAGAATGACTAGGCGGAGCGCACGTGACTGACTCAACCGTCGAAATTCAGGGCAGGACTCTGAAGGTCTCGAACCTGGAGAAGGTTCTCTATCCCGCCACCGGATTTACCAAAAAGGGCGTAATCGACTATTACGCGCGGATCGCGCCGGCGATCCTTCCCCATCTGCACGGTCGCGCCCTCACGCGCAAACGTTATCCCGATGGCGTGGAGGGCGAACCCTTCTTCGAGAAGAATGCTCCCATGCACAAGCCGGATTGGGTGAAGACTGTGCCCGTCTGGAGTGGACGGAACCGGCGCACCGTTCACTATGTGCTGTGCGACGATCTAGCGACGCTGATCTGGCTGGCGAATCTGGCCGCGCTCGAACTGCATCCGTCGCTGGCTCTCGCGACAGACATAACATGCCCGACTGTGATGGTCTTTGATCTTGATCCCGGGCCGCCAGCAAATATTGTCCAATGTTGCCAGGTGGCGATATGGTTGCGGGAGATCTTCGAGCATCTTGGATTGCAGAGCTTTCCCAAGACTTCCGGATCGAAGGGCCTTCAGCTTTACGTGCCGCTGAATACGCCGACTACCTTTGAGGCGACCAAACTTTTCTCGCACGCGCTGGCGCAGTTGCTGGAGCAGGAGCATCGAGACCTGGTCGTGTCGGACATGAAAAAGAATATCCGCACGGGAAAGGTGTTCGTCGACTGGAGTCAGAACGACGAGCATAAGACGACGATCGCACTGTATTCGTTGCGGGCGCGGGAGCGTCCCACGGTATCGACGCCAGTCACATGGGACGAGGTAGAGCGCACGTGGAAGAAAAAGGACGCGGGGTTGCTGGTATTCGAGTCGTCTCAAACGATTGCGCGCTTCGAGAAGATGGGGGATCTGTTCGAACCGGTGCTCGAATTGAAGCAGAAGTTGCCCAATCTGAAAGCGGCGGCTGCGGCGCAGGGGTCCGAGCCGATTGAGATCGCGGCCGAGGCGCATGAGGGCCACCCGTTGCGCAAACCGGCTTCGAAGAAATCCACGAAGAAACCGGCCGCACGCAAGAAGAGGGCCAAGGTATAATCCCGGTCGATTCTCAAAGGCGCTGGAAACCTCAACGTCATGGCGCAACTCTTCGCAGGGACATCAGGATGGGCCTACCCGACGTGGAAGCCCGACTTCTACCCGGAGAAGCTGGCCCAGAAGAAATTCCTGGGATACTACGCCACCAAGCTCAACACAGTGGAAGTGAATTTCACCTTCCGTCAACTTGTAAAAGAAACGACGATTCAGAATTGGCTGGCAGAAACGCCCGCGCATTTTCGCCTCGGCGTTAAGGCGCATCAGGTCATCACGCATATCAAGCGGCTGAAGGGAGCTGAAGATTTTGTCCCTCGATTCCTGGCGACGATCGAGCCTCTCGCCGCGGCGGGAAAGCTCGGGCCTGTTTTGTTTCAACTCCCTCCGAACCTGAAGGCGGATTCGGCATTGCTCAGGGACTTTCTTGCTATTCTGCCGCGTACTGTTCCGACGGCATTTGAGTTTCGGCATGACTCGTGGTTCAGCGATGCAACTTGGGAACTGCTGAAATCCGCGAATGCTGGACTGTGCGTCGCCGAGACCGAAACCCGGACCACACCCGACGTTGTGACCGCTGCGTTTGCCTACTATCGCTTTCGCAAGCCGACTTACAGCGGAGAAGAGCGGCGGGCGATGGTGGATCGCATGCGCCAGCACATCGCGGAAGGGCGCAATGTGTTCGTCTACTTCAAGCACGAGGAAACGCCGCAGGGCGCGCTATACGCGGTGGAAGTACTGCGCGAAGTGAACGGCGTGGAGGGAAGCTGATGCACCAAGCGACTGCCGCATTAGCAGCATCGTTTTTCGCTTTTGGGGCGCATGTCGGCCACGCTCAAGACGCGAAACTCCGCTCGGTACATGTATTCGTCGCGCTGGCGGACAATCAGCACCAAGGGATCGTTCCCGTGGCTGCCACACTGGGAAACGGCGAAGATGCGGCGCGCAATCTGTACTGGGGTTCCGCTTACGGCGTGAAGACATTTTTCTCGCGCTCGTCGGAGTGGGAGCGGCTAAATTGCATTCAAAAACCGAAGCCAGCGATTCTTGAACGGTGCGTATTCAAGTACCGAGCGGCGAACGTCTATCTGATTGCCGATGCCTATCGGGGAATTGAAATCAAGCAGGCGATCTGGGATTTTCTTGAATCTGCCGCTGGAGGTGGCGCAGATACGCTGGGTATATCCGTTCTACCAACTGCTACCGCCGTGAATTTGCCGGCGCATGGCGGCGCAACTCTGCTGGCGTACATTGGCCACGATGGGCTGATGGACTTTCAACTCCCGCACTATCCGCAGCAGAAAGATGCGAGTCATCGTGAAGCCATCGTCCTGGCGTGTGCCAGCAAACAATTTTTCGCTGAGGCGGTACGGGCTGGCGGGGCTTATCCGCTGCTGTGGACGACCGGACTGATGGCCCCCGAAGCATACACGCTGAAAAGCGCACTGGACGGCTGGATCGCAGCAGAGAATCGCGAGCAGGTTCGTGACCGGGCTGCGAGCGCTTACGACAAGTACCAGAAGTGCGGGCTCCGTGCGGCGCATCGGTTGCTTACTACCGGCTGGTGACGCGGTGAGAGAGACGTAGCAAGCTACGTCTCTACAACGGGTTGGGCTGCACCCGGTTCAGCACTTCTCGCAGCGTCCGATAACGCGCATAGTAAACTTCTCTCGATATGGCTTCTGCGGTCAATCTGCGCTTGCTCTCGGGATTTCTCGACTATCTGCGAATCGAGAAGGGACTGGCGCGGTTGTCGATAGCGGCCTACACCACCGACATCGGACAGTTCGCGGAGTTTATCGAGAAACGGAAGCGGCTCCTGCTGACGGCGCGCCGCAGCGACGTACGCGAATTTCTGCAGCAGCTCTTTTCGAATCGAGTGGACGGGCGCAGCGTTGGGCGAAAGCTCTCGGCGCTACGGCATTTATATCGCTATCTGCTGCTGGACAAAAGAATCGAGCACGATCCGACGCTGAACATCGAAACGCCGCGGCAGTGGAAGGTTTTGCCCAAGTCTCTAGCTAGGGATGAGGTCGAGGCGACGCTGGCTGCGCCAGTTCACGCGTCGAAAGCAGGGCGGCAGGATTCCACTGCCCTGGCTTTGCGAGATCAGGCCATGCTCGAGTTGCTCTATGCGGGAGCGCTGCGTGTCTCTGAGGTGGTGACAGCGACGTTGGAAGACTTGAAATTGGAAGCGGGCTACATGCTGGTGCGCGGCAAAGGCGATAAAGAGCGCATTGTGCCCTTAGGGAAGCCGGCACAGGGTTCGCTCTCAGAATATCTCGCTCAAGGCCGGCCTGGACTGCTGCGGCAAGCAGGGAAAACTGAAGCAAATAAGCCACTCGGGACATCTCCGTTTTTGTTTATCGCAAAGGGTGGTCGCAAACTGACCCGACAACGCATCTGGCAGATGGTCGGGAAGGCGTCGGCGACTTCGGGAAGGCATGCGTCGCCGCACATGTTGCGACATTCCTGCGCCACGCACATGGTGGAGAATGGCGCGGACCTGCGCACTGTGCAGACGATTCTGGGCCATGCCGATATTTCGACGACCCAGGTGTATACGCATCTCGCGCTTGATCGGCTGCGTAGCGTGTATCAGAAACATCATCCGAGGGCGAAGACGAGATGAGATCGCGGCAGAAACGCATAGGTCCTTCGCTTCGCTCAGGATGACAAGGAAAGAAATGATGACAAGGAAAGAAGTGTTGACAAGGTAAGCAGTGATGACCAGGCAAGAAGGAATGACCAGGCAAGAAGGAATGACCAGAGCAAACACAATTGTCGAGAAGGCTGTCGCAGACTTTCTCCGCCATCTGCGCGAGAAGAATGCCTCGCCACACACGATCAAGGCCTATACGGGTGATCTCGCAAATTTCTCCGCCTATGCCGGATCTCGCAGCTGGAAGCAGATCGACCACATCGCGATTCGCGGATTTCTTTCTCAGCTTTATGACAAGGGCCTGAGCAAAACATCTGTGGCACGTTCCCTGGCGGCTGTGCGTTCGCTCTACCGGTGGTTGGCGCAGGAGGGCCAGGTTGATCAGAATCCCGCGAAGCTGGTCGCCACGCCAAAGCTGCCGAAGAAACTCCCGCGCGTGCCCACGATTGAAGAGATGAATTTCGTGCTCGATGGCAAAATGCCCGAGGCAGCGGCCTTCCCGGAGCGCGACCGGCTCATGCTGGAATTGCTTTACGGTTGCGGAATCCGCAACTCGGAGTTGACCGGAATTAATCTCGACGATATACGCCTGAGCGCAGAAGCCATTCTGATTCGCGGGAAAGGGAAGAAGGAACGCTACGTTCCGTTCGGCGATTCCGTGAAAAGCGCACTGCCAGCATATCTTCAAGCTCGACAAACAGTACTATCGGAAACTCGCAAGAATTCAAACGCCCTGTTGATCAACCGGCGTGGCGGGAGGCTCACTACGCGTAGCGTCGGACGCATCATCAAGAAGATTGCCGTCGCTAACGGTTTGTCGCCCGATGTTCATCCTCACACCCTCCGGCATGCTTTCGGCACCCACATGCTGGAAGAAGGCGCCGACCTGCGCGCGATCCAGGAGTTGCTAGGTCATGAGCGCCTGGCGACAACCCAGCGCTATACCCAACTCTCGATGAAGCACGTGCTGCAGGTGTACGACCGGACGCATCCGCGTGCGAAATAGGGTGAACTGCAAGGAATGTTACCGCGCATGAAACTGTCAGGCTTTCTCGCGAAGACCTTGCCACATGGTGACGACCCGCGACTTCAACTCCGCGGTGAGTTTCTCGTAGGCTTCTTCTGAAGCCTCGTTCTCCGGGGGCGGCATGATGGGATCTCCAAACACAATCTTCAGCGGCTTGAATCCCTGAAACGGCTGGTTGCGCGGCCACGCCTCGTAAAAGCCCTCAATCGCGATCGGAACGATCGGCACCTGCAGGTGAGTGGACAGGATAGCCGCGCCTTTCTTGAAGATGCGCGGCGTGCCGTCGATGGACCGTTCGCCCTCTGGATACAGGATCAGCACCTTTCCATTGCGGAGACCGAATGCCCCGGCTCGCATAGCAGAAACGAGATTCGCATCAGGATCGACCACAACCACGTTGAGAGAGCGTGCCAGCCGACGCATGAATCCTTCACCGAAGATTTCGCTTGTACCGACGGCGAA
>DATEHP010000181.1:0-15441 GCA_035279505.1 Candidatus Sulfotelmatobacter sp. | reverse complement strand
GTGCCGATGTTCCTGATGTGGGCAGTTTTTTTGCCTTAGGCCGCTAAGTTTATGATCCTTCAGCCTTTCCAATGGAAAGCCTGAGGCTGCGGCAGGCCCAGATGAGCCAGCACGCGATAGGCAAACTCGCGAGCCATCTCATCTAATGAAGCAGGGCGGTAGTAGAAGGCCGGAATCAAAGGAAAGATGGTCGCGCCGGCATCGGCGGCCCGGTACATGTTGCGGATGTGGATTTTGTTGAGGGGTGTTTCGCGTACACAAAGCACCAGGGGACGCTTCTCTTTGAGCGTGACATCGGCGGCGCGTTCAATTAGTTGCGCGGCAACGCCGTTTGCAATGCGGGCCAGAGTGCCCACGCTGCATGGGATAACGACCATGGCCTCAGCGGGATATGAACCGCTGGCCACGTTGGCTCCGATGTCAGCGTTCGACTGTACTTGAATTTTGCTCTTTGACGTTTTAGCGGACGAGCCAAGCACTTGGGCAACGACATCGGACCTGCCTTTGAGGTCCAATTCCTCGGCCATGACGCGCAGAGCACTGTCGGATGCGATGAAGTTTACGGTCTGAACGCGCTCATCGCACTCGACGGCGAGAAGAAAGTGGCGAAGAAAGAGGGCTCCACTGGCTCCGGTAGTCGCAACGGTGAGGTTTTTCGGCGGCTGATTGAGCAAGGGTCCCTCGAACTGAGGAGCATAGCAGAAGGGAGGTTCAGCGAGTAACTCTGGGAAAGAGGCGTCATCCTGAGCGTAGCCGCAGTTCAGGCGGAGCGAAGGATCTCCCGCGGACAAAAGACGACGTGCAAAAACGCATAGCTAGAAACTGAATATGGCATCTACGGCCAATCTCCGGTCCCGTCGCAGCGCAGCGCAACTACACGCGCTCGCCGGTGTGGAGCGCGAGATTCGCGCGCAGGACTCGAATGGCCGCCGGAAATACCTTCGCGAGTTCAATAAGTCATTCC
Organism: Candidatus Sulfotelmatobacter sp.; assembly: GCA_035279505.1. Classification (GTDB taxonomy): domain Bacteria; phylum Acidobacteriota; class Terriglobia; order Terriglobales; family Acidobacteriaceae; genus Sulfotelmatobacter. The sequence continues at coordinate 14,477 of DATEHP010000181.1, read as the reverse complement.
GCACCTACGAATCGGTTCTGACCAGCGAGGAAGTTCAATCGACCTTAGGTTTGGCAGACGTGGTCCTGATCGGGGACTATCACGCTCTGCCTTCCTCGCAGCGCTGCGCCGCTTCGCTGGTTGAGCAGCGCGCCCTGGCCGGAAATCGGCCAGTAGTCCTCGGAGTCGAGACCGTCTTTGCTCGCGACCAGCACATTCTCGACGAATGGTGGCGGCGCGAGATTGATGAAACCGAACTGCGGCAACGCATCCGCTTCGATCTGGATTGGGGATACGACTGGGCTCCGTTTTACGATTTACTCGTCAGCGCGCGCGATAACGCCGAAGCGCTCTACGGCCTGGATTGCATGCCGCGCGAGGATTTGCGCAAAATCGGCGCCCGCGATCGCCATGCCGCATTGAAAATTGCAGAGATCAGGCAGCGCCATCCGAACGCTGTAGTCTGCGTGCTCTTTGGCGAGTCGCATATGGCTCCCGGGCATCTGCCGCGAGCCATTCGCAAACAAAATCCAGAAGCTAAAGTTGTGACTGTGCTGCAGAACGTCGACTCGCTCTATTGGCGTGCGGCAGGAGAGCGCGCCGCCAAAGTCGAAGCCGTTCGGGTCAAGGAAGACGTTCTTTGCGTATTCAATGCGACACCGCTGGAGAAATACGAAAGCTACCGGCTGTTTCTCGATCAGTGGAGCCGATGCGACGAGAGCCCGGATTATGCTCCCACGATTTACAACTTGATCGACAGCCTCGCCAACTTCCTCGAGATCAACCGCTACTCCTCGCACAATGGCACGCAGCCCAGGTTCCTGGTGGATATGTTGCCCGAAGTTTATGGCGGCTCGTCGGCCGCAACGCTCGGAAGGCTTCTGCTACGTAAAGGTGTGAGTGAAGACGATCTTAAGCAGATGCTCGTCCGGGTAGAAGAGTGTGGCAGCGCCTATTTGCCACAGGTGAACGCCTTCTACGTGCGGGAATTTCAGATGATGCACGCCGCGGAAGATGCCGCGCGTTTTCTGCATCACGCTTGCCAGGGTTTACCGCAGAGGGTGAACGGCCACTCCGGAACAGAACCCGTGGTTGATGACGAGCAGCGCACGCTGGACCGCTTCTATGCTCGCGTGATCGAGCACGCCATCGCGTATTTCGGGTCGCGGGTGCTGTATCCTTCACGTCCTGCTCCGGAACCGGATCATTCTCCCCTGAAACGGGCAGCGATCAGGAATATTGCGCAGGCAGCCGTGCGGAGCCAGAATGGCAACTTCGAATCGTCGGCGCTCGAGCTTGGTCAGAGAATCGGCAGCCAGATCTATGCCGCCTATCTGGCCGGGAAGGTTGCGCCCAGCGGGTTGCGACGGCTGTTCCTGGCGCATCTCTACCAGCCTGGATTGGCAGCGAAGGTCTGCGGTGCGGTGATTAACAAGTTGCGCAACGCATCGCGCAAGGCACAGACCTTCTCTTAATCCATAAAAACTCGATCGTGCGGGCAAGCGCAGTAAACAGCATTCCGTCCTCTGTCGCCGGATAACCAGCATCGCGTTGCGTAGCTACTGCTAGCGAGAGTCTCATTCCCGAAATGCTAATCTAGTGTTGTAACCCTGAATGCCGACTTCTGACGGCTGAGTGCTTCCTTGAACTCCGAATCCATCCGCAAATTATTCGAGGATGTCCGCAACGGTAAGATTACGTCCGACGACGCTGTTAACCGCTTGCGCCACATGCCGTTTGAAGACTTGGGATTCGCGAAAGTCGATCATCACCGCGCGCTGCGTGTGGGCATGCCGGAGGTCATCCTGGGAGAAGGGAAGACTCCGGCGCAAGTCGCAGGGATTTACGCGCGCCTGGCGAAACACGGCGGGAACGTCCTCGCTACCCGCGCCAATGAAAAGCAATTTGCTGCAGTGAAGAGGAAAGTGCGGGGTGTCGAGTATCGCGAACTAGCGCGTGCGATTGTGCTCCAGAAGGACTCGACGAAGTACGGGAAGGGAACTGTCGCGGTGGTTTCGGCCGGAACCAGCGACATCCCCGTGGCCGAAGAAGCACTCGTCACCGCCGAAATGATGGGCAACGAAGTCCATCATTTCTATGATGTCGGTGTCGCTGGCATTCATCGCTTGCTCGCAAATCGAGAGGCGCTGACAAAAGCGCGCGTGGTCATCGTTTGTGCAGGGATGGAAGGCGCGCTGCCGAGTGTCGTGGGAGGCCTGGTCGGTGTTCCCGTCATCGCGGTTCCCACAAGCATCGGTTATGGCGCGTCATTCAAGGGAATAGCTGCGCTTCTCGGGATGTTGAATTCGTGCGCGTCCAACGTGAGCGTCGTCAATATCGACAACGGTTTCGGGGCCGGTTATGTCGCTTCGCTCATCAATCGTCTGTCTTGAGTTCCGGGGAAAGCCGGGTATTCTGCCATAAAATGTTTTGGAAACGAGGGCTCGTGCTCGGGACCGCTCGGCCTCCCCTCGCTGGACAGCCGAAGGCGGCTGTCCCCACATGAGTAGTTTCATTTTGGAATTGGTGGCTGTGAGGTCTGCGCCACTCTAAACGTCGCGCATTTTGCCACGTACATTCTGTAATAGACTTGGGCGGATGATCCGTCAGATTGCCCCTGTGTTCTTTACCACGGACATTCCCGCGACCGTTGCGTGGTATGACGCGAAGCTCGGCTTCAAATGTTTGGGCACCTGGCAGGACCCGCCGGTCTACGCCATCGTTGCACGCGACCAACGCGCGATTCACTTCCGCTGCGCGGAACCTCCCACCGCCAATCCCCACAAATATGGCGACGAACTGCTCGATGCCTATGTATTCGTCGAAGATGTGGACGCGCTTTATGCCGAGTACGCCGCTCGAGGCGTCGAATTCGTCCGCGAACTCGCCAACATGCCCTGGCAATCGCGCGAATTCGTAATTAAAGATTGCGACGGCCGCCTCCTGGCCTTCGGTTCGAACCTGTAGCAAGGTCATCCGAAGAGAACCATCATCCTGGAACAAGCGGACCAGACGGGGCGTTCCCGAGTTCTGAATAGCCGAGATTCCCAAAATTGCTGAACGCCCGGCCACCCCCGGATTCCGCGTGCCCTACGCCTCTACAGCATCAAAGGTATATTCTTCTACCGCATTCCCCCAAACAACAACCACACTGGCGTGACCATCTGAAATGTTGGGTACATCGATGTGTGCCCGCCGCTTCGTGCAATTTTCCTTGGAGGTCAAACCATGACACGCATATTGCAGTTGATGGTGCTGATCGCCGCCCTGGCATTGCCCGCCTTGTGCCAGTACGGCCGGCTTTCCCCGGACGACCAGCGCGAATTCGATAAGGCCTATACAAAATGGGTGAACGACAGCCGCAAGAACGACCGGGATGACATCGATAAGGATGTCCGCAGAATGCAGGACATCATGGCCCGTAACAACATCCCGCCCAACATTCCCTACGAGCAGGTCGCCAGCAGCGGATACGCGCAGGACGGCCGCTACAACGGTTCGTACCAGCAGAATGCCCCGTATGGAGCCAACCAGGGGCGCCTCTCTGTGGACGACCAGCGTGAGTTTGATAAAGCGTATGACAAATGGGTGAAAGACAGCCGCAAAAATGACCGCGACGACATCGAGAAAGATGTCCGCAGAATGCAGGACATCATGGCGCGCAATAATATCGCGCCAAGTGTTCCCTATGATCAGATCGCTACTCCGGGATACAACAATGACTACCGGGGCTATGCCCAGACCAGGCTCTCGCCCGACGATCAGCACGAGTTCGATAAGGCCTACGAGAAGTGGGAAAAGCATGTCCGCAAGAATGACCGCGACGATATTCGCAAGGACGAGCGTAAGATGCAGGACATCATGGCGCGTTACAACATCCCGCGCGACGTACCCTACGATCAGGTCGCGTCGCCCGAATACAGGCACTGATCACACTGGACTTTCGGCTGTCAGGGATGGACGCTTCTGGTGTTACGCTCCTGCGGGTACCCCGCTCTTCGCGCAGTTTGCCAAGGGCGGGTACCAGAACTGCCAAATACGAGCGAAAAAAATCCACAGCCCAATGTGATCTCCGTCACTGCGCTGACAACCCCAAAAGCAGATAATAGGCAAACCGAAAGCGGCGCAAGGAGGAATCAGTCCGCAAGAGCTAAGTTCTTGCGGCTCAAGATTTTGCCCCTAAGCTGCTGAGCCCCATAGATTATTTCGAAGTTTTTCGCTAAGTCGATGATTCCAGTCGACCGGAGGGGGGAGGGGTAACCCCGCTGGGGACGAACGACGCGATGGCGAGAGTAGCGCGATCGACGCTGTCTTTTGCCCGTCGCTGCGCGACTCGGGCGGACGAGCCGTTCGCCCTACATACTGCACCAGAATGATAAAGTTTCGAGATGCGATTCAACCGGTCTGTGCCGCCTTGCGCCGTGATTCCAGTCCTTATTTACCCGGACCCCAGCGCGGCAGCCGATTGGCTGTCGGCGGCTTTTGGCTTCACCGTGCGTCTGCGCATTGCCAATCACCGCATCCAGATGAAAGCGGGCGATGGCTGTTTCACCATCGCCGAAGGAAATGTGACGCCCGAGAGGTCGCACATCATTCAGGTTCGTATCGAAGATGCCATGGGTCACTGCGAACGCGCGCGGCAGAACGGGGCCGTCATCCTGACGGAACCCAAAGACCAACCGTATGGCGAGCGCCAATACAACGCCAAGGACTTTTACGGCCACTGCTGGGACTTCACTGAAACCATCGCCGATGTCGCGCCGGAAGAGTGGAGTGGCGGCGCGTTTCATCTGGAGTAAAAAATCTGGGGAAAGTTTCCAGCGAACGCTGCCCTTCGAGGACACACCGCCTGCGACGTAGCGATCGCCCAAGCAACACTGCGCTGATTGCCACATTGCCGACGCGGGGCATGTGGCTGGCGGTCTTTACGCGCTACGAGAATGGAACTTCGTTCTGTGCGATGAACAAACTTCCGACGGGCATGGATTACGATCCCAGAAGCGAAAGGGTGTTCCTGGGAACGGATGCGAGCGCTGAGGCAGTCATCGAGTACGCACTGAAAAATCGTCCTGAGGGACAGAGACGGCGGCCTACCACCAACAATCTGCTGGATGATTATAAGACCGCGTGGCGAAAGAGCGTGGAATGGCGCCGTTCCCGCGGCACCACACCGGAAGAGGTCAAGCGCGTCGATCAGGCAGGGGTCAGCCCAAAGCAATCGGTGACATGTCTTCCGTGATTCGGTAAACAATGAGGGCGCGGTTTTCACCGCGCCCTCGTCACCGCTACATCAACTTGCATCCGCAGACTCCTTAACTTTTGGCCACCTGCAGTTTGTTCTCGACGCTAAACGCGCCAAACACGCTGCCGGCCCGAAGTCCCGCGATGTTCTTATCCATCGTGCTGTCGACAGAACCATACAGCGTTACATGCCCGTTGACGACGATGATGCGGATCGGACGTGCCGGATCTATAGCGTACTTGCTGAGCGTTGAATCACCATAGATGGCACGCAGCGCCCGCAGACGCACGCTGTCATCGAAGGGTGAGACCGGTTCGATCGAGACGTTGTCGATGACGTCCTTCACGCCGGGCATGTTTGCGATCTCTGCAAACGCTTCGTCGCGGCCCACGCCAGTGCGATCCTGTCCTTCCACCGTGACCACGCCATCCTTCACGCCGATGGCGAAGTAATCGAACGTGCTGTCATAGCCCGTGCGGACATAAGTCAGCTTCTTCGCCAGTTTTTGCTCGAGTTGCGCGTCCGAAACGTTGGGGCCTGCGACCGTGATCAGATTACGAACTCCTTGGGAGTTCGAGGTCTTGCGCGCCAGCTTGGCCGCGTCGAGCTTACGCTGATAAAGGTCGACAGTTCCGGTGAGAGTGACAATGCCATCCTCGACCGAAGCCTTGACGTTGTTGTACTGACTTTTGGACGCCAGTTTCTGCGTCACGGCATTCTGAAGTTGGGTGTCGTAGCGAGAGGCTGCGCTGGTTTCAGCCACGAGCACTGCGCTCATCAGTCCGATCGCCAGCAATAACCCCGCCAATTTCTTGAGACTTTGCTTTCCAGTCATGAAGGTCACCTCCTGACCCGTTGACAATTCTTTACTAATTAACCATCTGGTTAATTGTTTCGATGCGGAGGCGCCGTTCGAGGATGCATGCACGCGAGGCGAAAAGCAGGCGACAGTTCAGTCAAAATTCGCAGGAAATGCGCAACTTTTTGAACGATTTGGGTTTGAGAGAAACAGGGGGAGAAAACTGGACACCGCCCTCTCACTATTTAGAAACTGACCATTTTTTACTTCCCGACACCTGGCCACTCGGTCATCAGAACTGGCAGGCCACTCTTGACAATGGTGGGATACACATTGTCGAAGCCCTTGTGGTCCGACGCGCTGTAATGCAGGATCAGCTTCGGGCCGAGTCCGACATTCATCTCATGAATCGACTCGATCGCAGAGATGAATTTCTCCCGGGTCAGGTCTTTTCCGGCGCGCTTCAATCCTTCGACCAAGACCATCGCATCCACAAATCCTTCCAGGCTGACAAAGGTCGGAGCTTCCTGGGGCGAATATTTTGTTAAGCATTTTCGATACAGAGCAACGCTGGGATAATCGGTGCGGTCGTAAGGTGGCATCACCTGCGTAATAATCGTGCCTTCAGCATCCTCTCCTGCCTCTTTGATGAACTCCTCTGTGCCGACAAAAGACACGGTGAGGAATTGCGGTCTCCAGCCATCGGAGTGAGCTTGTTTCACGACGGTTGCCGCCGGAGCGTATGGGCCAGCGATGATGACGGCCTGCGGGTGCGCTGCCATGACCTCTTTCAGGCCGGCGGCAATCTCCACGCTGTTGCGGGTGAACGTGCCCAGCCCCGCGGGTGCAGCATTATGTTTCTGCAGGGCCAGCTTTACCCCATCCAAGACTGCTTTGCCGAATGGATCATCCTGATAAATAACTCCAATCTTGCGGATGTTCACTTCCCAGAGTTTGTCCACCTGCTCACGAGTCTCGTCGTAGTATGAAGCGCGGACATTGATGATTTCGTGTTTCAACGGTTCGTACAGCAACTGCGCGCCGGTGAACAGGCCTACCACTGGAATTTTTTCCTCTTGTGCCAAGGGTACATAGACCTTGGCCGTGGGAGTGCCGACAAGGAATCCCAGGGCGAAAACTCCTTCCTTGGTCATACGCTTGAAACAATCGGAAGCACGGTCGGGATCGTAACCGTCATCAAAAGCCTGCAATTGGATCTTGCGGCCGAACACTCCGCCTTCGTCGTTGATCATGTGCAGGTAGGCAGAGGCGCCGAGCACAGTCTGCCGGCCAAGGAAGTGCGCGGGACCGTCCAACGCGGAGCACGATCCAATCAATAGACTGCTGTCGGTGACGCCCGGAACTTGGGCAACTGCGGAAGATGCTAGCCCCAAGGTGAGAAGCGCAAACACAATGCCGCGCAAAAAGGAGCATACTGCTCCCACACCAAGTCGGTTCATCGCTGTCTCCTCGTGCCAAGTATTTCCCCCGCACTGGGCCACACTCGCTGAGGTTCCAATTTGTTATGTGCGTGAGATCAGTTTGCTTATTGTGCCATGGAGACAAGGCTCACAAGTCCATTTGTAACCCACTAAAGTAACCGCGCCGGGGCCGGTCTGGGAATTCTCTTTTCCGGATTACCCACGTAACTTTCTAGCCTATAACCCGCGTTCTACCATGGCTGTCTGCACCTGCGAATTCGGAGGGGGAATCCGCGGATGGGCGAACGTGTCACCCAATCACGCCGTGCTGAATTGATTCGCGCCGATCGGCTCAAGAAAGCTCTGGAAAGCGGGGCTTCACCCTCATTTCTCAATCCAGAAATCCCGCCAACGAATGGATCTTGCTCTAATTCCTCTTGCACCGTTCCTCCGACCTTTGAGCCTCACCAGGAGCAGGTGAGCGCCGAGGCCCGCTTACAGTTTTTCGAGCAGATGTTCCAGGCCTCTCCGGACGCACTGAGCATTGCCAACACTGAACATCGGGTGCTCTGGGCCAACCAGACTTTCGCGGCGATGTTTGAGTATGCCGCAGAGGAAATTATTGGCCAACCGCTCGAGAGTCTGGTCGTGCCGTCGAATCGGCTGGCCGAATCCAAGTGGGTGACGGAGTCGCTGGCGAAAGGCGAGCGCATCACGCTCGAGACCAAGCGCCGAAAGAAAGATGGGACCTTGCTCGACGTGTCCGTGTCCTGTGCTCCTCTTCTGCTCGACGGCAAAGTTGTAGGCTTCTATGCCGGATATCACGACATCTCCGACCGCAAGCGCGTCGAAGCGCTCAGTTCGGCCTTGTACCGGGTAGCGGAGAAGAGCAGCAGCGCACATGAGCTGCAGCAATTCTTCGCGGCAGTGCATGGCATTGTCGACGAGCTCATGCACGCGCGGAACTTCTATATCGCAATTTACGATCCTGCAACCGAGCTGCTCAGCTTCCCGTATTTCGTGGACGAGCAGGATTCCGCTCCTCCGTCAAAGAGGCTGACGAAAGGATTGACCGACTACCTGATCCGTACTGGCGAACCTCTACTGGCCACGCCCGAGGTTCTCGAAGCCATGGAGGATCGGGGTGAGGTGGCCCGAAACGGCTCGAAATCCCTCGACTGGATGGGCGTCCCGCTGAAGGTTAACAACCACACATTTGGCGCACTCGTCGTGCAAACCTATTCGAAGAATATCCGTTACGCTGAACGCGACAAGGAGATCCTGACATTCGTCGCCCGCCAGGTGGCCAGCGCCGTCGAGATCAAGCGCAATGAGCAGGCCTTGCGGCGATCGGAGGCTCGGTACCGTTCGCTGGTGCAGAGCTCCGTGTACGGGATATATCGCTCCAGCCTGGAAGGCCGATTCCTCGACATAAACCCCGCGCTCATCACCATGTTGGGATATGGATCCCCCGAAGAGGTGCTGCTGCTCGATCCCGAAAACGATGTATTTGCGCAAGCCGAGGAGCACGACCGCCTCATCGAAGAGTTCCGCCGCACCGGCCGGCTGGATGGATTCGAAGTAAAGTGGAAACGCAAAGATGGCAGCGCAATTACCGTTCGGATCAGTGGACGCGCCGTCAGTAGCGCCGACGAGCCCGCCGACGTGCTGGAAGCGATCGCCGAGGATGTGACCGACCGCCGCGCGCTCGAAGATCAATTCCGCCAGGCGCAGAAGATGGAAGCCGTTGGACGCCTCGCCGGTGGCGTGGCTCACGACTTCAATAACTTGCTGATGGTCATCAGCGGTTATGCCGAGGTCATTCTGGCGCAGGTGGATCCTTCCAGTCCGCTGCTCGAAAAGGGCCGCGCGATTCAGCTTGCCGCCGACCGCGCCACCACCTTGACCCGGCAATTGCTGGCCTTCAGCCGAAAGCAGTTGCTCGAGCTGAAAGTAGTGGACGTCAATGCGATTGTGCAAGATATGGAGCGCCTGCTGCGTCCGCTGATCGGCGAGAACATTGACCTGGTGACCATCCTCTCTCCGCAGGCTGCTCACACGCGCGCCGACGCCGGCCAGCTCGAACAAGTGATCATGAATCTCGTAGTCAATGCCAAGGATGCTATGCCCGCGGGGGGCAGACTCACGCTTCGGACCGAAAACGTGGTGCTGGACGAGAACCATCGCCGCGGTCAGCAGTTCATCCGCCCCGGTACCTACGTGACCCTCATGGTCAGCGACACCGGCATGGGCATGGATCGCGAGACGCAGTCGCGGATCTTCGAACCTTTCTTCACTACCAAGGAAAAAGGCAAGGGAACCGGGCTGGGCCTATCCACCGTATATGGAGTCGTGAAGCAAAGCGGCGGATATGTCATGGTGCAGAGTGAACTCGGACGCGGCACCACCTTCCAGATCTACCTCCCGCTGGTGGAAGGAGCGGCGGAGAAGCATTCCGTCGCCGTCCCTGAAGCCGTGGGTGGGACAGAAACCATCCTCCTGGTAGAGGATGAGGAATCGGTTCGTCAGTTGGTGCGCGACACGCTTGCGGCCAAAGGTTACAAGGTGCTGGAGGCCGAAAACGGCGAAGCGGGCTTTGCCGCGGCGGCCCGCCACCAGGGAAAACTCGACCTGGTCATCACCGACGTCGTCATGCCCGGCATGGGCGGACGCGAAATGGTGAAGCAACTTATCGAAACCCGTCCGGGAATCAAAGTGCTCTATCTGTCGGGATACACCGAAGACGCGATCCTCAGCGATGGCTCGATCGAGAAGGGAACCGCGTTCCTGCAAAAGCCCTTCACTCTGCAGAGCCTCTCTCGCAAAGTACGAGAAGTTCTAGGGTAGCGGCGGAATTTGCACATCGCCGGCATACCTTCGACTACGCTCTGTTGAAAATCCCCACTTCTGGCAAACGCGCCCAGAAGTGGGGCACCCAGTTTTCCTTGCTTTCCGGTGGGGCATCTTGCCCAACTCGGGTAATTCCCAACCAATGCAACTTTTTCCTGCGCCAGGCGTCCCATTTGATTGAGAATTAGAGATAGACGCCCATCCGTCATTGCGGGATGGCTCGTACCAAGAGTGGGGTTCTTATGCTGATCAAGAAAGCGGAAGACATTCGTTCTTCGGAAATCACGCCGAAGGATCTCTATCTGAATCGCCGCAAGTTTCTCGCCGAGGCAGCCATGGCCGGAGCCGCCGCGGCAATCGGTGTGGGACTGAAAGAGACGATTACTCCCTCGACCACGGTGTTCGCCGGTAACAAGATTGACGGCATCAAGAAGAGTTCATTCAGCACGACCGAGACGGTCACGCCCTACAAAGATGTGACCCATTACAACAACTACTACGAGTTCGGCACCGAAAAAGACGAGCCTGCCGAGTTGGCCAAGAATTTCCGTACTCGCCCGTGGAAGGTCAAGGTTGAAGGCCAGGTGGAAAAGAAGCAGGAGTTCGATATCGACACCATTCTCAAGATGGCTCCTCCTGAGGAGCGCATTTACCGGCATCGGTGCGTCGAGGGATGGTCGATTGTGGTTCCCTGGGTCGGTTTCTCTCTCAGCGAACTTATCAAGAGAGTGAATCCAACCAGCAAGGCCAAGTACGTCGATTTCACCAGCCTGTTCGACCTGACGCGGATGCCGGGCCAGCGCCGGCAGGTGCTCGATTGGCCTTATGTCGAAGGCCTACGCATGGACGAAGCCATGAACCCTCTGGCGCTGCTTTGCTTCGGTATGTACGGGGAAGAACTTCCCAATCAGGATGGCGCGCCGCTGCGCATCGTCTTGCCGTGGAAGTATGGATTCAAGAGTTCCAAGGCGATCGTGCGTATCCGCTTCGTCGAAAAACAACCGCTGAACAGCTGGAATATTTCGGCTCCGATGGAGTATGGCTTCTACGCCAACGTGAACCCGAACGTTGACCACCCGCGCTGGAGCCAGGCCAAAGAGCGGCGGCTGGGCGAATTCCTGAAGCGTCCGACGCTGATGTTCAACGGCTACGGCGATCAGGTGGCGAGCCTGTACAACGGAATGGACTTGAAGAAGAACTACTAAAATCGGACCTCAGGCTTCAGACCTCAAGGCATCAGACTTGGAGCGTGGGAATAACTGAGGTCTGAGGTCCGACGCCTGACGCCGAATTTCTCATGCATCGTTACTTCAAACCCGTCATCTTCCTGGCCTGCCTGGTGCCTCTCGGCAGGCTGGCGTGGCGCGGGCTTCACGCGGGTCTCGGCGCCAATCCGATCGAGTTCATCACCCACTCGACCGGCGACTGGACTCTGACCTTTCTTCTCGTCACCCTTTCGATCACTCCGCTGCGTAAGCTCACGCGCCAGTACTGGCTGATCAGCTTCCGCCGAATGCTGGGCCTCTTCGCTTTTTTCTACGGCTCGCTGCATCTGATGACCTACGTGTGGCTCGACAAATTCTTCGACGTGCACGAAATGCTGCACGACATCGCCAAGCGCAGATTCATCACCGCCGGCATGACCGCCTTCGCCCTGATGATTCCTTTGGCTCTTACATCGACGAAGTGGTCCATCCGCAAGCTGGGCAAGCGTTGGCGGATGTTGCACCGCTTGATCTATTTCAGCGCCTCCGCCGGAGTGATCCACTATATCTGGCTGGTGAAAGCAGACCTGAAGAAGCCTCTGGAATACGCGTCTGTGCTGGGAATGCTGCTGATCTATCGGATTGTGGCCTGGTTGATCGGGCACAATGCGATAAAGAGGCGAGTGGCGGCGGAGCCTCAAGTGATTTTGCAGTAGCCGTTTGGTTTTCAGTACGTTCAAAGTCTGGGAAACACAAAGGGCGCGTGCGAGACTAAAGCTCGCCGCGCCCTTGTTCGTCCGTTACTTCGGGCGACGAGTTGTTGAAGCCTTCTTTGTTGAGCGAGTTGGTAATGTTTTCTTCGTGGCTGATTTCATCATGTGTGCTGAAGCGTTGACTCGCAGCACCGCTAAATGATTCGCAACAACGTTCGACTTGGCACTTGAGTTTTGCTTCACGAGTGCCCCCAGCGCCACGAAGTTGGGGTCGATACTGACCGCAACTGCCGTCGAACTATCCACGACGTAGGTGGTCAAAAGGTACCCGTTTTTCGTCGGGGTAACGGTCCCACGACCAGAGACGGCCGTATCGGCAGCATAGTTCGCGGAAAACGAGTTCTTGAAACTCGTGTTTCCCTGATCATTGACGTCGATAATTCCGGTGAACGCACCGTTGTTGTTTGTAAATTCGGCGATGTCGTCTTCCGCGCTGTTGGGCGTCACGCCACCCAGATTCATGCCGTATCCCTCTCCAGATGCAAACGTGGAGGCGCTTTGGGCGTACGCAATCCCGTTGGTCATTCCGCCGTCGTCGATTTCGAGCATCTGCAGGCCGCCGCTGGAGGGGTACGCAGCAAAGATGCAGTTTGAGGAGCAAGCAATTCCGTCATTCCCGTTTACGAAACCAGTCACGAAAGTGATCTCTGTGCGTCCTGCGGTGAACGGCGTAGAGATCGCGGTGATAGCAGATCCACCGGTCACGCTGCCAAATTGGCCTGGCAATCCTGCATCGTTGATGTCCTCAACCGAATCGGAGAGTATGTTCCCGTTGGAATCGAAATGAAAAATACCCGCAGCGGTAAACGGGCCGCCGACATTCGAGGCGACGTCGAAGCCCGCCATCGTGAAGACGTTGTTGCCTGCCGGAATCGATGACGACTGGGTGAACGCATCTCCGACGAGCATGGGTTGAGCGTCGATCTCGATAAACTTCAGATGAGTGGCATCGATGGGGTAGACATCGAAGGTATAGGTGATTGCCGATGTCCCCGTTCCTGTTGTGAGAGCCGCAGTGCCGGGGAAGGTCGTGAGATCGATCTTACCTCCGGTCATCGCAACATTGGTCGAACCACTGGAAATGCAGTTGTTGTTGAAGTCCTGCGTTCCCGAGACCACGTTGCCATTTGCGTCTAGAGTGAATGCTCCGACTGTGGCGAACGGAGTGGGAACTCCGCTGACAGCTGAAAATCCGCACACATCACTGCCGAGTCCAGACGAACCAGTCAGGTTGAACGCGTAGGACCGCCCACTAACGTCGGCTTGGGTCACGTTGGCCTGCAGATCCAGCGAACCGCTGGCGCTTCCGAAGGTCTCGAATTGCGTTACGAGTCCGTGTGTACTTGAAGTCAGCACATAATCAAACGCGAATGGTCCTGAGTTTTGCGTTTGCACCGTTATGAGGCCTGTCGGAATATTGGGACTTCCTGTCGGACGGCCGTCCGTGCCGACGGTATACGTTCCGGACGTGATCGTATCGAGGATCAAGCCCTTGCTGGCAGTGCTATTTTGATCGAGGACTCCGGCTGTGATGTTGCCTTTCCCATCGGCAGTGAATGTGCCCATGATGGTTACGAAGTCGCTGGAGCTCGCAGTGCCTGTAACGGAGAAGACATAGTTTCCGGTGAGAATGCTGTTGCTGAAACCGCCACTCGGAGGTGGCGTAACAATAGGATTGCTGTTTCCACTTCCGCAGCCTGCAAGCACTGCGAGTGACGAAAGGATTGCGGGCAGAATGAGGCGAGTGCGTAGCGACATGACATCTCCCTGATAAAGCTTTGGCCCAGAAAGCCAGATTCTTGGCTCAGACTAGCACGTGTGACTCGTCGCTTGATTCAACCCGAACCTGGAAAATAAGTAGCGGAGGGTGACCAAAGTTTTTCAAGGGTTTACAAAGTTCACAAACATTTACAAAACAAATTCGATTGAAAGATTTTAGATCCCAGGTTGAAACCATCGAGTGGTGTCTTCCATCTGCAATTGATCAGGGATGCACCGCCGCTTCTTGCGCAGCCAGCCGCCGCAGAGATTCTTGGTAAGGCGCGCGCGCAACGCCTCTCTCGGTAATGATCGCCGCCACGTACTTTGCTGGAGTCACGTCAAAGGCGGGGTTCTCGACGCCTACTCCATCCGGCACCATCTGCTTGCCCGCGATGTGCGTCACTTCTTTGCCATTGCGTTGCTCGATGGGGATCCCGGCTCCATCCG
>DATEHP010000180.1:0-22500 GCA_035279505.1 Candidatus Sulfotelmatobacter sp. | reverse complement strand
TTTATAATCCCCTCGCATGACAACACCCGTCGGCGAATCGCAATTCCATGCCATGCGCGACGCTGCCCGCTCCATTTTCCTTGAGGCGCTCTCTCAAGCTTCCATCGCTAAGGGCTTTGATCGCCACGTGCAATGCGAACGCGGCATTCTGCGCGTGCGCGAAGATCTCTACGACCTGCACTCCTACGCTAAGGTCCTGGTAATTTCGCTCGGGAAAGCTGGACATACGATGGCTGAAGCTCTGGCTACCCAGGTTGGATCGCTAGTCCAAGGCATCGTCGCAACTCCCGTGCTTCCGGACGCGCAGGTGCACGGTTTCCGCTATTTCCAAGGCGGACATCCAACGCCGAATGCAGACTCGATTCAGGCAGCGGCCGCCATGTTGCGGGCTCTGGAAGCGCAGCCTGCTTCGGCGCTTGTCATCTTCATGCTGAGCGGCGGAGGCTCGTCGATCGTAGAGAAGCCAATTGACGACGAAATTTCGCTCGATGATCTCATCGAGACCTATCGCGCGCTGGTGCATTCAGGAGCGCCGATCGCAGAAATCAACGCCATCCGCAAACACTTGTCTGCGGTGAAAGGCGGACGTCTGGCGCAGGCAGCATTTCCCGCGCAGCAGGTGTCGATCCTGATTTCTGACGTTCCTGACAGCACGCCCGATGCGCTGGCTTCCGGCCCAACTATGCCGGATTCGACCAGCGCCGAAGACTGTTATCGCATTGCGGAGCAGTACGAACTTTTGAGCCAGTTTCCGGCATCTACCCGTGAGCTTTTCGAGCGGCATGCGATCGAGGAAACGCCTAAGTCCGATGATCCGCTGTTTCACAAGTCCCGCTGGTGGACCATTCTTTCAAACCAAAGCGCGATCGAAGCGGCGAGCAGTGCTGCCGAGCGTGCGGGTTTCATCGTGCACGTCGACAACTCCTGCGACGACTGGGATTACGCCAAAGCCACCGATTTTCTGCTGAACCGAGTTCGGGAACTGAGGAAGCACTGCTCTCCGGTCTGCCTGATTTCAGGTGGCGAGGTCACGGTGAAGGTCGTGAACGGCGGAACTGGTGGAAGAAATCAGCAGTTCGCACTGGCCTGTGCGGAAAAGATCGCCGGCGAAAACATCATCGTCCTCAGTGCCGGAACTGACGGAGTGGATGGAAATAGCCCCGCAGCAGGAGCAATCACAGATGGAAGGACGCTGGAGCGTGCGCGCAAAGCAGGCTTCGACCCAGGCACGGCTCTGGAGAAGTTTGACGCCTATCCGCTCTTCCGTGGGCTCGGTGACGCGATTGAAGTTGGCCCTACGGGAAACAACTTGCGCGATTTGAGACTCTTGTTGGCGTACTGATTCGGAAATAGCCGCAGGGCTTCGCCCATGCGGGACAGCCGAGGCGGCTGTCCCTACGTGAGCGGCACGAGAACTACGCGGTCTTCTGCATCTTGGACATCGCGTCGTCCATGCTGCGCTTCATCTCGTCGGCAGACATGTCTTTGACGTGAGTAGCAATCGACCACTTGTGGCCAAAAGGATCTTTGAGCTTGCCATAACGGTCGCCCCAGAACTGGTCTGAGACTGGCATTTCAACCTGGGCTCCGGCTTTTACAGCACGATCGAAAGCAGCATCGACATTCTCGATATAGATATGCAGGCCCATGGGAGAGCCGCCGACGGACTGCGGAGAGAGCGAGCCGAACTCTGGAAATTCGTCGGACAACATGATGATCGAATCTCCGATTTGCAACTCTGCGTGCATTACCTTTCCGTCAGGTCCCTTCGCCGCGTCCCCACGCTGCTTCGCGCCGAACGCCTGCTTGTAAAACTCGATTGCCCGCGCTGCGTTGCGCACGGTGAGAAATGGAGTGAGCGTGTGATAGCCCTCGGGAATGGCTTTTACGGACATAAAGACCTCCATAGGAGAGATTTCTGAGCAGTGTACACCGGGAATTTTAAGGGATTGTCAAAAGCCACAAAAAAGTTCTACCACAGAGGACACGGAGGTTCACAGAGGTTCACCGAGGTCAGAAAAACCTGGTGACGCCCTCTTCGAGCACAATGACGCGCTCTTTGATGCCAGCGGCTTCGGCTTCCTGATCCAGAAGTTGTAGCGGTTCATCCACCGGTTCGTGCGAGAGGCGGAAGGTGCCGTAGTGCATGGGAACCATCCACCGCGCCTTGAGGTCGAGAAAGGCTTTGGTTGCGTCCGCGGGATTCGTGTGGACATTGCGGAATTGTGGCGGGTTGTACGCCCCGATCGGGAGCAGAGCGAGTTCGGGAGCAAGCCGCCGTCCGATCTCCGCGAACCCGGAGAAGTATGCGGTATCACCGGCGTGATAGACGGAATGTTTTCCGGACTTCAGAACGAAGCCTCCATAACCGCGATGAGAATCTTTCAGGATGCGTGCGCCCCAATGCCTCGAGGGCACATGTGTGACCGAAAGATTGCCGTGGCGCGAACTCTTCCACCAGTCGAGCTCGATAATTTCAGAGAAGCCAAGATCGGACACCAAATCAGAAACGTGCGTCGGAATGATGATCGCGGGAGCAATGCCCCGGGTCCGCAGGTTGTTGTTCACGAGCGCGCGTAACGACGGACGGTGCAAGTGATCGAAGTGCGCGTGCGAAACCAGAACGAGATCGATGGGCGGAAGGTCAGCGACGCGAAGGCCAGGACGGCGAAGCCGCTTCAATACGAACAGCCACCGCGCAAAATTGGGGTCGATCAGCACGGTCTTTCCAGCAATCTGCACGAAGAAGCTGGCATGACCTATAAAAGTGACGCCCAGTTCTCCGTTCGTGGCGAGGCGTGGTTTGTAAGTCTGCCCCGACCGAGGAGTAACCGCCGAGTGGCGCACCAGACGTCCGAATTGGGTGGCGCGCTTGCGGAGAGCCGGATTGCGAAGAGTTTGCTTGATCATCCTGCTACAGGGCCCGGTTTGAAGCACATCATGATGACTCTCTCATGCTAGTCCAGACTGGAGCGGAGAGCCGAGTGATAAATCCGATGCCGCGCGCTTTTCTCAAGTAGCTCACTAAATTTTAGATGAATCTTGCCGTTAGCAAGCTGCTTTTTACTTTTCTTTACGAGTACGACGGTAATGAGATACAAGAACCGTACTTGGGCTGAACTGCGCCAGGAGCCTTGCATTCAGCTCTCCAAGTTCCGCGGCATAACGTTATAAAGTCGAGCGTTTTGCTTGACCAAAATCGAGTGGGTCATATCTAATCCGAAAGCGTCCACTAGTGCGTCGGAGGAGAGTTCTGCATGCGAGTTGCTTTTCTGGGATTAGGAATCATGGGCCAATCGATGGCCTCGAACCTGGTGAAGGCCGGCCATGAAGTGACGGTATGGAACCGAACTCCGGGGAAACTGGTGGAAGGCGCGGCGGTAGCTCCGACTCCTGCGGCAGCGGCACAAGGCGCGGAAGTCGTGTGGCTCTGTGTTTCGGACACGGATGCCGTGGAAGAGGTAATTTTTGGGAAAGACGGCGCCCAATCGTCGCTCAGCGAGAACGCCATCATCGCAGATTCTAGCACCATTTCTCCCTCCGCGACCCTCAAGTTCGCCGAGAAAGTCGCGGCGAAAGGCGTTGCGTGGGTCGATGCGCCTATGACCGGATCCAAGATCGGAGCACGAGATGGAACACTGGTGTTTATTGTCGGCGGAGCGGAACAAAACATCGAACGGTTGAAACCGTTATTCGCCGCCATGGGGAAGAAGATCTTCCGCATGGGAGAAAGCAGCAAGGGGCAGGCGACGAAACTTGCCATGAATCTCCAGATTGCCATGATCTTTGAAGGATTCGCCGAGGCGCTGACTCTGGCGACCAAGTTGGGAGTCGATTCGCAGCAGTTGGTGTCCCTCATCGAGGCTACGATGGTGCGCTCCGGAGTCGTCGAATATAAGGCGCCATTCGTCCTGCAACGCGACTTCACGCCGAACTTCCCGCTACGGTTGATGCACAAGGATATCCGCCTGACGCTGGAGGCAGCGAAAGAGGCTCGCGTGAAGCTGCCCGGTCTGCAAACGGTGGAAGAGGTTTACGAAATGGCCACAGAAGACGGCAACAAAGATCTTGACTACGCCGCGACCCTTACTTTGCTGGAGAAGTGGGCGGGCGTGCAGGTGAAAGGCAAAGCCGCCTAGAGGGCATCCGGCGCCAGGCCTGGAATCTCGCACTTTCCGTCGCTTCCTTCGCGGACAATGGCGGTACCGTTACCCTCGTAATCCTCTAAAACCGCCTATTACACAAGTATTACAGTCTCGTCTTCCCGTCTCCTGATAGCTTAATCAAAGTTTCTTCAACGTCGAAGACAACGGGAAATGGGGTCCTCTTTGGACATGGAACTGGAAGATCTGGAGAAACGGCAAGCGGCGAAGAACGAAGTCAATTGGATCACCGCGATCTTTATGGCTTTGTTTCACGTCGGAGCCGTGGCGGCGCTCTTCTTTTTTTCGTGGAAGGCTTTGTTGGTCGCGGTTGTGTTGTGGTGGATCTCCGGCAGCCTCGGCATTGGCATGAGCTATCACCGGCTGCTCACGCACCGCGGATATAAGACTTATAAATGGGTCGAATATTTTTTGACTTTCTGCGCGACGCTGGCGCTGGAGGGCGGGCCGATTTTCTGGGTGGCGACGCACCGTATCCACCATCAATATTCGGATCACGAGGGCGATCCGCATTCGCCAATCGACGGCAAGTGGTGGGCGCACATGGGATGGATTCTCATGGGCAAATCGATGCACCATGACACGACTACTCTCGCGCGCTACGTTCCCGACCTTGCCAAAGACAAGTTCCACGTCTGGATCACCAAGTAT
This sequence comes from Candidatus Sulfotelmatobacter sp., assembly GCA_035279505.1. GTDB lineage: Bacteria > Acidobacteriota > Terriglobia > Terriglobales > Acidobacteriaceae > Sulfotelmatobacter. The sequence continues at coordinate 17,686 of DATEHP010000180.1, read as the reverse complement.
CATTACGTTCCACAGATTGTGGTTGGCGCTGCCTTGTTCGCCATCGGCGGCCTGCCTTGGCTACTGTGGGGAGGCTTCCTGCGCACCGTAGTTGGACTACACGCGACCTGGCTGGTGAATTCGGCCACGCATTCATGGGGAACACGGCGGTTCGCGACCCGTGACCTATCCACCAACAGCTGGTGGGTGGCGCTGCTTACCTTCGGCGAGGGCTGGCACAACAATCATCATGCGCATCCCACGTCGGCGGCGCACGGTTTCGCCTGGTACGAGATCGACACCAACTGGTACGGGATCTGGACACTGCAAAAGCTCGGCTTGGCCTGGGATATCAAACGCGTGAAGCTCGAGGAGATCGAACAAGGGCTGGTGTCCGCGCCGAACGGGCGGTTGATCGCGCCGGGCGCGGCTGCGGAGTCTTGGGCAGCAGGCGACTGAGGTGCTAGAAGTTCTTTCATAAAGGCCCGGGCATGGTGCCGGGGCTTTTTACTTCAGAGTTCGAGACGAACACTCACGGGGGCTAAAGCCCCTTCCTCGCCGCCTTTTCGCGGCCCTAAAGGGCCGCTCTTCCACAGGGACCCTTCTTCGACAGGGACCCTTCTTCCACGAGGACGTTGGCGACGTTACTGGCGGTTGCTTCTAACGCTCCCTGTTCGGCCATCAGGCCGCTCAACGCGGTGCAAATGTCAGGTGATACTGGATAATGGGATCGCGCGTGGCCATCACCGCAACCTGGCGCGCGTAACCGGGGGTGTTGACCTACTTCGCAATGTGCCGTCGAAGGGGACCGCCACCTACTCACACGCGGATGATCATTACTTCAGTGGCCTTGATCAGGGCCGCGGCGGTTTGACCCTTCTTCAATTGCATTTCGCGCGCGGCGCCGGAGGTGATCAGGGACGTGATCAGCTGGCCTCCCACGGATAACGTCACCTGGGCCACCAGTCCGCTGACTCGAACGTCGACGACGCGGCCCACGAGCTGGTTGCGTCCGCTGATGCGCTTGTAGCTGACCCGACGCTCATCCTCATTGTGGCCGCGGGTGCGGTGAAGCAGGCGATCGACTTCCGTCTGCGGAATGCGGTAGTGCCCTCCTGGCGTCTTCACGGCGCGCAGCTTATGGTGATAGATCCACTGCTTGATGGTTGGATAGCTGATCTGTAGTTGAACCGCGGCATCGCGGGGACGAAGCATGCCTTCATCGATCCGGTTGTTTTTTGTGTCTTTCATGGATGCAACCTTCAGCGCCGGCTTCTAGAAGGGAAAGCGAAGCGACAGCACCTTCGCATGATTGTACTGGTGAAAGTGCGTAACGGCGATTTGTTCGCCGGCACCGACGCTCATCCCGAGGCGGCGCCACAGGTGAAACCGTCCGGCGACCAATCCCGGGGACAGAAATACCTGTTTGTCGCCGTCGAGCTTCCCGTTCGGCCAGAATGTAGCGTTGATTTCTGTTTCAGGCCACAACTTGCGGAGCACGTGATATTGGAACGCGGTGTTGTACACCACTGGCGTTCCGCTGCTTTGGCGGCCGCCGGTAGGAATGGTCCAGCCGATGGTGCTTTGAAAGTCGAAGCTATGGAAACCCTTACCGAAAGCGAATGTAGGAGTAATGCTTCCATATCGGCTTGCGAAGTGGCCGTAGGGAATGGTACCGCCCAGGAACGCGGTCACGATGTAGTTTCCATGTTCTTCATTGCCGGCGAGGAAGCGGTACTTCAACGTCAAAGGTATGTTACCGAACCCGCTCTGCCCCGCTGCCGGAGCCTGGTAAGCCGGGACGCCGGCGATGATCTCGGTATGCTCAGTGGGAATCAGCTCCAACCCCTTTCCCCCGATGTAATTCACGTCTGTTCCGGCAACCGATGGAGTCCAGGCAATGTCGGAGCGAAATTCCTCCTCCAGGCGTGGGGTCGTCGTGAACAGAGGCGTGATCCAGTGCGGTTGCGCCGCCTGCGTGCGATTGACCCGGTTGAACCAGTTGGCGAAATAGCCGCTGTCAGAGCTCTGTGCAACCACAGCCGGACAAGCAACGAGCAGGGAAAAGATCAACGAACAAACGGTAGAGACTTTCAAGCCAGCTTCTCCTGAGAGGAATTTGGGGACTACGGGTCTGACTAACTACTCAACTTATTGTCATAACTTGATACGATTATATACGATTCTTGCATTCGGTCAGCGATACAGTCGACACACCGGCCAACCGCTCACCGGATCGGCTTTGAGCGCGATAGAATCACTGCGAAACCCCATGCGCATCTCGAGCCGCCGCGGAACTATCGCCTTCTTCATCATCCTGGGCATCGGCCTGGTGGCGCTGGCCGTCGCGCTCAACGTCGGATGGATCATCCTCAATTGGCGCGAGGGTGTACTGCTGTTCTTCGGCATTATCTTTTTCGCCCTGCTCATCGCCGGGATGGTTGTCAATACCATCTTTCTGGTTCGCGAGGTTCGTCGCAGCGAGCAGCACGACAGCTTTATCAATGCAGTGACGCACGAACTGAAAACGCCGGTGGCATCCATCCGGCTGCATCTGGAAACCTTGCAACGGCGCGAACTGCCGGAGGCGCGCAAGCAGGAGTTTTATAGCCTGATGCTCAAGGATGTGGACCGGCTGACCGAGACGATCGAGCAGGTGCTGCGCGCGGGCCGCGCGGGCGACAAGAAGGCGGGCCGAGAAAAGACGGATGTAGATTTCAGCCAGTTGGTGCGCGACTGTACGGAGGCGGTTCGAACCCGATACCACCTCCAGCCTGAGGCTCTCCGCTACGAAGAGGCGGCGCTCAATGGCGCCGGAGTGCACGTCAGGGGCAGCCCCGAGGACTTGCGCACCGCCGTTTCCAATGTTCTGGACAATGCGATCAAATACTCCGGTGAGCATGTGGATATACAGGTGCGGCTGGAGCCGTCGGATGCGAAACGGGTGAGGCTGAGCATCCGCGACCAGGGAATCGGGATTCATCCGGACGATCTGAAGCGGATTTTCCGACGTTTTCAGCGCCTCACACCCCGGCCCCTGGCTCAGGTGAAGGGAACGGGTTTGGGGTTGTTTATCGTGAAGTCGATTGCGAAGAAGCACGGCGGCGAAGCGTATGCATTGAGCGAAGGGGAAGGACACGGAACGACTCTAGTGATCGAATTACCAAAGGTGCAATCGCCCTCGGCAGGAGCGTCAGAATGAGCCGCGTGCTGGTGGTCGAGGATGAAGTGCATCTGGCCGAAGGACTGCGCTTCAATCTTGAGGCGGAAGGGTACGCGGCTGAGGTGGTCGGAGATGGAGAAGGCGCAACGGACAAACTGTTGCAGAGGAAAGAGCCATTCGACGTTATTGTGCTCGACATCATGCTGCCCGGGAAAGATGGCTTCACAGTCGTATCGGAACTACGGGCGGCTCGAAATTACGTCCCGGTGCTGATGCTAACGGCGCGCGGGCGGCCGGAAGATGTGCTCAAAGGATTCGCCGCCGGGGCGGACGACTATCTTGCCAAGCCGTTCGATCTTTCGATTCTGCTGGCGCGCCTGCAGGGCCTATTGCGACGCACCGAATGGATGCGCGGAGGAATGTCCAATTCGACTGATGCTCCGCAGAACAACAAAAGCGAGATCGGGGATTTCGGACGATTCTCCTTTGCGGGGAAGGCGATCGATTTTGGAGCGCTGGAATTGCGATCGGGCGGCAATACGATTCATCTGACGTTGATGGAGTCGGAACTACTGCGGCATCTTGTGCAGAACGATAGGAAGATCGTTTCGCGCAAACAGATTCTGGAGGAGGTCTGGGGTCTGCACGAGGATACTGACACGCGGGCAATTGACAATTTCGTAGTACGGTTACGCCGCTACATAGAGGACGATCCGGGGAGTCCCAGGCATCTGCAGACGGTACGCGGAGTAGGGTATCGGTTTGTGGCGGAGCCGGGCAAGTAAAAGCGACTCGTCCACTTCTGTGTTCGACCTTTCGAGCGCACCTTTACCGCCAACCCGACGCCGCTCAAAGGGGCAAAAATACCCACGCTGTCTCGCCAAAAGCAGCGAGACAAGGACGAGGCACCCATTGCATTTGATGCAAAGCGGTCAGATCGTTATGCCCGGCAAAGTTCCGCCAGCAATGTCTCCCTACGTTCTAATGCGACGCTGTCCAACCGTCGCAGGGTGATTACATACACAGGGATCGAGATCGCTGCGAGGACAAGGAACAGTAACGCTGCGATCCAGAGATCGTTGTAATAGCGGGCTACCGCAAATATCGCGGTGCCCAGGCCAACGATCACGATCTGCATGCCGAAGCTGGCGAGAACGGTAGTTTGCGAGACATTCTGTCGCCCGAACGTGGAGAAGTCACGTTTCTTAGGCGAGTACAACGAGAGCAGATTTCCGGCAGCGAAATTCAGGGGAGCTGCGAAGAGCAGACCGGCGAGCGTTGCCACCGTCACCGCGGTGTGTGGGGCTCCGTAGAGGTAGGTGACGGCGATCCATGCAAACGCCGCGTTGAACAGCAGTACACCGGCGTGGGTCAGGTTTTTTCCCAGAAGGATATGGCGGAATTGAATCGGAGAGGCGTAGAAGAACTGCATCCCTCCGCCGTCGCCCCCAAAACTGTTGTACACCAGATTTGTGAGCACGAGCAGGGAGTAGGCTGCCGCGCCAGGGAGTGCCATATCAGGCGTGCGCGTGAAGGAATTGGAGTGCCGCAAGGCATTCATCGCGCCGAAGCGAAAGATCAGCAGCATGAAGATGGGCATGATCAGAGTGAGCAGCATGGGGCCGCTCCGCGCCAGATAGCGCATCTCTTTTTCGAATACCGCGGCTACGGATTGGGAGAATCCCGGAAGGCGCCAGCCCAGTTGCACGGGTTGCGTTTGTTTCACCTTCGGACGAGCAGCAGTTTCGTTCAAGTTCTCGCCGCGGAACTGAGCACGGATGCGGATGTGAAGAAGGAATCCGATCAATAGCGTCAGCATTGCCAGGAAGAGAAACGAAGTGAGTCCGGCAACAAGTTGACCCTGAGAGACCTGCGCAATCGCGCCCGTCGCGAAACCCGGAGGGAGCACCGCTTGCACACGGGCGGCAATCTGGAGGTCGCGTCGGAGTTCGGGATGCGGTCCTCTGCTGAGTCGTCCCGCGATGGGGCCCATGAGCTGAAAGCTCAGCATGAATAGGATGAACACCACGCCAAAAATCTCGCGGGTGCGGCGCTGCGCCAGCCAGCGCTCGATCCAGGCGAAGATCATTTGCATCAGCACCAGGTTGAACAGGGCAAACGCCGCCAGGACCAACAGGGTCCAGGGAAAAAGACTTGGGCGCGCAGCGGCGACACCGATCAGTACTCCCAGCAAACCGACGGATCCCAATGCGCTGGCCGGATCGAAGTATCCGTAAGCGAGCCGCACAAGGAGATACGCGCGATAAGTGAGCGGGAAGCGCAGCAGTTCAGACGAATCGGGACTGTTCGTGAAAGCTGTCGCCATGACCGGAAAGAACTGCCAGAAGAGAAAGACGGCCCAGAGCGGAATAGCGAGGAATTCAGGCCTGCCGTCCGACACAAAGAACCACGACATACCGATCGCCGCAAAGAAAGCTCCGAAGCCGCCGATAGCGAAAATGGAAGTAACGATGATGCGTGAAGCCAGTTCCGCCTTGCCGCGGCGGGTACGTAGTCCGTTGACGAACATACGCCAGCGGAGTTCAGCGATGGCGATCAGTTGGGAACGGACGGCGGCAGATTTCATGTCGAGTTCCATTCTTGCACAGGGACGCAAACCTGGCATTAGCTCGAAAGCATAGAAGCGCTTCAGTTTAACGTGATTGCGATGTCGAGTGACCTGAAGAAGTGATCGCCATCACTCATAAGAGTGGGGCCGCTCACGTGCAATCGGGAAATGCCGACAGACACTAATAGGTTGGTTTCCAGAGGTTGATGCAAGATGAGGCAGTCAGAAGATACGCCGTTGTGGGATAGCGTCACGCAACGGTTTGTGAGTGTCCTGGATTTCGCATTCGGTTGTCACCATCGAAAACTGAGCCGTGTCTTCACGATCGACAATCACAGCTATAGAGTGTGTTGTGAGTGCGGTGCCACTTTCAACTATTCGCTCGAGACCATGTCTGTTGGGCACCGCCGTAGGCTTCTGTCGACGTTGCGCCAGCTATAGTCGCGGCCCCAAGGCTCATTGCGGCGGGCCACGCGCGGGATCCAGACCACCGCCTTGTAACCTTATCTAACTAAGCCAGGAAAGCTCCTGGTCGGCGGGGCGGCCTCCTCCTACAATACGCAGGAAAATCTCTTCCAGCGTCAGCTTCTCTCCTGAAGGCTGCGATCCATTGTCAGATATGGCGGGCGTTTGCGCCTCGACTCCGGCGCGCAATTCCTCGAGCGATCCCTGAGCCACAAGATGGCCTTGATGGATGATGGCGACGTGACTGCAGAGGCGCTCGACGATCTCCAGCACATGGGACGTAAGGAAAATGGTGGCGCCGCGGGCAATCATCCGCTGCAGCATTGCCTTCAGTGTGCCGGCGGCAATTGCATCGACACCTTCAAAGGGCTCGTCCAGGAAGAGAATCTTCGGCCCATGAATCACCGCAGCCGCCATGGCAAGCTTCTTCTGCATGCCATGGGAGTAATCGGTCACGAGTTTCTTTGGCTGATCCGCGAGTTGCATGAAGTCAAGCAATTCGGCGGCGCGCTTGGCGGCCGTTTCGCGATCTAACCCGTACATTCTTCCAGCGAAGCTCAGAAACTCAGCACCCGTCAAACGGCCGAACAAAGCCATACCCTCCGGAACGACGCCGATCTGGCGTTTGACTTCCGCAGGATGGGTATTGAGATCGAGTCCCAGAATTTCGATTCGTCCCGAACTTGGAGCCAGCAATCCGGTGAGCATCTTGATTGTCGTCGACTTGCCCGCGCCATTGGGTCCAAGGAAGCCGAAGAACTGCCCGGGGGCGACGCGGAGATTCACGCCGTCAACGGCGACAAGTTCCCCAAAGCGGCGGGTCAGGGCTTGGGTAGAGATGCTGGGTGCGAGATCCATCGGACATCCGAATCTAGCACAGGAACGGCGTCGGGCGTCAGACCTCGGACTCGGCCCCAGTCGTCAGACCCCTCGCACCAAATTCGAACCTTCGGAGCTTGGCGGATACCTCACTTCTTCTCTGGTGGCTTCTTTTGCGCGTCTTCGGTCCAGGGTGGAACGATCCCGACAACGCGCGCATAGGCGATCAATTGTCCGAGATGCTCGGCAGCGTGGCGGACGATGAAGAGTAAAATGCCGCGCTCCGTATTCTTGCCGCCGAACCAATCCATGCTCTTCTCCAGATCCGCGTCGGACATGGCTTTGATCGCCTGCTTGGCGTGAGCAAAGGAATCCTTGAGAGCGGCGACGATTTTGGCTTTGTCCGTAGTGGACTTCTCAAGGCTCTTAATGTCGATGCCCGTCGGCGCCGGCGTGCCAACCAGTTTGTACAAATTGTAATTCGCCGCGCTGATATGCAGAAAGACCTCTGCGAATGAGCGCGCGTCAGCCGAGGGGCGCCATGTGTATTTCTCCGCCGGGATCGCTTCCGCAAGGCGAGTCAGTTTGTCCTCCTGAACCATAACCTCTGCCATTACCTCCGAGCGATAGCCGGTAAGACCGGGAGTGCCTTCCTTGTAAGGATTCACCTGAGCGGCAAGTTGCATCGACCCCAAGGCGAATACAAATACAGCAAACGCTGACAGAGCACGTGTCATGGATAGAATCTCCTTTGGACGGCAACCAGTGTAGCGATTCGACGGAATCTGTCTAGAACGAAATCAACCTGGGAATAGAACCGGGCGAGATCAGCGGAAGCGCGTCGTACGCCACAGAGCGACTCCGCATGCGGCCATCAGCGTGAACATCACGACACTCAGAGCGGCAGCCCAGCCAAAGCTTGCATCCAACTGCGGAGGCTTGGAGATGATGGCGAGAGCGGCGAAGAGCGCCGTGGTTACAAGGATCAGCAACCAGTCGAGAACGCTCCGGCCCGTCGAAGAAGATTCATAAGCACGGCCCTCCATGCCCGCGCGCACGTATTCATCCTCGACGCCGTACCGGTCGCCTTCCCTCTGGGCGGCATCCTTCCATGAGGAGTGCTCGCTCTCGGTGGCCGATGAGAGCGCAATCGCCACCGCGCCGAGTGCCATCAGAATCGATCCACCGACGACCTGTTCGTAGGTGATGTGGCCAGCCCCTCGCAATTCGTGAAACACCAGCACGCCCCACAAAAGTCCCCACAGCTGATTGGTGTTGGACAACGGAATGCCGCGGCTGATGCCGACATATTTTGTCGCGTATTGCTGGAAGAGATCTCCGATGACCCATACGAAGCCGCCGAGCATCAGCCAGAACAGGACTGCGCGCGCTGTGCTGAGTTCATGCCACAGCGGCCCTGCTCCACGATAGCTGATCGCCAGGATCAGCATGGTGACTAGTTCCCCTACGGTGAAAAATGTGATGAACGACAGCGGGTTCATCCCGGTGAGATACGCCTTGCGATAAGGGATGTACATCGTGCCCCAGAGAATTCCTGCGCCCAGGGCAGCGGCAATTCCGAGCGTCGCTTTGCCGGGTGCGGCTTCGTGCGACGACGCGACGGCCAGCAACGTGGCTCCCGCGAACATGCAGAGCGCGCCGCCAATCACTCCCAACCAGCGCTTCCACCCCGCGGCGTGGAGCTCTTTGAAGAGCAGAAATCCCCAAAAAATCCCGAGCAGGCTGTTCGTGTTCCACAGCGGAAAGGCGATGCTCAGTCCCACGTTGCGGATGGCGTAGATCGTCAGCGTATTGGCGACGGCCCACATGCATCCGGCGAGGATAGCCCATACCACGAGATGAGGAGCCTGACCGACGTCCGCCCGTATGTGCGATGTGCCGCGAACCAGGGCGGGGACGCTCCAGCGGGCGAGAAAGACGCCGCAGACCATCACGAGCGAGACAGTGATGGGAGAGATTTCTGGGTTGACGAGTTTGATCGGCGCTTCCGCGCCGCCCAGCCAGGCTCCGGCCGCGAAACCGCAGAACATACCCAGCGCCTGGAGAGTCCGCAGGCGTGCGGTGTTCACAGGGGCAGCCGTTTGCAAGCTCGCTCGGACTGAATTCAACGCAGCTTGTCCAGAAGAAGGACTCCGCCGAGGAGTACGCTCAAGGGAATCCAGAAATGAATGTCGGTTACGATCGCACGGTACAGATTACGGGGAATCTGGTCGGTTGGGTTCGACAAAATCGCGGCCTCAATTTGAAGTTCGGAATCGAGTGCCATCTTAGGGATGACGAGGATAAGAGTCAACGGGTTGGCGCGTGGGGGGTTGGCCCAACCTTGGCCCAACCCTTCCCATGGAACTCCCAATTTGGGGTTGCCCCACCCTTCCCGCGCTTTTTGCGGGAGGGTGGGCCTTCCGCGCGGAATACAATTTCCATAAATGCACGTCAAACCAGTCCGCTATCAAGACCAGCGCTGCCTGCATTTCATCACGTTTAGTTGCTATCGCCGGATACCGCTGCTCGATACTTTGGCGGCGAAACAGATCTTTGAGCGAGAACTGGAGCGAGTCCGCGTGTGGTACGGCTGCTACATCACCGGCTATGTCGTGATGCCGGAGCACGTACACCTGCTGATCAGCGAACCAGAACGCTCAAAATTATCCGTGGTGATGCAGATGCTCAAGCAGATCACGTCACAAAAGCTGCACGCCAAACATCTCCCGCGATTCTGGCAGGTCCGCTATTACGATTTCCCGGTGTGGAGCGAGGCGAAGCGCATCGAGAAACTGCGCTACATGCATCGCAATCCGGTAAAGCGAGGACTGGTGGCGAGGCCAGAGGATTGGAAATGGAGCAGCTTTGTTCACTATGCAACGGGGATGGAAGGGATGGTCGAGATCGAATCGCAATGGATAGCGCGGAGGCGAGAACAAATGGGTGTCGTGCTCTTGGCGAGAGCCCACCCTCCCGCACAGAACGCGGGAAGGGTGGGGCAACCACGTGAGAGTCCTGATTCGAAAAGGATGGGCCAGCCCCCTTCAGTTGCAGGGAGATCTCTCCCTCCGCCTGAAAAGCGGCTCCGGTCGGGATGACGCCCGTCGGAAAGTGACCACCAACTCCCCCGCATCTTCCACTTGACTCCCGACCGTTCGGTTTGTATCATCACAAGAACAAGTTCGCTCTTCGTACATTCGTTGGGCGGACCTGAATTTCATGCAGAGTGGCTGAGGGACGAGCCCTGAGACGCCACGGCAACCGATCCGGGATCATATATCCCGGGTGACTGGTGCCAACTCTCTCCTGGAAACAGGGAACATGGGATTCGGCAAGCGCGCTGTATTTGCTTTCCGATAGCCTCTTTTCCTTTTCCTGGAAAAAGAGGCCATAGTTTTTTATGGCCAATTTTTCCGGCTCGTCCTCAGCTATTCGCTAGTAAGGAAGCGATCCAAACGCGCGTTGTTGCGTCGCAGCGTTCCTAATAAAAGCTGCGCGACGCTTCGCGCGGATCGCCCAGGTCCTTCGCGAGACAGAAAGCGTCTCGCTCAGGATGACAAAGCTTGTAGAAAGCGAGTAGCGATCATGTCTCATTACGAACTGCGGTGCCGCGAATGCGGACGGACATGGGGAAACCAGCCCCGCTCCATCTGCGACGAGTGTTTCTCCCCCCTGGAAGTTGCTTACGACTACGACGCGTTGAAAGCGTCTGTCAGTCGCGAGCGCATTTCGCAGCGGGCACCGAACATGTGGCGCTACTCCGAATTGTTGCCCCTCCCCCAAAGCTTCACCCCTCGTCTGCCGGTTGGTTTCACGCCGCTCTTCAACGCGCCGCAGCTGGCGCGAAAGTTGAGCAGCACCGCTGCGGCTGGCAATCTGTACATCAAGAACGACGCAGTCTGTCTTCCGACGTTGAGCTTCAAAGATCGTGTCGTTGCCGTAGCCCTCTCCCAAGCTCGTGCTTTTGGCTTCGACACGGTCTCTTGCTCGTCGACTGGAAACCTGGCAAATGCGGTTGCCGCACACGCGGCGCGCGAAGGCCTGAAGGCGTGGATCTTCATTCCTTCCGACCTGGAGCCTGCGAAGATTCTTGGGACGAACGTTTTCGGCGCAAAGGTTGTACGCATCGCCGGGAACTACGATCAAGTCAACCGCCTGTGTTCGCAGATCGCCGACGAGCATCGGTGGGGATTTGTGAACGTGAACCTGCGTCCGTACTACGCTGAAGGATCGAAGACCGTAGGATTTGAAATCGCCGAACAACTCGGCTGGCGCTTGCCTGACAACATCGTTTGCCCAATGGCTGGCGGATCGCTGATCACCAAGATCAGGAAAGCGTTTGATGAATTGATCAAACTCGGTCTTGTTGAGCCGAAGGAAGTGAAGTTCTTCGGCGCACAAGCGACGGGATGCTCTCCGATCTCGACTGCGGTAAAGACAGGCAGTCCTGAGATCGAACCGCAGAAGCCGAATACCATCGCGCGCTCGCTGGCGATCGGCAATCCTGCGGACGGGCACTACGCCATCAAGACCATCAAGAACAGCGGAGGATGGAGTGAAGACGTCAGCGATCCGGAAGTGGTCGACTCAATCCGCCTGCTCGCGGAGAGTGAAGGCATCTTTACCGAAACCGCGGGTGGAGTGACGGTCGGATGTGCTGGCAAGCTATATCGTCAAGACCGCATTCTGCCGGATGAGACGACTGTTCTGTGTATCACCGGCAATGGTTTGAAGACCACGGATGTGCTCGCAGGTTTGTACAAAACCGAGCGGCCAATCGCCCCGAAACTCACGGAGTTCGAGGCGTATCTCCAGCAAACGCTGGATCTGGAGGAAGTTCCCGGCGTCATTGCAGCGGCGCAAGAAGCAGCCGTCGGAGCATAATCATGCCGATCACGGTGCAAATCCCGACCGCGTTGCGGCGTCATACTGACGGAGTTGGATCGATCACGTGCGCAGCTTCCAATCTCGGCGAACTGTTCTCGGTGCTCGACGAGAAGTTTCCCGAACTCAAGCCGCACTTGCGCGATGACAAAGGCCAGATTCGCCGTTTCCTGAACATCTATGTGAACGAAGAAGACATCCGCTTTCTGGGCGGACCAGCCTATGCGTTTCAGGAAGGCGATGAAGTTCTGCTGGTTCCATCGATCGCGGGCGGATCGCACTAGTCCGAGAGTTAATTCCACCCTGCAGTGAATCGCGCCTGCGTCACGTGCAGTGCTTCGATTCCTCAATTGACTCACAGAAACACCTCACCAACATTGGTTGTCGTCTCCTGCTGATTCTCTGCTAAAGCTCACACGTTTTGTATGTATGGATCACAGGAACTCTACAAGACAATTCAACACACCCGCGCGCACAGATCCCCCTTTGGATGTGAGGTTTCGAACGCGATTGCAGTTGAGAAATTTACATTTTGATGACCACAATTCACGCTATCGCTTTCACGTTGACAACGTCTGAATCGGCATCGTCGCCGCGCCAGCAGCGGAGTTTGACGTCTCAGTTGCAACGAGCGAGGATGCGCGGCAGCGATTCCGGAGTGGTTTATGACGGGTCGCCTGATTGCGGTAGTTCTCCTTTTCCTCGGCACAGCTTGCGCGCAAATTGAAAGTGGATCGTCCGAGGTCGCTCGACGGGTAAGGGTACGAATTGTATTTTCGGATCATACCCCGTGCGATTCTTCTACTCGCGTCGTGCTCACCGGAGCCATGGGGTTCGCCCTGGCGGAAGGCTCGGTGAACGGCGAATGCACGGCGGAATTCTTCGACGTGCCATCAGGACGATACCGTGTAACCGTTCGCGGCACGGACACCGCGAATGCGGACGAAGGCGATGTCGAGGTGAATTCGGTGATCAGCCAGGAGTTGGAAGTGCGGGCACGACACATGGAAGAATCGGATCCGAATCGCCTGGCGACGCGCGCATCGTTCATCTCGGTAACGGAACTCGGAGTGCCGTCAAACGCCGCAAAGGAATTCGAAAAAGCGAGCCAGTTGATTGCAAAGCAGGATTGGGCGAAAGCAACAGGACGCCTACACAAGGGGCTCGCGATTTATCCGAAGTATGCGGTTGGTTACAACAACCTTGGCGCTGCTTATTCGCACTTGGGAAACAACGCGCAAGCACGCGAGGCGCTGCAAAAAGCGATTACTCTGGATGACCGTCTCGCGCCAGCGTATGTAAACCTGGGTCGTCTCAGCTTTCTGGAGAAAGATTATTCGAGCGCAGAATCTCTCTTAACCAAGGCAGTGAACATGGCTCCAGCTGAAAATGCCGATGAACTGTCTCTGCTCGCTTATGCGCAACTCACCGATGAGCATCTGGATCAGGCGCTTCAGACAAGCCGGCAAGGACACGAGGTAAAACTAGATCACCACGCCTACTTGCATCTGGTAGCTGCCAACGCGTACGAGCAGCAGCACAAGATCGCGCAGTCGATATCTGAGCTGCAGACCTATCTCAGCGAGGAACCGAACAGTTCTCGAGGAGAGAAAGTCCGGATCGCAATTGCGACTCTCCAAACGCAAGTAGCCGCGCGCTGATCAAATCGCTGTTGTTCAGTAACACTTTCGGGATTACAGAGAATCGCTGTGCCGCAGTGTGTGGCATTGTCTTGTTCCGCCGGTCTCCGTTGCACAGCTTCGAGCTCACCTAAAAAAATAACAATACAGATCTACACACATCACGCGTTAACAGATCTGACCGAGTTAGTTGGGCGTTTCTGCTGAAACTTGTCCCGTGGACAGGCGCAGTTCCTTCGAACGATCGATAACCCACTGGGGAAATACTGGCGCTCCTTGCGGAATCTTGCCCTGCGTAATCGCCCAGTGGTCGATCCAGCCAGTTCCTTCTTCTCCCACATAGGTATCGGGCAGGCTGTAGACGGGGTCGCTAAGGGCGTCTTGTAGCGGGATGAAGCGATAGCCACGTTTGCGCAGAACGTCGAGCAACTCGCCGATGTGATCGGCTTCCAGGTTGCTCGCATGCAACAAGAGGATCTGTCTAGGTTCGTAACCGACGAGCCTGGCAGATTGCTGCTCGGAGTAGGCGAAGACTGCGTCGTGATAAGCGAGATAATCCTTCACAATCTGTTGCTGCAGGGCTGTATCGTTGCGCTTTTTCGCGTCTTCGTAGATGCCAGCGAATGCCCAATCCCATCCATCGAGCGTGATGGGGGCGATGCGATATCCGCGCTGCGTGAGGAATTCTTCGGCCTTGCGCCGGGTTTCGAGATCGCGGCCAGTGTCCAGATAAGGATGGCGGAAGTAGCGGAGCTTCATCTTGCGCTGCGCGAGCAGCATGCGCGTGACGGTCTCACCTTGGACTACGTCGTCCTCCCAATCCTTCAGTTCTCTCTGATTGAGCGACATGTGGCTGAAGGTGTGATTACCGAGTTCGAATCCATAATCGAGCCACATCTGCAGGGCCTTGATGCGCTCGTCGACTTCGCCGGGTTTATATAGTTTCTTCTCGTTGACGAAGCCGACTACTGGAATTGTCTGGTCGCGAAGTGTTCCCAACAGCTTGGTTGTCATCGCGGTGATATCGGCAGCAGGCAGGCGATCGGCCATGCCAGCGGGAAGGTCGTCAATGGTGACTGCGACCTGACGATCGAGTTTGGGAGCCTGGGAGAAAGTATATTGGCTGAATACAACTAACAAAAGGATGACGAGAAGAAGTCGTTTGGTCATGCGATTCCTCCGAACTTGGAAGGGAAGGCCTATTAGAGCACGAGGAGAGTGGCCGGATCATGGTCGTCCTGCGCAATCTCATCTGGCAAGAACAACTGGCGAATCTCAGGATGGTCGAGTATAATCTAACTAACTGGTTAATTAATATCATGCCTCGGGTCCTGCATCGTCGCGATACGTGGCGTGGCCGGCGGATGGGTTCGCGCGGCCAGCCGGAAGAGAGCCGTGCCGCAATATTGGCGGCGGCGGCATACGAATTTGCCGAGCATGGCATCGCCGGTGCCCGCACCGACACGATTGCCCATGAGGCCCGCGTCAACAAGGCGCTCCTGTATTACTACTTCAAGGATAAGGAAACACTCTATGGCGCAGTGCTGGACGATGCGTTTTCTGGTTTGAAGAAGACTGTGTTCGAGGTGCTCGACAGCGATCTTGCGGCCCGCGAGAAGATTCTTGCCTACGCGGGAGCGTATTTCGATTTCATCGCTTCGAACCAACTGTATCCGCGCCTGATGCAGCGAGAGATGATGCGGGCGCGGGAGGGCCAGTCTCCGCACATCGAGAAGGTCATCAAGAATTACATCCAGCCAATTTTTCTAGGGGTCAGCGAAGTGCTGAGGCAGGGAATTGTTGAGGGGCAATTCCGTCCTGTGAATCCCGCGCATTTCGTGCAATCTATCGTGGCCATGATCGTCTTCTACTTCAGCAGTGCACCGATGATGCAAAAGATCGTGGGTTTCAATCCGTTAATGCCGGAGCGAATCGCGGAGCGGCGGGCCTCGGTGCTGGATTTTATCTCCGCTGCATTGTTCCTGCCCAAACGTAATGCCTCGCAAGGAGCACGTTCATGAGTGCGCGCAACCGGTTCTTTATTCTCCTGGGCATCATTTTCCTCGCAGCGGCGACCTATTACTTCTTTTCTACCGATCATTCGCGCGACATGGTGCTGATCGGCACCGTGGACGCGAACCAGGTGATCGTCAGTGCGCAAGTCGAGGGTCGCATACAAAAATTGCTGGTAGATGAGGGGACGCCTGTGAAGGCCGGCGACCTGATCGCGGTGCTCGATCCCTCAGAGTTGCAGGCGCAAGAAGCGGCAGCTACGGCGACGATCAGCAGTCTGCAACACAAAGTTGCAGAGATGCAGCACACGGAGGAATCGACATCGGGGTCGACCAGCAGCGACGTGGCGAACGCTGAGGCCAAACTTTCTTCAGCGAAGGCTCAGCTGCTGCAGGCGAAAGCGACACTCGATCGCACGGAAAGTGACAGCCGCCGGACCATCGCACTGGCCAAGGCGGGAATCTCTTCTGATCAGGAACGCGTTCAAGCGGAAACCAATCTGCAGGCGGCGCAAGCGACGGTGCAAGCGCAACAGGATCTGGTGACCGCGGCCGGCGCGGATTTGAAGGCCGCGATGGCGCGAACCCATCAGGCCAATGCCGCAAAGAGCACGGTGGCCGCCACGGAGGCCGATCTCAAGAACGCGATGGCGCTAAAAAATCAGATGGCGGTTCGGCTGGGATACACGAATGTTTATGCTCCGGTCAGCGGAACCGTCTCAGTGCGCGCCGCCCGGCAAGGGGAAGTTGTGAATATTGGCGCACCGATCGTGACGATTGTCGATCTCAGCGACACCTGGGCGCGAGCGGCGATTCCAGAAACGTACACCGATCACATCGGTATCGGCGACGTCTTGCGCGTGCGGCTCCCCGGCGGAACCGTCACGAGCGGCAAGGTGTTCTTCAAAGGAGTAGAAGGCGATTTCGCAACGCAACGCGATGTCAGCCGCCGCAAACGGGACATCAAGACCATCGTCTTGAAAGTACGGCTCGATAATCCGAAAGGGGCTTATGTACCCGGAATGACGGCGGAAGTTCTCGTGTCACCCGAACAGCTCAAGAACGGGGCGACTCAGAACGCGAAGGCCTCGGAGTGAATCATGGCGTCTGAATCCAATGCAAAGCCGGGTAACGGTTCGAACCATACGCTGGAGAGGCCGGTTTACGATCCCAAGGCGCCGTCGGCGATTGAAGTCGAGCGCATCGTGAAGAAATACGGCGATTTCACCGCCGTGAACGACGTTTCTTTCAGTGTAAAAGAAGGCGAGATCTTCGGACTGCTCGGCCCGAACGGAGCAGGGAAGTCGACGCTGATTCGCATGATGACGACGTTGATTCCGATCACATCGGGGAAAGCGCGCATTGCGGGACAGGACGTCGCGAAAGAACCGAATGCGGCGCGCCGAATGATCGGGGTAATTCCGCAGGCTCTGACCAGCGATCTTGACTTGACCGTGGAAGAGAATATGAATATCTACGCCAAGCTCTATGACGTGCCGGCCAAGGAGCGTAAGAAATCAATCGATGAACTTCTGGAACTGGTCGATCTGATCAAGTGGCGGAATGCACAGACCAAAACTCTTTCTGGAGGGATGCGGCGGCGTCTGGAAATTGCGCGTGGGCTGGTTCATCATCCGCGGATCTTTTTTCTCGACGAGCCGACGACTGGCTTGGATCCAGTTTCCCGTGTGGCCGTTTGGGAGATGCTGGGCAACATCAAAGAGCACCGCCAGTTGACGATTCTCATCACGACCCACTACATGGATGAGGCCGACCGGTTGTGCGACCGCATTGCGATTGTGGATCACGGCAAACTCGTGGCCCTGGATACACCGATGGCACTGAAGGCAAGCGTGCCGGGATCGACGGTCATCGAAGTTCAGTTCGAGAATCCTCCGGCCGACCTGGAGGAGAAGCTAAATAAGCTCGATGACGTCACATCGGTGCAGCACGAGGGAGCGGGCATGTTTCGCGTGCTGACCAGCGACGGCTCGCGCACGACGACGGAATTGGTCGAAATGGCGGTGCACAACGGGGTGCGGGTCAAGACGCTCACCGTGCAAAACACCACACTGGACGACGTGTTCGTTCACTACACGGGACGGCAGCTGCGCGACGAATTGCAGAAGGCGTATGCGTTTGTGATGCCGCA
>DATEHP010000179.1:0-25527 GCA_035279505.1 Candidatus Sulfotelmatobacter sp. | reverse complement strand
TTCGCGAAAAAAAGTTGCTCTCCCTCATGCGGCGTCAATAGTGTGCTTCGGCCGGTTGCCACATCCGCGATGAAGATGTTGGAATCAGTTCCTTTTGCCTGCTCCTGCGTGTATACGATGAACTTCCCATCCTTCGACCAGATGGGACTCGAGCTGCGTTTATCCTGCGGAGTGTTCGTGGTGAGATGCTTTACCTCACGCATCACCATGTCGTAGATATCGATCTCAACGGCCGCGGAGGTCTTCGGCTTCACCTCGTACGCCAGATACCGCCCATCGGGCGACCACGTCGGATTCGTCTCCGCAATCTCGCGCGTCTGCGTCAGATTCACGATCTTTCCGGTTTTCGGTGAGACGATAAAAACATCCCACTGCTCGTCGCCATCGTAGTCCGATTCGTAAGCGATCCATTTACCGTCGGGCGACCACGTGGGTGCGGTTTGACGCTGGTCACTGACCGTGAGTTGGGTAGGGAAGCCTCCCTCGGCAGGCACGAGCCACAGGTTGTTTCGCCCGCTCATGTTCGAGATGAACGCAATGTTCTTTCCATCCGGCGACCACGTCGGACGCCCGATCTGCCGCGTCATGTAGAGCTTCTCGATTGTCAGGCTGCGTGGTTCTACCTGCGCGTTGGGCTTCGAGGCAATCTGTTTGGGATCCGTAATAGCTTTCGGCGCAGGCAGGGTCTGGGCAGAGCTTTTCGCAACGACAGCGCTCATGAAGATGACACTAGCCAACAGAACGAAGGGTCGCATTACGCTTTAGCCGCCTTGTGTATCTCCACCGTACTCCAGGTTTTGTCCGCGGCGTGGCAGATGTTCTCCAGCGCGCACTCAGCGCACCTCGGCTTGCGTGCGATGCATAACTTCCGCCCATGCCAGATGACCTGGTGCGAAAACAGAATCCAGCGGTCGCGGGGGATGATCTTCATCAAGTCCTGTTCGATCTTTTGTGGCTCATTCTCTTTCGTCAGTTCCAGTCGCCTCGAGATGCGGTGGACATGCGTGTCAACTACAACGCCTTCAGCCTTCTGGAACCACGAGCCCAGGACCACGTTGGCAGTTTTCCGGGCCACGCCCGGCAGGGTCAGTAATTTTTCGATGTCTTCCGGAACCTGGCCGCCAAATTCTGCGACGAGTTTCTTGGCAGCGCCGACTACCGACTTCGACTTGTTACGAAAGAATCCGGTTGAGCGGACGTCGGGCTCCAATCGTTCGGGCGTAAGAGCGGCGAAGGCTTCTACGGTAGGGTACTTGCGGAACAGTTCCGGAGTCACGCGGTTCACGTTCACGTCGGTCGATTGCGCGGAAAGAATCGTCGCGACAAGCAGTTCCCATGCGCTGGCGTGCGTGAGTGCGCAGGTCACGGCGGGATAGAGGTCGTTCAACCGCTTCAGGACTTCCGCCACACGTTCCGGAGCAATCGGATTGTAGGATTTGTCCGATTTCCCGCCCTTCGCCACAGCTTTTGCGCCGGTCGATGGAGCCTTGGCGGGACGTGTAGAGACATTCGCGCGGCCATCATCCCTCGGGTTTGCTTTCGTCGGCGAGGGGACTCGCGCCACACGAACCTTGTCCTGGCGCCCGGTACGGGCCGGCTGACGGGGAGCAACTCCACGAGGCATAACGATTCCTTCCTTGCGCTTGATGAGCGCTCATCATAACAACGGTAGATCGCCGATTGCCAATGCCTCCATGGTGGGTTGAAAAATGGCTGAAGGCCATTACACCCGCCGCTGGGGTCAGACGCCTGAGGTCCGAAGTCCAGCGTTACCTGTCCATCGGTAACCAGCTTGGGAATTGACCTCGCGAACGGCGCTCGGTA
Source organism: Candidatus Sulfotelmatobacter sp. (assembly GCA_035279505.1). GTDB lineage: Bacteria > Acidobacteriota > Terriglobia > Terriglobales > Acidobacteriaceae > Sulfotelmatobacter. Next base: position 23,703 of record DATEHP010000179.1, on the reverse strand, counting down.
CTCTTGAATTACTCCAGAACAGGACTAACTATCGTGGCAGTTAACTCCATCCAACTCGGGCAGGTGTGGCGCAGCGATGCCGACGGTCAGGACTACCTCGTCACCAAGGTCTACAACGAAGTATTCTCCCAGTATGCCATGCTGCGTCCGGCAGGCATCACCGCTCCCGATGCGCCAACTGTGCGCGTGAAAGTCTCGAAGAGCCCTCAGGGCGCGACACTTCCGGGATACGCCTTCACCCAAGAGGGCTCATTCTGAGAAGCAGTTCCCAGTTGTCAGTTCTCAGTAGAGGTCCAGCGCGCGCGTATCCCGGGAATTCCGATACACTTGAAAAGCAACTCATGTTTCTTTGTTCTCATCAGTTCGTACGCCTTTCACTGAGAACTGACAACTGAGAGCTACTTTTGCCGAGAACTGCTGCGTGACCGAAAAGATACTTGCCATCCTGTTCGTCTTCATCAGCAAAATCATCGCCGCTACCGGCTATGCCGGAATCACCATTCTCATGGCGATCGAGTCCGCCTGTATTCCTCTGCCTTCGGAACTGATCATGCCCTTCGCCGGATATCTGGTCTATCAGGGCCGCTTCAACCTATTTTGGGCGGCGACCGCCGGGGCAATCGGCTGCAATTTGGGCTCGTTAGTCGCGTACGAAATCGGAGCCTATGGCGGACGTCCGCTGGTGGAGCGCTACGGACGCTGGATCCTGATGGGCAAGCGCGAACTCGACTGGGCCGACCGCTTCTTTGCCCGCTGGGGATATCTGGCTGTGTTCATCGCGCGCCTGCTGCCAGTGATCCGCACTTTTATTGCGCTACCCGCCGGAATCGCACGCATGCCCCGCGGCCGCTTTCACATCTACACCTTCCTCGGGTCATGGCCCTGGTGCCTCGGCCTCGCCTATCTCGGGATGAAGCTTGGCGAAAACTGGCGCGAACTCGGCAAGTACTTCCACAAGTTCGATGCTGTGATCGGCGTGATCATCGTCGCCGCCGCGATCTGGTTTATCTGGAGCCACTGGCAGAATCGAATGAGCAATCAGCCGTCAACTGTCAGCCGTCAGTAGAGGCCTTGTACTGGCGTTGCCGGGCCCGTGGCCCAGGCGGACATTTGAACGGCTCCTGTCATTCTGAGCGGAGTTGCCGGGAGCGAAGCGAACGGCAACGTAGTCGAAGAATCCCTACCAGCTTTTCAGACCTTGATCCGCCGGCACTCCTGATGTAAAAGCAGAAGCAATCAATCAAAGGAGATTCCATGACACGCCGCTTGCTGGCCGTTCTGTTATTCGCCACGTTTCTCGTCCCGGCAGTTGCCGTTGCGCAGTCACCCGCCACAGACCATCCCTTCGTCGTCGAGTACTACTACAAAGCCAAGTGGGGACACGCCGACGAATTTCTGACGTTGTTCAAGAAGAATCACTATCCGCTGCTGAAGAGAGAAGTCGAGATGGGACGCATGGTGAAAGTCTGGATGGACCAGCCGCGTTATCACACGACCGAAGACGGGCGCTGGGACTTCCGCGTGACCATCGTCTTCAAGAACGCCGCCGTCGCCAACGAAGCATTTGATGAAGACGCACTGAAGAAGCAACTCTGGCCCGATCAGGAAGCTTACACGCGAGAAGAGCAGCGCCGCTTCGAGATTCTCGACGCGCACTGGGATCTGCCGATCAAGACCGTCGATCTCGACGCTAAACCTAAATGAGTTCACCACGGAAGACACAGGGGAGCACAGAGTAAACCTCCTTGAACCTCTGTGGTTAAGGGTTCTCGTCGATCTTGAGAAAGTTCGCGATTATCTTCTCGCAAACCTGCCAGACTGGTACTCCACACTGGTACTTACTAATGACTGGAACCCCGCGCTGGAAAGTGGGAAAATAGCATTAAATAGGCTGTCTGTTGCCACCGCGAAAGCGCGCCTACAGGAGGTCTCAATGCTGGCGACAAGGCATCGGCTACCACGCAATCCGCTATTTCAGTTCCATCCTCTGCATACGCTGTTTTCTGTTCTCGGTGCGCTGATCCTGTTCGGATTGCTGATCTGGTTCCTGGCAGTTCCGGCGAAGTAGCGCGATTTCGCGGCGAAGAGCACGCACTGGACCCTGCTTGTCTCGTCTCACCCCCTTGCGATGCGCGTACCCGACAACGCGATGTTAAACCTTGGTAACAACTCGCAAGAAATTCCTTTATCCGCACCATCAAAATTTGGAATTAGACATTGTCTCTGCCAAATCGGTAATGTCTGTTATGGACTCCTTTTTGACGGTGGAAGATTCACATGTAGACGTACTGCATGAAATTACGGTCCGTCTGAACGCGGCAGACGGATTCCATGAAGTGTTAGACCGAGTTGTCGATTTTGCGACCGCGCTTGTGAAGTGCGATGCCTGCCTTGTCTATGTGCTCGAAGGCGATGAACTCGTCTTGCGGGCGTCGAAGAATCCCCACCCGGAAGTGGTCGATCGCCTGAAATTGCGCGTCGGGCAGGGAATCACTGGATGGGTCGCCGAGCACAGCGAACCGGTGGCGATCCCGGAAAACGCCGCGCAGGATCCGCGCTTCCAGTTTTTCCACGAACTTCCCGAGGACAGTTATGAGGCTTTTCTCTCCGTGCCCTTGATGTGCAGAGGTCGCGTCGTCGGTGTCATCAACCTGCAGCACCGGCAGCACCATGTGTATCGCCGCCGCGAGATTCGTATAATCTCCACCGTGGGATTTCTAGTCGGAGCCGAGATCGAACTGGCGCGGCTGGAGCAAGCCAACTCCACCCTCTCCGAACAATTGCAGACTCGAAAAGTCGTCGAGCGCGCAAAGGGAATTTTGCAGCGCGACCTTGGCCTGAACGAAGAGCAGGCCTATCTGGCGATCCAGCGCCAGAGCCGCCAGAAGCGCAAGCCCATGAAGGAAATCGCTGAAGCCATCGTCCTCAGCGATGAGGTGCGCGGGAATTCACGGGTGCAGGCCACCTAGGGTCCTCCCAGGCTTCAGGAACGAAGACACATAGGCTATTCCGGAATCTGCTAGGTCTTAAGCGGGCCAAGCGGCGGCTCCATCCGGGTGCGCTGCTTTCAGCACAATGACGCTGGCATCATCCTGAAAGTGGTTGCCGCAATGCTGCGACGCCGCATGCATCAAGAGTCCGAGCAATTCGCCTGCGCTCGATTCTGAATGTTCCTGCGCGATGCGAACCAGATTGTGCTCCGAGAAGAATTCCTCGTTTTGATTGCAAGCCTCAACCACGCCGTCGGTGAAGAGCAGCAGGCGATCGCCGTTCTCGAGTTGCCGCTCGCTCTGCTGATACAGCCAGTTGGGGAACTGTCCTAAAACTGCGCCTTCGGCTTGCAACTCCGTCGACGTGCCGTCCGCGCGAAGCAAGAGCGGCGGATTATGGCCGGCGTTGCAATACGTAAGGCGATTGGCCGCGCTGTCGAGCACCCCGTAGAAAAATGAAATGAACTTTCCCAGCGGAGTCAGATCGCACAGAATACGATTGAGCCGGTGACATAGTTCACCGGGCGGCAGATTCTGGCGGATCAGCGGTTGCAGTGCGGCTTGCAAACTCGACATCAGCAGGGCAGCGGGCATCCCCTTGCCTGCAACATCGGCGATGCAAAGAGCGGTGCGCCGATCATCGATGGGGACGACACTGTAATAATCTCCGCCCACGAAACGCAGCGGCCGGGTGACCGCAGCAATCTCGTATCCGTGGATCTCGGGCAGCATTTTCGGAAGCAGACTATCCTGAATCTCCCGTGCCTCCCGCAATTCTTCCTCGCGCTGCCGCTGCCTACGCCGTTGCTCCCGCCCCAACGATAGTTGCTCCTGCAACTTATGGAGAAGCTCGCGATTCTCCCAGGGCTTCTGCACAAAATCCGAAGCTCCACGCCGCATCGCCTCGACCGCCAGGTCAACACTGCTCCACGCCGTCATCACCACGACCGGAACCAGGCTATCCATGGAGCGGATCTTCGAAACCAGGTCCAACCCCTCTGCGCCGCCGACCGTGTCGCGCGTATAGTTCAGGTCCATCAGCACGGCGTCGAATGACTCCGTCTCCAGCGCGCGCAAGACCCGCGATGGATGTGTCACCGTCTCCGTTGAGATGCCCGACCCGCTCAGCAGCATCTGCAAAGCGAACAGAACATGCTGCTGGTCGTCTGCAATCAGAACACGGCCGGTGCTGGCTGGCCTGCTGGTTCCGGTTTCGGTTTCCGGGATGGGTTGCGCGTTCATGCCTCCATCCATTGCATACTCGTGGCCATCCGGCGATGCCCCACAGGTTGTTGATTTCACAGGAGGGAAGGAGTACTTCGTGGAACACAACGGCAAAGCCGCCTGTGCACTCATGGAATCGAATGTCCGGAAACGGACAAGACCTTGGCGCAGGAATAGAGCAAGGAAAGGGCGGATACCTGGTTGCGTATCCGCCTTTGTCTGTTAGCGTTCTGTTATTGCCCGGACGGTGCCGCGGCTGGAACGGCCTTCGCCATCTGCTTCAGCGGATGCGACGGCACGGTGAAGTGCAATGTCATCCCGCATTCTGCCAGTTGCATCGTGGAAACGTAGCTCCCCTCAGCAGCAGTCTCCAGCAGCAGCTGGTTCGAATCCGAAGGCTTGCTTTCTTCGGAGTTGGTGACCAGCAGCATGAATCCGGCTCGAGTGCCGCTGAGCTTGCTCAACACCAGTACCGGCGTGGACTGGTAGGGATCGTAGGAAAATTCGTAGTCTCCCGCCGGCACTACCGCATGGCCCCAGTTGACATTGTGTTTGAGGGTGAATTTGCCGTGCGCCGGTTCCTGCGCTACCGCCAGGCTGGGCGCGAAGTTCATAGCAGTCGCTGCCAACACTGCGGCGTAAACAAACTTGCGAATTGCGGTCATGGAATCTCCATTCTGCCCCTCTTGTGAGGGCAAGTCTGATGAGCACGCTGTCCGCTCGACGCACATGTGCAGTCACGCGGATCGCATGGGCTCAGGCTGTAGTGGAGAACGACAGGGTCAGGAGATTGTCGATGCCGCGATCTTGGCTGGCACGCAATCAGCGACTCCGCTGGGACCGGCAAACTTAGCTGGGACGCGAAGTGATTCCACTATGCAACATCAGTGGTGCAGTCGTCCAATGCAAAGAATTTATGGCGAGCATCAGCGCACATTCGGTACCAGAGTAACCTTCGCATGGAGAAGGCGAGATAACTATCCCAGCCATCTCGACTTAGCGGATGACAACGAATTGATCTGGAACCAAGCGCCTAGATATTGATCTCGAGCCTGCACAAGTGTCATCCTGCAGCGCAGAAGGAACGAGTTTGAGGGTGAAAACCACTGTCGCGCACTGCCTGATAATCTTGGGCCTGACGCGGGCCGGGCTGGCACAGCAGACGCAAACCGCAGAGGCATTCGATCGCTACATTTCTGCGGCCGAGAGACGGCTCACGCACGCGAGAGGGGAGAGCGACTCGTTTGTGCGAATTGACGCGCTGAGCGCCCCGCAGCAAACACAGGTGATGGAGCGGTTGCGGCGAGGCGAGGTCGTCATTGAGAAACAAGGAGAGACGCCTTCTGAAATTTCAGGCGGACTGATCCACGACTGGGTGGGCACAGTGTTGATTCCGAGGGTGACGGTTGCGCAGGTGCTGGCCCTGGTCCAGGACTACGACCATTCGACCCAGCACTACTCCCCTGACGTTGTGAAGTCGCGGCTGGTTTCGCACAGCGGCGACGATTTCCAGGTCTTCATGCGACTGCACAAGCATAAGGTCGTGACCGTGGTGCTCGATACCGATTACAACGTGCATTACGGCCGCCTGGACGCCACGCACCAGTTCAGCTTTTCGCGCAGTACCCGGGTCAGCGAGATTGCCGATTCTGGAACGGCCCAGGAGCGCACGATCGCCGCCGGGCATGATCACGGCTTCATGTGGCGGCTGAACTCTTACTGGGCCTTTGAACAAGTAGATGATGGCGTGCTGGTCGAGTGCGAAGCGATTTCCTTGACCCGCGACATCCCATCGGGTTTGGGATGGATGATCGGCCCATTCGTCAACAGCATCCCGAGGGAGTCCCTGCAGTTCACGCTGGGTGCGACGCGCAAAGCCCTGGTGAATACACCCGGAAGCTAGAAAGCTCGTGTAGGGACGGACGCCTTCGTCCGTCCTGCGAGCAAAGCGAGCGTCCGGGCGTCGACAGCAGAGTGCTCCCGCACGATGAAGGCAATCGCAATCGCTTATTCCCTGCATTTCTGCGCATCGGTTTGCCAAGCCCGCCCCGTTCATGAGACCATCACCAGTTGATTTGGTGACGGTGGCGGTGGCAAGCCACCGCCACCCCGAAAGGGACTCATGTATCAGAAGAAGGCAGGAGTATTCATGGCCGACTGGTGGGATGCCGACGGCCGCCGTCATCGCAAGCAGTTCTCTAATTCAGCTTCGGCGCGCGAGCACGAGCACCGCGAGACTGCGTTGGCGCACGCCGAACGGGCCAGCCGCGAGATGAAGCTGGCGGCGAGAACGGGTGGCGTTAAACGCTCCTCGAAGAAGGCAGAGAGCGGGACCATGGAGCCCGCCAAGGGCAAGCTCGGTGTCATGATTCCCGGTATGGGCGCGGTCGCGACCACATTCGTAGCCGGCGTCGAAGCCATCCGCAAAGGCCTCGCCAAGCCGATCGGATCGCTCACCCAGATGGGCACCGTTCGCCTCGGCAAGCGCACCGACGGCCGTTCGCCGAAGGTAAAGGAATTCGTCCCGCTCGCCGGACTCGACGACTTGGTCTTCACCGGCTGGGACATTTTCAAAGACAACATGTACGACGCAGCTTCGCATGCCGGCGTGCTCGATCAGCGCTTGCTCGATCAGTTGAAGCCCTTCCTGTCGTCGGTGACCCCGCGCCCCGCGGTCTTTGATCACAATTATGTTAAGAAGATCGACGGTCCCAATGTGAAAAAAGGCAAGAGCAAGATGGACCTTGCCGAGCAGTTGCGCGAAGACATCCGCGAATTCAGGAAGTCGAGCGGTGCTAGCCGCCTGATCACCATGTGGTGCGGGTCGACCGAGTCCTATATCGAACCCACGGCAGCGCACCAGTCCGTAAAGGCCTTCGAGAAGGCGCTGCGCGAGAACGACGAGATGATCGCGCCCTCGATGATGTATGCATACGCCTCGTTGATGGAGGGCGTCCCTTTCGCCAACGGCGCGCCAAACCTCACCGTTGACTTGCCGGTAATGCTCGAGCTGTCGCGCAAGAACGAAGCGCCCATCTGCGGCAAGGATTTCAAGACCGGCCAGACGTTGATGAAGACCGTGCTGGCGCCGGCCTTCAAGGCGCGGCTGTTAGGCCTCAGCGGATGGTACTCGACCAACATCCTCGGCAATCGCGACGGTGAAGTGCTCGACGATCCCGGTTCGTTCAAAACCAAGGAAGAATCGAAGCTGGGCGTGCTCGAGCACATCCTTCAGCCCGGACTCTATCCTGAACTCTACGGGAACATGTTCCACAAGGTCCGCATCAACTACTACCCGCCGCGCGGCGATAACAAAGAAGGCTGGGACAACATCGACATCTTCGGATGGCTCGGTTATCCCATGCAGATCAAAGTCGACTTCCTCTGCCGCGATTCGATCCTGGCCGCGCCGATCGTGCTCGACCTGGTCCTGTTAATGGACCTCGCACAGCGCTCCTCGGAGTTGAAGGGACTAGGTATCCAGGAATGGCTCAGCTTCTTCTTCAAATCCCCCATGACAGTGCCCGGCCTCTATCCTGAGCACGACCTGTTTATCCAGCTGATGAAGCTCAAGAACACGATGCGGCATTTGAAGGGCGAGGAACTGATCACGCACCTGGGGCTGGAATATTACGACTAGCGTCGTGGTTGGCTGGTTCAAGTTGTTGATATAGTGCTGTGCGTCCGGTGCCACGATTGGCGAAACGATGTCGCCGACGACTTGAACTTTAGCCTTGAGCTTTCCGAAGACCGGCTTGACAACTGATTTTCTCTCAGGAGGCTGAGACGCCCGCCTGTTGGGTCTTTTTGCTTTGGGCAACAGTAATCCTACGCTTTGACGCCACCCTTCGTTGGGTCCTCAGGCGGAGTGATTGGGGTCTAGCTGTTGCGAACCTTCTCGCGTTTATACTCGTCAAACTTCGCCAGGAAACGGTCGATATCTTTCTTCTGCAGATAGTACGGCGTTGACAGGCGCAACTTGTGCGGGTCGCCGCCTCGGATGCGGATCTTGTGCGTCTTCCACAGCCAGTTCTCGAGATCGCCTCGCTGGATTGGGGGCACGTTCACACTGACGATGGCGCAGCGCAGAGCTGGGTCGGGAGACGTCCACGACTCGGCCCCGCGCTTCTGCATCTCGGAGAGGATGTGGTCGGCGAGCATGCGATGGCGCTTCTCGATGCGATCCATCCCGATGTCATTCGCAAGCTTGATCGACGCGCGCAGACCCCACAAGGCAGGAACGTTGGAGCTGCCGATGCGCTGGAAGCGTTCGGTGCGAATCTTCGTGTCGTCCCAACCTTCCGTCGCGATGGTGTTCCACAACCGATCGATCACTTCATCGCGCACATAGAGGAAACCCGAGCCTTTGGTCGACTGGAGCCACTTGTGCGGGCTAGCGGAATACATATCGCAGCCGAGGTCGCGGACATTCAACCGCATCATGCCCGGTACGTGCGCGCCGTCGACGGCCGACAGGATTCCCTTGCTGCGCGCCAGGGCGGCGAGTTCCTTCGCCGGCAGCACGACTCCCGAGAACGTCGTGATGTGGCTGAAGAACATCACTCGGGTGCGCGGGCTGATCGCGTCGTTGAAGAGGTTCAGCACCTGCGCGGCATTTTTCACGGGGCGGGGAAGCGTGACCTTTTTGATGACGATGCCGTAACGCTTCGCCTTTAAGTCCCAGGGATGCTCACCTCCGGGATGCTCCTGGTCGGTCATCAACACTTCATCACCGGGCTTCATGTCGACACCGTTGGCGATGTAGCTGTTTGCTTCGGTTGCGTTGCGCAGCAGAGCGATCTCGTCGCGCTTACATCCCACGAATTCCGCCAGCGGATCCCGGAATTCATTCCACGCGGCGTATCCCCAGATGGGATAGTCCTCGGGATCCTGCTGGTCCATTTTCTCCGTCGTGGTGTAGCCGTCGAAAATTGCGCGAAGCACGGGAGCGGGGCTCGATCCAACCGTACCGTTGTTCAAATAGATCTCATCGTCCGGGATGAGGAACTGCTTTCGCATCTCGGCCCAGTACGCGTCTTCGTTCTTGTCGAGCAGCGAATGATCGGGCAAGGGCGGAGTGTTCTCTAGCTGAGCTAAGAGATTTCCCCGCAGGGCCAGTGAAGCGGCGATTCCGGTCGTGGCGGTAGAAAGAAAATGGCGGCGGTTGAGCACAGGCGACCTCCCGAGGTCGCGAACGTTATACCACGCGGAAGCCAAACTTTCAGAGCTTGGGCCTCAGCAAAATCCCTGACGGTTGTCACCCACGGTTGACGAGAATTTATTCAAAATTATTGTCCAATCGGATTGCTTCTGCTGAAAGACTGATCACTCTAGCCTCTTTCCCCGCGTCTCCGGTAGCTGCGTCGTAATGAGCGCCGCCAACAGATATCCTACCGCGCACAAATAGAAGGCCCAACTCAGTCCTTTGGCCTGCCCGACGCGACCAATCACCAGCGGAGCCAGCGAACTCATGGTGCGCGCCCCGTTATAGGTAAAGCCAAGCGCTCGTGCGCGCACGGCGGTAGGGAATATCTCGCTGCCCACGATTCCGGAGCCGGAGAAGATTCCCGTGCCAAAGAACGCGACCAGCGTACCCACCACCAGGAGCACGCCTTGCGATCGCGCCGCGGCATACAAAGGAATCAGACAGGCTGCGATCAGAGAATAGACGAGAAAGGCATTTCGCCGCCCGATGTGATCTGCCACCCATCCGAAGCTGGCATAGCCGGGAAACATCCCGCAAAGGTTGAGGACGACCATCAGCATGGTCATCCCCATCACGCCAAAACCGCGCCCGCCCTGCTCGACTGGAAGCGACAGATATGGCGGCAGCCAGGTAAACAAGCCCCACCAGGCGAACATCGCGAAAAAGTTAAAAAGCAGCAGAGCAATCGTGTGTTTGACGTAAGGAGGCCGGAAGATTATAGCGAAGCTACCGGGTGCCCTACTTCTCCCTGATTTTGGGAGAAGTGGGGATTTTTCCTCAAGTTGACCGTGCGACCCTTCCTGCTCTTGCCACATCCCCGATTCTGGCACACTCCCCTGAATCCACAACGTGATCAGCGCTGGCAGGATCCCTACGAAGAACACCGCCCGCCATCCGTAAAACCGCGAAACCGGCCCCGCCACGAGCGCGGCGGCAGCAAATCCCAGCGCCCACGAACTCTGCACAATCGAAATCGCCTTGGCGCGAAGCTCGGTAGGCCATGTTTCGGCCACCAGCGTGGCGCCGGTATTCCACTCGCCGCCCATGCCCAGTCCGAGCACGAATCGCGCCACCGCCAACATCGTTATGCTTTCTGCCAGCCCCGACGCGAACGAACAAAGCGAATACGTCAGGATGCTCGCCATCAGCGCATGCTTACGCCCGATGCGATCCGCCAGAAATCCAAAGAACACGCCGCCAATCCCCGACGCCAGCAAGGTGAGCGTCCCGAGCGATCCGGCGGTGGTCTTGCCCATCCCCAGATCACGCATCAGCATGGCCAGCACCAGGGAGTACAGCATCGCGTCGAAGGCATCGAGCGCCCAACCCATCGCCGCGGCGAGCAGAGTCCGACGCTGGCCGGGAGTGGCCTGACGAATCAACTGGATGGGGCCAATCGCCATACGGTTCGTTCGCGCGGCGATTGTACCGGAATCATTGTTGATTGTTGATTTTTGATTGTTGAATGAAATCCACGGCCGCACACACCCTCCAGCCAGCACCTCGGCTTTTATTTAACAATCAACAACCAAAATTAAACAACTGGATTACCCGTGGTTACTTCCGTGCACCGGATGACATTTTCATGACAACAGTCGTCGCCCCAATCGCTAGGGTTTCCTTACCCCCAAAAAACCATCTTGAGGTTGAGTCATGAGAATTCGCTTTACTATTTTTGCGCTCGCCCTTTTCTTCGGCGCCCTCACCCCGTGCTTCGCGCATCACATGGCGGTGATTGTGAATAAAGACAATGCTGTGGCCAACGTGACATCGGCGCACCTGACGAAGATCATCCGCGGCGAAGTCAAGAAATGGCCCGACGGGAAGAATGTCATCCTCGTTCTTCACAAGGACTCGGCCAGTGAAAGGGAAGCGCTCGAGCACCTGAACAAGATGTCAGCGGGAGAATGGACCGCGTTCGTGATCGCACACAAAGATTCGATTATTTTTGTCGATACCGATGCCGATGTGATCAAGGCCGTGCAGGCGGAACCGGGCGCGCTGGGACTGATCGAGGTCCGCTCGATCGACAACAGCGTGAATGTCATCCGCGTCGACGGAAAGCTGCCGATGGAAGTGGGATACTTGCCTCACTAGGAAGTTTCTAAAAGACTTTCACCACAGAGTTAGTCATGGGCAGGGGTGCTCACAACCGAGCATGAAAACAGGCGTCATCCCGAAGCCCCGCGTTTTTTCCAGCGGGGCAAGGGATCTCCCCCGGCATACACTCTAGAGGGAGATCCTTCGCTCCGCCTGAAGAACGGCTCCGCTCAGGATGACCCCGGCTGGATATGCATCCGTAATTTTCGAGAGAGGGTATACAGAAAGGGGTACAGATGACGTACGCCGAACCTTCCTCAGTGAACCCCTGTGTCCTCTGTGGAGAATTAGGCGATTCAAGGATGCCCCAGTCGTAGCAGATGGAAATATCGCCGGGCCTTCTTCACGTCCCGCGCAATCTGCTCGCGCAATGCGTCGACGGACGGGAACTTGATCTCGTCCCGCAAGCGCTCAAGAAAGCAGATCTCAACTTCCGTGTTGGGCGTAAGTTCAAGCGGATGAAAATTCAGCAGGTGCGTTTCGATGGCGAACAACTCCGCGCCGAATGTCGGACGATTTCCTACATTTGTCACTGAATCAAATCGCTCGCTCCCGACGCGAGTCCAGGTGATATACACCCCATCCCTGGGGACAAGTTCCTCGTACCGCGCCATGTTGATCGTAGGCACGGTGTACTTCGAGCCGTAACCACGCCCGCGCCCCGGATTTCCGAGTATGCAAAACGGCCGTGCCAGCAGATGGCGCGAGCGGCTCACACGTCCTTCGCTGATCAACCTGCGAATCTGGCTGCTCGACACGGTCTCTCCTCGCAACTTCATCTCGGGATAGACCTTCACCTCGAATCCCATCTCACGTCCAAATTCGGCCAGCATGTTCACGTCGCCCGCGGCCTTGTGTCCGAAGCGAAAGTTGAATCCTTCGTGTACTTCGCGCGCGTGCAGCTTCTTCTTGAGGATGCGCTCGGCGAACTGGCGGGGCGTCATCAACGACAGATCGCGGCCGAAAGGGAGCAGTAGCACGGCATCAATCCCCGTGCTTTCCAGCCAATGCAACTTCTCAGGTATAGGTGTAAGCAGTTTGAGTCCGGCTTCCGGTTTCAGAATTCTGGTAGGATGCGGCTCAAACGTGACGGCCACGGCCTTGGCGCCGTTGGCCCTCGCCCGCGAGACGATTTCCCCTAGTACATGCGCGTGGGCTCGATGCACACCGTCGAAGTTCCCCACGGTGACGAACGTGGGCCCAAAATCGGCAGGGACGTCCTCGAGTTTGTAAAAGACGCGCATAAAAAACACGCGTCCGACTTCAGACGTCGGACTTCAGCAAAGCAGATCTTTCTGATGCCTGACGCCTGCGGTCTGACGCCCTCCCTTAAATCTCAAACTCCAGCTTCATCCCGTCATATGCCAACCGCACGTGCTTGGGCAAGTTAGCATTGGTCGTCTCGTGTCCCAGATCGTGGCAGATGTGTGTGAAGAAAGCGCGCTTGGGTCTGAGCCGGTCCACAATAGCCAGCGAATTCTTCACCGTCGAATGCGTGGGATGAGGCTTGTGCCGCAGTGCATCTAGGAACAGAATATCCAGCCCTTGCAACTGATCCATCGACGACTCTGAAATCTCGCTGTGATCGGTCAGATACGCACCCGAACCGAATCGATATCCGTAAATCTGCGTCTCGCCGTGGATCAAAATGATGGGCTCGAAGCGCACTCCAAACACATCGACGGGGCCGTCGATCGGGTGCAGTTCTAGCTGCGCCAGGCCGCCGAATTTGTAATCTGCATCGAAAATGTAGGAAAACATCTTGCGCAGAAAGGCCGCGGCATCAGGGCGAGCGTAGAGCGGAAGTTTGTTCGGCTTGTGGTGGTAGCTGAGCGGCCTCAGATCGTCGATGCCCAGAATATGGTCCGCGTGCGTATGGGTATACAAAACCGCGTCGACATGTGCGATGTTCTCGCGCACCGCCTGCGTGTAGAAATCCGGAGTGGTGTCAATTAGCACGACACGGTTGGCGTACTCGAGCATGATGGAGGGACGGGTCCGCCGGTCGTGCGGATCCTTCGAATGACAAACGTCGCAGTCACAGCCCAGCGTGGGGACGCCCATCGACGTCCCGCTGCCCAGCACGGTCAAAGTCGCTTTCATCTTCCGGTCGTTCCCGTCGCGGGTCCAGGCTGCGGCGGACGCGCCAGAGCGTTCGTTACCTCCACATAGGCCATGCGCAATTCGTACAAACTGTTCTGCAGGAAATTCTCTTCGGCGGCAGTGAGATTGCCTTTCGTCTTCTCCGAGATCAGACTGAGCGTGTCGATTGTCAGACGCGCGCCAATGATATCAACTCGTGGTTGCTCGCCCTGCTGGCGCATCAACCCGAGTTGTAGCATGGCCGTCATATAGAGCTGGGCCATGAATCGCTCGAAGGTAATTTCAAATTCCTTTGCCGAGTGGCCGCTGAGTACGACCTCCTTGTCGAGGTCTTGGGCGGACTGGCGGTATGCCGCGGCTTGTGCGTCCTGCTCGGCTGCGGTCGGCGGAACAGGCATCTCGCGCTCGGTTGCCGCGCCGTCCGTCGTCGCCGACGGCTTCGCCGCAGTCTCTTTCGCCGCGCTCGTTGGCTCAGGCGTCGGCGTCTCCACTTCCTCCGCGAGGTCGGACCGCAACTCGCCGTCGGAGGTGAACAGCCGTCGATCAGTTACGGTGAAACTAGAATCCTGTTTCTTATCGGCCATAGCTTCTTCCTCATCACAAATCGATTAATGTCTATTATGCCGGACGCGCAACCGCGGCACTCTGGTCCCGCGACAACAGAGCCTCAGGAACCGGTAACGGAACGATGTTCGCATTCACGCCACCGATCATCACCTCTCGGCCCGGATTGCCGAGTTCGCGGCGAATGTATCCCAGCGCGACCGTCTTTTCTGCGTTCGGGACGCCAAAGATCGCGATGCTGGTGATCTCACCCACTTCTTTTTCTCCCGCGACAATTTTCGTTCCTATGGGGATCGGCACCCCCGCGTCAGCGAGGAACCCGGAAAACTTCCGATGCACAGCGCCGCGCGAGCGAATGCGTTCCACGATCTCCTGGCCGATGTAGCAGCCCTTGCTGAAATTTAAGGCGCGAACCTGCTCCGTCTCCTGCGGCAGATCGCGCTCGCGGATATCGACTTCGTACAAGGGGATCCCGGAAGCAATTCGCTGCAGTTCGAGCGCCTCAGCCCCGACCGGCGTGGCACCGTTCGCCACGAGGGCGTCCCAGGTCTTCCGAACATCGCCTGGAGACAGCCATAGCTCGTAAGTCTCGTGGGCAACATCCTCGCCTCGCACGGCCGTGCACTGCGTGCATTCACAGTCACATGTGCACTTCGCCTCGAAAATCTCCAGAGGATCCGTGTCTGGGATGGCAATCCCGGCGGCGGCCAGCACTTGGCGCGACTTCGGCCCGCCAATGCCCAGCGTCGTTATCGAATCGTTCAGATTCTTGACCTCCACGTCATCCATGATGATGTAGTGGTCGAAGGTCGCGAGCATGTTCTCAACCTGGCTGCGGTCGGTGTCGACCACAATCGACTCACCCCGGTTGTACGCGTAAAGATCGCCCAGAATGCGCCCTTGTGGATTCAGTAGGAAGGCGTACACACCTCGCCCAGTCGCAAGGTCGCGGATATTGTTCGTCACCATGCCGTTCAACCAGCGCACGCGATCGCCACCGGTGAGCAAAAGTTTTGCGCGATAACCGAGGTCATAGACCGCACAACCGGAACGCAAATCCACGAATTCGGTCTGCGAATCTCCGAAGTGCAGGGCCGTAGTCACCCCACGGTATTCGCCGCCGACCCCGCCCAATTCCGCGCCATGTTCATGAAGAGCTGTTAGAGCCATATCTGTATTCGATTATATCGAGTGTGTTAACGTTCCTGCCGTGGACTCGAAAAACGCAGCTCGGAAGCGCATCGCCGTCATACCCGGGGATGGCATTGGTAAAGAGGTGATTCCGCAGGCAGTTAAGGCCATACAGGCTACGGGTGCAGCAGTCGAGTTAGCCCAGTTCGACTGGGGCGCTGATCGCTACCTGCGCGATCAGACCACGGTGCCGCCCGACGGATTCGCGATGCTAGCCCGCGATTTCGATGCCATCCTTGTCGGCGCATTCGGCGATCCTCGAGTGAAAACGAACATTCATGCCAAAGAAATCCTGCTCGGCATGCGCTTCAAGATGGACCTCTACGCCAACGTCAGGCCAGTCCGCCTGCTCGATGCCGGGTTATGTCCGCTGAAGGGCGTTGAACCGAAAGATGTGGATTTCGTCGTGCTTCGCGAAAATACCGAGGGCGTGTACACCGATGCCGGTGGCGTCTTCAAGCAGGGAACTGCTGACGAGATCGCTACCCAGGAGGACATCAACACGCGCAAGGGGGTCGAACGCATCATCCGTTACGCCTTTGAGCATTGCCGGACACACACGAAACTAAATGGTTCCCTGCGCAGCAGAGTTCTAATGTCCGACAAGTCCAATGCGATGACCCACGCCGGAGGGCTTTGGCAGCGGGTTTTCAAAGAAGTCAGCGCCGAATATCCCGCGATCACCGCGCAGCACATGTACGTCGACGCTCTTTGCATGCAGATGGTCCGCGATCCCCGACAGTTCGACGTGATCGTGACCAACAATATGTTTGGCGACATCGTCACCGACCTCGCCGCTGGGCTCCAGGGAGGACTCGGCATGGCCGCGAGCGGCAACGTTCATCCGGGTCGCACGTCGATGTTCGAGCCGGTGCACGGCTCGGCCCCCCCGATCGCGGGAAAGAACGAGGCGAATCCCTTCGGCGCAATTCTGACGGCGGCCATGATGCTGCGACATCTGGAACTCAGGAAAGAAGCCGACAAGATCGAGGCCGCGGTGCTGGACGCCGTCCGCCAGAAGAAGACAACGCAAGATATCGGCGGCACTCTGGGCACGCGCGAAGCCGGCGATTGGGTCTGCAATGCCGTATCGTCTTAGAGGCTCACGTAGCGACAGCCGCCTCGGCTGTCTGGCGGAGGCGAAGCGAGCCCTCTGGGCAAGAACCATGCAACACCCCAGTTAAAAGGTGACCATGCTCATCTTCGAACAACTTGTCAGCCGCGGCCTGATGGCCTTCGACCCGAAGCGCAACGTACTCGCCTTCAATTTCCCGGTCCTCGCAAGATTCCCAGCCATCCGCCAGCAGAGGATCGAAGAGTTCAAATGGATGGTCGGCGATTGGGTGTTCGAAAACCATGTCCGGGCCACCCCCACTACTCCCGCCTACACAGACACCTACTATTACACCTACGAACTCGCCGATAACGGTACGCGCTACACAGTTAGCGGCCACGGCGCCAAGGCTCGCCCGTATCTGACATTCGATCCGTTCAGCAACCGCTGGATGATGACTTTCACCGAAGGGCTATTTGGCGTTTTACAGTCGAACGGCTGGGATGGCGACACCATTGTCTTCTCGGGCCCGCTAACCATGTTAGGAATCGACTGCGAACTCCGTCAGACGATCACGAAGAAGGGCCCGGACGAATTTTACATCCTGAATGAAGAAAGGCTGGCGGACGGAGGTTGGAGAGAAACCGACGAATTCTTCTGCCGGAGAAAGCAGCCTTAGCCCCGTCTCCCTGTCAGCAACGCCAGTTCCCGCCACTTCCACTGGCAATCGACATCCGTGAAACCAATCTCGCGCAGCCAGCCGAGCTGAGTCTCCACGTCCAGTAGCTTATTCGAAGGATCTTCCGTTTCGACGGTAAAGCCGATGCGGCGCAGAAATTCTTCGTGCAATCGCTGGGTAGGCGAAGCCACGTGCTCCAGATTACAAAACACACCGCCCGCGTTGAGCAGTTCATGAATCTCGGCATAGAGTGCGCGCTTCCGGTCATGCAGCAGATGATGAATGGCAAAGCTCGAGATTACGGCATCAAACTTCCGGAGCGCCGGCAGAGGAGAATCCATATTGTGATCCAGGACCGTAATGCGGCCGTCGCGCGCGAACCGTTTGCGCACCGCCTCCAGCATGGCCGGAGAAAAGTCGACGGCAACAGCTTCGGTGTTGGGATGCTGCGTTCGAACCAGCTCCAGCAGTCGTCCGTCGCCAGTGCCCAGATCAAGTATTCTTTGCGTGCTTGCTGGAATGAACTCTGTCAGCGCAGCCTCCCCCTCGGTTCGGTGAGAAATCTGGTCCGCGCGCTCCAGATAGTCGCTGACGTGCTCGCTCGAAGTCCACAGGTTGACGGGGCCACTAGTGCTCATGAAACAAGTATAGGGAAACGGTTACACTCAATCTCAATGAATAGAACCGAAGTGGGGCACTCAGGGATTCGATGGTGGCTTTTGCCGGTTATGCTGGCGTTGCTCGCGCATCCGCGAGCGGTCACCGCACAGGACAATCCGGCCGCCCACCAGCCGGCACAAGCTCCTGCACAACAGCAGCAGCCGACGAAGCCGATTCCCCCTCCCGAAGAAGCTAAGAGCGAAGTCAAAATTACTCCTCGCCAGGCCGAAGAACTCTTCCACACCGTGGACGAAATTCTCGCCTTCGACAGCAAACAGACCGGCCTGCCCATCAAGCGCGAGGTGAAGCGTAAGCTAACCAGCCGTGATGAGGTCGTCTCGTATCTAACCAAGCATCTGAACGACGAGGATACCCAGCGCCTCCGCCGCTCCGAACTCGTGCTGAAGAAGTTCGGCCTCCTGCCGCGCGACTTTAATCTTGAGACCTTCCTCGTGGCCCTGCTGCGAGAAGAAGTCGCCGGCTACTACGATCCCAAGACGAAAACCGTGAACCTGCTCGACTGGGTGCCGATGGAAGAGCAGGAACCCGTCATGGCCCACGAACTCACCCATGCCCTGCAGGACCAAGATGTAAATCTGCAGAAGTGGATGAAGCGTGGCGAGAAGGACTTGGCTGAGATAAAAAAAGACCCGACGCCCGCCGACATTGAAAACGACGAAATGGATAACGCCCGCGAAGCCGTTCTCGAAGGCCAGGCGCAAGCCATGATGTTCCAGTACGCGATCGCGCCCACCGGACACTCGATCACCACTTCGCCGGAATTGGTCGGAGCCATGGAAGAAGAAAGTCTGACCGGGACTCCGAGCACCAAGGTCTTTAACAATGCCCCGATTTTCCTCAAGGAGTCGATGACGTTTCCCTATAGCTACGGCATGGGTTTCGTCATCAAGGTCCTGCAGAAAGGCGGGAAAAACACGGCCTTCGCCGGAATTCTGGCGAATCCTCCGCACACCACGCGCCAGATCATGCAACCGGAAACTTACCTGGCAGGCGAGAAGATCGACCCCATGCGCGTGCCCGACTTCAAGCACGACTTTAAGGATTACCAGAAGTTTGATATTGGTGCGATGGGCGAATTCGACGTCGCGATGCTCGTCGAACAATATGCAGGGAAGAAAATATCCAAACAGATTTATCCGGAGTGGCGCGGCGGCTACTACTACGCGGCGAAATCAAAGACGAATCCGACTGGACCGCTTGCTTTACTCTACGTCTCCCGCTGGTCGAGTCCGATTATAGCCGGCCAGTTTGCAGGCATCTACGCCCATTCCTTAAACCTTCGCTATAAGAAAATAACGGGCGCGGGCGATCTGAAAGATACGGCTCCAAAAGCGGAAGACAACACCGACGCCGCCCCCCTGCCGCTCGAAGGCCGCCACAGTTGGTCCACGGAAGACGGCACTATCGTGATCGAAGAAAAGGGCGACACGGTTTTCATCACAGAGAGCCTCGACGAGACTACGACCACAACGCTGGAAAAGGAAGTATTCACCACCGTCATACCGGCGAAGTGAAAATCTCATGTAGCGACAGCCCCCTTCGGCTGTCCGCCCCGATTGCAGTCGAGGGAAGCGAGCCAGCGGAACAAAGGGAGCGCTATCGGGATTTATTTCTTCCTCCCCTCAGTGTGCTCCTGTGTCTGCGCCAAAAAATGCTCCACCTTAGCGATTACGTTGAACTCTTTCCCCCCGCGCTCGATCGTGAGTTTCTTCTCCTGCCCTGGTGCCCCTCCCAACATGGACCATACGCGCCCCATCGTGATGCCGCGCACGGGCAGGTCATCCACGCCCTCCAGATGATCGCCGGTTTCGACGCCCTCGACCGAGGGTTTGCCATCCACGTCCGCTACACCGAGAATGGTGAATCGTCCATCGCCCTCCGGACGCAGAATCAGGCCGACAACATCAAAGTCAGGAAAACGGTACGTGCGTCCAAGATCGAAGTAGACTGTCGAGTGGGCGTAGTCGATTCCCACGCGATAATTGAGCAGCACATTCGATCCCACCGCGCCAACCGTCGGCATAGCTGCGCGCTTCTCGAAAAAGTCCACGACCGGTTTCGGCAGCGCAACCATGGGCACGTTGGTCAGGAACAATGGTCCGAATTGCACGCGATCCACGGTCATCACCTTCCATTTCGTTTCTTCGGGCGCGCCCCACGTGTTCGCCGAGCCCACCGCCCCAGTCATGCGCGGCCAATCCGCATACGTCGACGCCAGCTTATCGAAGAGTTCCTCGGAGAGAAAGCTGATGCACGATCCAACGTCGAGCGCGAGGTTGTATTTCTTGCCTTCGATCTGACTCGGTATCTGGATCAAACCGTTCTGCGCATTCATCAGCGCTTTGCCCGGGGCGCCGTGGAAATGAATGGTCCCCGGTGCTCCGAGCGAAAATTTGCGCTCCACAAAATCGATCAACACGTCGTATTGCCGCAGAATGCCGGACGGCAAATTGATTTCCGCATCCATCCCAAGCGCCAGAACTGCCGCCTCATTCACCGGTCTCAGCGGGATCTTTGCTTCCTTCACGGCCGTAAGGGGGACGCTCATTCCCCCAATCAAGATGTTCGCGGGAGGTGGCGAGGAACATTCCTGATCTCCGCATTTCACCGGCAACGAGAGCAGCGTGGCCAGGCGTCGCGACAGATTCAATTCAGGATTGCCATTGTCGACCCAGGCGCGAACGGTCTGCGTGGACCCATCTGGCAAGCGAAGATCAACACGAATCACGACTCGATTGTGATCAATGGTGGCCGGAACCGTGACGACTTGCGCTCCGGCCGCCGCCTTTTCCTGCGCGCGAAGAGGTCCCCCCAGCGAAATGAACAACAGTCCCGCCATGAGAAGTCGCATATCGAAATTGTAAGCTGCCACTGTCTGTGTAGGGGCGGACGCCTTCGTCCGCCCCGCGAGCGAAGCGAGCGTGCGACTGCGGAGGGGAGCCGGCAACATGGAATCACCACGAATCTCCCTCCTGTATAATCACGAGTTTGCCCGAACTACCCATGCTCTCAGGAGGATCATTGCCACAGTCAGAAATCGGAATCATCGGCGGCAGCGGGCTCTACTCCATGCCCGGTCTGACAAAAGTGAAAGAAGTGCGCCTGAAAACGCCCTTCGGTTCTCCGTCTGATGCCTACGTCTGCGGTACTCTGGAAAACCGTAAGGTCGCCTTCCTCGCGCGTCACGGACGCGGCCACCACCTGCTCCCCAGCGAACTGAACTTCCGCGCCAACATCCACGGCTTCAAGCAACTGGGCGTGGAGCGCATCGTTTCCATTTCTGCTGTCGGTTCTCTTAAGGAAGAGCACAAGCCTCTCGATTTCGTGATCCCCGACCAATTCTTTGATCGCACCCGCCGTCGAATCGACACCTTCTTCGGCAACGGCCTGGTGGCTCACATCGCGTTTGCCGATCCTGTGTGCGGCGAACTGGCAGCAGTCGTCGCCAACGCATGTGAGAAGGCTGGCGTCGTAGGCAAACGCGGCGGCACCTATCTCTGCATGGAAGGACCCCAGTTCTCCACTAAGGCCGAGTCGAATGTCTACCGCGGCCTTGGCATGGATGTAATCGGAATGACCAACCTGCAGGAGGCGAAACTCGCTCGCGAGGCTGAACTTTGTTACGTCACAGTCGCCATGGTGACCGACTACGACTGCTGGCACCCGCATCACGACTCGGTCACGGTGGATCAGATCATCGCCGTGCTCGTGAAGAACGCGGAGAACGCGGCAAAAGTTGTACGCCAGACTGTCGCAGACATGCCCCGCGGCCGATCCTGCAAATGCGGTTCAGCGCTTGCCCATGCCATCCTGACCAATCGCAAGAAGATTCCCCCGGCAACAAAAAAGAAACTGAAACTGATAGTCGGAAAATACCTGCAGCCCGTTTCAAAATCCAAATGAAAGCCTTTCCTTCGTGCCCCGCAGCCTGCCCTGAGCAACGTCGAAGGGTGTCCTTTGTGGTTGAAGCATTTCGCGTGGAGGGCACCGGAAACTAGAAGAAAGAATGAGCATACTGGTAGTAGGTTCAGTCGCATTTGATGACGTCACCTCGCCCTCAGGCAGCGTAAAGAATGTCCTGGCAGGCGCTGCCACTTATTTCTCCCTGGCTGCCAGCTACTTCACCAAAGTGCGAGTCGTGGCCGTGGTCGGGGACGACTTCGGCCCCGATCAGGAAAAAGTGTTCCAGCACCACGGAATCGATATCCGCGGCGTCGAGCGGGCGAACGGTAAGACCTTCCGCTGGGGAGGCACTTACACCGAAAATCTGAACGAGGCGAAAACGGACTTCACCCATCTCAACGTTTTTGAATCATTCAAACCCCAAATTCCGAAAGAGTACGAGGACTCCGACTATTTGTTCCTGGCCAACATCCAGCCGACCCTCCAAGCCGACGTGCGACGCAAGATGAACCGCGTGCGCCTGGTGGGCTGCGACACCATGAATTACTGGATCAAGGGCACTCCCAAGGAATTGGCCGAGACTTTAAAGCTCGTCGACATCCTGCTGATCAACGACACGGAAGCGAAGATGCTGGCCCACGAAACCAACCTTCCGCGAGCGGCTCAAAAAGTGATGGCCATGGGGCCGCAAGCGCTGGTGATCAAACACGGAGAGTACGGTGCGACCATCTTCTTCCGCGAAGGAGCCTTCGGATTCGGACGCCACCCGTTCCGCGCCCCGGCCTTGCCCATCGATGAAGTAAAAGACCCCACGGGAGCCGGCGATTCCTTCGCCGGAGGATTCATGGGTTACTTGGCGTCGCAGCAGGAAATCAATCGCGAGGTATTGAAGCGTGCCATGTTTTACGGCAGCGTCATGGGCTCGTTTGTGGTCGAGCGCTTCGGCCCCGAGCGCTTGCGATCTCTGACTCGCGACGAGATCGACGCCCGCCTCCAGGTCTTCCGCGAGCTGACCCACCTGGAATAGGGTTCTTAGGTTACAGGTTTTCGGTTCTGGACCTTGCAACCGAGTGAACCGGACCCTGGTTTAGGTTGTAGCCTAAGACCTACGACCCAAGATCGAAACGCACATGCCCAAGCCGCCCAAGAACAAACCGTCGTCCCCAGGCGCGTCCGACATTCCTCTGTTGGCATGGTTGGCAACATCCGTCTCGATCCTGACATTCCTGTTCTACCTCAAGGCCGGCGAAGTGCTGCTCTATGGCGACGCCGTGGCGCACATCAACATCGCCCGCCGCGTGTTTGACTCGAAAACTCCCGGGCTGCTGCAGCTCGGTACAGTGTGGCTCCCTCTCCAGCACCTGTTGATGATTCCGTTTCTAGCCTCCATGAATATGTGGCGCAGCGGAGCAGGTGGGTCCATTCCGTCAATGGCCGCTTATGTCTTCGGAGTGGTGGGAATGTTCCGGCTCACTCGATGCGGCCTCACCGGCTCGAATCCGCCGGATGAGGTAGCTCGAGCCGCAGCTTGGATCGCCGCTCTAATCTATGCCGCCAATCCCAACCTGATGTATATGCAGTCAACGGCGATGGGCGATGTCGTCTACCTGGCGTTTTTTATTTGGGCGGTGGTGTACTTCTGCGAATGGCTCCACGGCAATCCGGCAGCGCTCGCCAGGTGCGGTCTGTGCCTGGCCGGAGCAAGCCTGACGCGCTACGACGGATGGTTTCTCGCCGTTGCGATCACTGTCGCGGTTTTATTGGTGTCTGGGAAACAGGTACTTGCGGGTCGTGGAAGAGTGGCCCTTCAGGGCCGAGGGAAGGACACCCAGACCGCTGGTGCTTTAGCCCCCAACGCAGTGATCAGGTTTCTGCTTATAACGGCCGCGGCTCCGGCTCTCTGGCTCGCCTACAACGCGATCGTGTATCGCAACCCGCTCGAATTCGAAAATGGCCCGTATTCTGCGAAGGCGATTGAACGCAGAACCCAGAGTGCCGGGAATCCCGG
>DATEHP010000178.1:0-24306 GCA_035279505.1 Candidatus Sulfotelmatobacter sp. | reverse complement strand
ATCGGGATCCCATGGCTTGCCGTTCAGATCACAAGAGGCGCGGTTGTACAGGACGCGGCGATTCATCGGCCAGGACCAAGCCCAGTTCGCGTGAATGCCGAGGCCTGAGGGATCGGCGGGGTCGCGGCGCTGGGACAGAGCACCAGCCTCGGTCCAGGAGCCGCAGTAGAGCCAGTTGCCTGACATGGTGGAACCGTCGTCGCGCAAGAATGCGAAGCCAGGAAGCTGTTGGTCGGCTTTGATCGTGGTGTTCGTCTTTTGATCGGTGACGTCGGACAAGGCTTTACCGTTGAGCTCCTTGGCGACTTCGGCAAGAGAGGGGTTATACGGATTGGTATAGCCCCAGGACAGTTTCAGGATCGGATCGCCGAATTTTCCGCCTTCCTTCTGATATTTCTCGCGGACCTTCAAAAAGATGCGTGCCAGAATTTCCTGATCGAGCCTGCAATCTCCGGGAGGGGGAACGGCGGCCCATTTCCACTGCAGCCAGCGCGCGGAATTAACGAAGGTACCGTCCTTCTCGGCGAAACCCGCGCCCGGCAGCCGGTAGACTGTCGTATTGATCTTTTTCATTTCGTCGGGCGTGGTGCCCGGCGCGCGCCAGAACTCGCTGGTCTCGTCCGGATAGATTTCGCAGACGACGAGGAAGTCTGTTTTCTTCAGGGCGTCGATGTTCTTCTTCGCGTTCGGCCCGATCATGACGCCGTTCATGCCGAACGACATCATGCCTTTGACTTTGCCGTTGTACATGTCATCCCAGATCTCAGCCCAGGAATACTTGCGGTCGATCTTGGGAAGCCAGTTGAAGGCAAAATCATTCTCTTTGGTAGCGGCGTCGCCGTAGAGCGCCTTGAGTAACGACACGGTGAATGCCGGCGTGTTGGACCAATAATTGAATGAATCCCATTCCTTCGGTTTGGAGGCTTTGGGCGTGGTACGGGTGAGATAGGCCTTTAGATCGGTGTCGGCCGGAGTCGGCATCTTGAGATAGCCGGGCAGGATGTCGAAAACGCCGGCCATATCGGTCGCGCCTTGAATGTTAGAGTGCCCGCGCAAGGCGTTGACGCCGCCTCCGGCGCGCCCCACATTACCGAGCAGCAACTGAATCATCGCCGCGGTGCGGATTGTCTGTGTGCCGGAGGAGTGCTGCGTCCAGCCCACCGCATAGATGATCGTGCCGGCCTTCTTCATGTCACCGTTCTGGCGAATGGACGTGAATGTGTCCCAGGCCTTGAGCGCCTGGTCTTTGGGGATTCCGGTGATTCGCTCGACCATCTCCGGCGTGTAGCGCGAGTATTGCTGCCTCAGCAGTTGGAAGACGCAGCGCGGATGTTGCAGGGAAAGATCGTATGCCACGTTGGGCGGCAACATGGGTGGAGGGATCGGGCCTCCGCCCATAGCTTTTGCCCCAGCCGGACCCTGTGCCTGATATCCCTGACCTTCGGCGCTATGAGCGCTCCCGCCGCTCTGCTGATGAGCAGCCGTCGAATACAGTGCGGCTCCGCCTCCGGTAACCGCCCCACCCTCTTCGTAGTTCCAGGTGGCTTTGTCGTAGGTCTTGGCATTCTGATCGAAGCCGGAGTAGAGGCCGTCTTCGGGAAGCTTGAAACCATCTTTCACCACAAACGCGGCATTGGTGTAGTTGACGAGGTACTCCCCGTTGTAGCGCTTGTTCTGAATGGCGAAGTTGATCATCCCGCCGAGAAAGGCGATGTCGGATCCGGCGCGGATCTGAAGGAATTGGTCCGCCTGTGTGGCGGTGCGCGTGAAGCGCGGGTCGACGACGATGATCTTAGCGTTGCGGTTCCGTTTGGCTTCAACGACCCACTTGAATCCGCAGGGATGGTTCTCGGCTGGATTCCCGCCCATGATCAACATCATGTCGGCGTTCTTGATGTCGACCCAACCGTTGGTCATCGCCCCGCGTCCGAATGTTGGCCCCAAACTGGAGACCGTGGGTCCGTGTCAAACCCGTGCCTGGTTTTCCAGGCACGTCACCCCCATCGAACGCATTGACTTCACAACCAGATAATTGAACTCGTTGGTATCGGTACATCCGCCGGCAAAGGCCATGCTCTCCCAACGATTGACCGTCTTGCCGTTCTTGTCCTGCTCGATAAAGTCCGCGTCTCGAAGCGCCTTCGCCCGCGTGGCGATTTCATCGATCGCCTGATCCCAGGGAATGTCTTCCCAATGATCGGAGCCCGGGCGGCGCACCTGCGGCTTCATCAGACGGCGATCGTTGACGATGTCCTGCAACAGGGAAGCGCCCTTCGGACAAAGCGTCCCGCGGTTGATGGGATGATCGGGATCGCCCTCGACGTGCACCACTTGTGGAGTGACGTTCTTCGCGCCATCTCCGATGGTGTGGATGATGATGCCGCAGCTCACCGAGCAGTAAGGACAAGTGCTGCGGGTTTGCGTGGTGCGTGAAATCTTCAGGCTGGACGATTGGGCCTGCAGAGGTTGGAGGTCGAACCCGAGGGCTGAGAGCCCCACTGCCCCGGCTACTCCTGTCTTCAGGAAGGAACGGCGTGAAAGGTCCATTCAGATCCCCGCTTACTGGATATCCGTAGGATGCGCTTACTGCTGTTCGCGTACACCGGAAGTCGCACGAAAAAGTACACCCGGCGACGGAGAGTGTCAACTCTATTGGGCCAATGTTAACGCTGTGTTAAAACCCCATCAGGTTGGGCACTATCTTGGTATAGCCGTGATCGGCTGCCCAGATGTCGAGCACGGAAAATGCAGTTTCGTCGATCAGGGGAACCGCCAGACCGTCCACTGTCATGTCGATAGCTTTAAGGTAGTGGCGGCAAGTGTCGCACGCCTCGACGTGAACCGCGGTCCACTCCTCGGATGAATAGCGAGGCAGTTTTTCCTTATCTTCTTCCCGGCACCAGGGACAGATCAGGCGCCGAAACGCCCATTGGCGCAGGCAAAAGGAACAAAACAGCCACCGGCCAGCCGCGTCCCCTTCCGGTTGAAGTACAGCCATCTGGGGCAAGCCCGCGCATACTGGACAGACGTGGTTGCCCGTGTAGGTATCCACTTTAAGTTGGAGTTGTAGGTTCTCAGCGACGGGTTGGAGGCAGGCGCGAGTGAAGAAATCTTGCGGGCCCGCGAATGCCGCACGAACGGGATCGAGTGCCGACTGG
This sequence comes from Candidatus Sulfotelmatobacter sp., assembly GCA_035279505.1. Taxonomy (GTDB): domain Bacteria; phylum Acidobacteriota; class Terriglobia; order Terriglobales; family Acidobacteriaceae; genus Sulfotelmatobacter. The sequence continues at coordinate 21,148 of DATEHP010000178.1, read as the reverse complement.
ACTGCCTGAATCCACTTTTGCTTTCCAGAGGAATTCCACTGATGAGCCGCTTCACGCAAAGATTCGGGCCCATGCTGCGCGCTGAGGGAGAGAAGAGCGTGCATCTCAGAAACCACGGCGGCAACATCGATCTGCGCACGCAGCGGAACGTCCGGATTGATCACGAGCTTCGATCGAGATGAGAGTTCGGCTTGGAACTCCAGTACCAAATGATAGAAGCGCAATGCCGATGCGACGGGCTTGTGCAGGTTCGCTAATTCCTTGACGCGGAGAAGCCTGGCATCCCATCGTTTTCGGCGATCGTCAGTCGCAGATACCAAGTGTTCCTCGCGCCCTATCTTCGCATAGTCTCGCTCGCGCACCCGGCAAGTAAGAACTCATTCTCCGAAAACGTAGTCGGACGGTAACGTCCCGGTCATCGAGCGTAAAAGCGATGAAACACCGCGGCAAGCAGAGGGGGAAGGGTACAATAGTTGACTTCAGCCGGGAAGGTCCCAGAAATCCTAGGAGATTACTCATGATCAGAAGAGTGTGTCTGTCGATGATTGCTTTGGCGGTGCTAGCTCCATGCCTGTTGGCTCAAACTGTGGACGAGATTATTGCGAAGAACGTTCAGGCGCGCGGCGGGGCAGAGAAATTGAAGAGTGTACAGTCGATCAAATCCACTGCCACGATGTCGGTGGGGCCGGGGATGGAAGCGCCGGGCGTCCTGATCCAGAAGCGGCCTACGCTGGCGCGCCTGGAATTCACGGTGCAGGGCTTGACCGCCGTGCAGGCCTACGATGGCAAGAACGGTTGGCAGATCATGCCTTTCATGGGAAAGAAAGATCCGGAGTTGATGTCGGCGGATGAAGCCAAGGAAATCGAAGAGAATGCCGATCTCGATGGTCCACTCGTCGACTACAAGAGCAAGGGAAATCAGGTTGAGTTGCAGGGCAAAGAAAAAATCGAAGGCACAGATGCCTATAAGTTGAAAGTGACCCTGAAGAACGGAGACGTGCAGACGATCTATATCGATTCCGATTCGTTCCTCGATATCAAGGAAGTGACCAAGCGCACTGTGCGGGGCACGGAACAGGAAATTGAATCGGCGATCGGCGACTACAAGCCGGTTAACGGGATTATGTTTGCATTTGCCATTGAGAGCGGCGTAAAGGGAACCGACCAGAAACAAAAGCTTACCATCACCAAGGTTGAGTTGAATGTGCCGGCGGATGATTCCATTTTTAAGATGCCAGCGGCTGCTCCCAAGGCGGACGCGCCCAAGCCAGATGCACCGAAGACGGATCCACCCAAGAACTAGCACGGGGAGTTGCGGGGTCGAACTTCGAACTCAGGGGCTAAAGCCCGCGATTTTTGGGGCGTTAGGCGGCGCGGCAGAAGCCGCGCCCTTTCAATGCCGTTGGTGAGCAAGTCCTCTCGATCATTTATGAGAAAGTTCTGGGGCCTGCGGTTTCCTTTATGAGGTGATCATGAGCAATCGTTCGCGTGTGTTGCCGTTTGTTTGCCTATTGTTTTCCGCCCTGTCCATGACAGCGCAGGTTGTCACGCTCGAGTCAGACACGATCAGCGGGCTGCCGATACGTGCCATCGGCCCGGCTGCGATGGGCGGCCGCATTGCCGACATCGCCGCAGTTCGCGACGGGGGACGGCTGACGATCTACGTCGGTTCGGCGGGTGGGGGAGTGTGGAAGTCGGTGGATGCCGGCACGACGTTCAAGCCTGTCTTCGACAAGCAGCCCTCGCTTTCTATCGGCTCGATTGCGATTGATCCGCAAAACTCAAAAACGGTGTGGGTAGGCACGGGCGAATCATGGGTACGCAACAGCGTATCGGTCGGGACCGGAGTGTATCGCTCACGCGATGGCGGCGAGAACTGGGAGGCCGTGGGGCTCCCGGACTCCGAGCACGTCAGCCGCATGATCGTGCATCCCAGGGAAAGCAACACGGTCTACGCGTGCGCTTTGGGACATCTGTGGAACTCCAACACCGAGCGTGGCGTCTTCAAGACAACCGACGGCGGGAAGACATGGAACAAAATCCTTTATCGCAATGACAACACCGGCTGCGCGGAACTGGTCATGGATCCGCAGGATGCAGGCGTGCTCTACGCCGCCATGTGGGACGTGCGGCGCGAACCGCACAATTTTCGGTCGGGTGGTCCGGGAAGCGGCTTGTTCAAGAGCACGGATGGTGGCGCTAACTGGCATGAACTGCGCAAAGGCCTGCCCGAAGGCGATCTGGGGCGAATTGGAATTGGCATCGCCGCCAGTAAGACGTCGCGCGTTTACGCGGTGGTGGAAGCGAAGAATCATACGGCGCTGTTCCGTTCCGATGATGCAGGCGACAGTTGGACCGAGGTCAACAGTTCATTCAACGTGAGCGGTCGTCCGTTCTATTTTGCAAGGCTGGCGGTCGATCCCAAGAATCCAGATCGCGTGTACAAGCCGGGATTTTTCCTGACGGTGAGCGAGGACGGCGGCAAGAGTTTCAGCGCAGCATTTTCTATGAGTGAAGGTGAGACGGGTGCAGGCGTTCACAGCGACATGCACGCGCTCTGGATCAATCCTGAGAATCCCGACCAGTTGCTGGTAGGCACCGACGGCGGCGTATACCAATCGCTGGATCAGGCTACGCACTGGCGGTTCCTGGCGAACCTTCCGGTTTCGCAGTTCTATCACGTGAGCTTCGATATGGCTGATCCGTACAACGTCTACGGCGGGTTGCAGGACAATGGCTCCTGGATGGCGCCATCGCGCGCGGCGGGCACAATCGCCAACCGGCATTGGCGGGTGATCGGAATGGGCGACGGATTCTGGGCCTTCTCCGATCCTGCAGACCCCGACTACGCGTACGTCGAATATCAGGGTGCGATGATCTCTCGTTTTCGCAAGTCAACTGGCGAGGCGAAAGATATCAAGCCACTCCCGCGGCCAGGGGAACCGGATTTCCGCTTCAACTGGAATGCGCCGATTCACCTCAGCCCGAATCAACCTGGAACGGTATACCTCGGCGGACAGTTCCTGTTCCGTTCTCGCGATCACGGAGAATCGTGGGATCGTATCTCACCAGACCTGACCACCAACGATCCGGCACGCCAGCATCAGGAAACATCCGGCGGGCTGACCATCGACAACTCCGACGCGGAGAAATTCGAAACGATCTATACGATCGCGGAATCTCCGAAGGATGCGAATGTCATATGGGCCGGGACCGACGACGGCAACGTGCAGATCACGCGCGACGGTGGCAAGCACTGGACCAATGTTGTGAAGAATATTCCCGCGTTGCCGTCGAACACGTGGGTTTCGACCATTGAAGCCAGCCATTACGATCCGGCAGTGGCGTTTGCCACGTTCGACGGCCACGCGGCCGGTGACATGAAGACATATGTTTACCGCACGGCAGACTATGGGAAGACGTGGACCTCGCTTTCCACGTCCGAACTGAATGGCTACGCGCACGTAATTCGAGAAGATCTGGTGAACAAAAACCTTTTGTTCGTGGGGACCGAGTTTGGGCTTTTCATTTCCATCGACGGCGGGGCGCACTGGGCGCAGTTCAAAGGAAGTTTGCCGAACGTGGCGGTGCGCGATCTGGCGATTCATCCCCGCGAGTCGGATCTGCTGGTGGCCACGCACGGGCGCGGAATTTACATCCTTGACGATTTGACGCCCATCCGCGCGCTCACGCCAGAGGTCCTTGCCAAGGATTTCGCGATTCTGCCGTCGCGTCCATCAGTGCTCACGTTGGCGGCGAGCGAGCAGAGATTCGATGGCGACTCGGAATTCGCTGGACGCACGCTGCCCGAAGCGGCCGGCATTGTCTATTACCAGAAGAAGCGCCACATCTTCGGCGACTTGAAGATCGACGTTTCCGACGAAAAAGGGAATCTGCTGACCTCGATTCAAGGTGATAAGCGAAAGGGTTTAAACCGCGTGGCGTGGCCGGAGCGCGCAAGGCCTCCGAAGATGCCTCCCGCCGCCGGGCTGGTGCAGAACGAATTTGCGATGCTCGGGCCGCAGGTGCAGGAGGGAACTTACACCGTCAAAGTGACCAAGGGACAGGATAATTACTCCTCCGACATCAAGCTGGTGCCCGATCCGCGCAGCAAGAGCACGGCGGCGGATCGCGCTTTGCAGCACAAGACGGTGATGCAGCTCTATGACATGCTGGCGCGGCTGACGTTCATCGTGGACTCAGTCAATGATTTGCGGGACCAGGCCCGGCAACGCACAGCGAATGCGACCGACAGCGGTTTTAAGGATCAGCTCAACGGTCTGGTGCAGAAGCTCGAGGATTTTCGCTCGACGCTGGTGTCCGTCAAAGAGGGCGGGATGATAACGGGCGAGAAGAAGCTCCGTGAAAAACTCGGAGAGCTGTACGGCGGAGTGAACGGTTATTGCGGACGTCCCACGCAATCGCAGGTCGATAGCACCGCGACGATGCAAAAGAAGTTGGACGAGGCAGCGAGCCAGTTCCAGTCCATCACCGGCCCGGCATTGCAGTCACTCAACTCCGGTCTGCAGGACAAGAGTCTGGAGCCGCTCAAAGCGATGTCCCGGGAGGAGTGGGAGAAGAAGCAGAAGTAGTCCCAGAGCTGAACTCTAATCGCGAAGCTATGGTGACGCGGCTTTCCCTCAGGGGCTAAATCCCGCATATTTCCGGGGCGTGGACGGTGCGGCTGAAAGCGCACCCTTTCAAAAAGTTCATGTCATGCTGTCGCCACGGCCTTTGGTGGTGACTGAAATCGGTTGTTGCATGGTTTTCAATGGTTTCGGTAAGAGTCCCTCCTGGGCCAGAATCGGGCGATGGTTTCCAACCGCTCAGTCTTAGTGAAATGGAAACCCCAGTGTCAGTCCGAGGGCCGATGTCATGCTGTATGAGTTTGTTCCCCTGAGTTGCAACACGCTGAAAAATAAGGTAGCTTTAGCTATTTTCTCCTCCCCCTTGGGCAGACGGATCTGTCTGTCGCCGGTCCAACGGTCCCAGGATTTTAATGGCCGGAAAAGATCGAAAATGATGGGCCAGCAGCAGGAGTAATCTCCGCCGAAATGCGTGGGACGCACCCTGCCGTGGTGGTGTGAATTCATCGGGGGATGGGTGCAATGAAGGAGGGTGTGATGGGGTTCTCCAAAGATTTGTTCGTTCGTCGTGTGCGCGGGCGTGTGCTGTGGCTGACGCTCGCTGGGGTGCTGGTCAGCCAGAATCTGATATGGGCGCAAACAGGTCAGACGGTGACCGTGGACCAGGCGACCATGCAGGCGCTGCTGAAACGAATCGATCAACTGGAGGCCAGAGTGCAGCAGTTGGAGTCGGCACAGCATCCTGCGGCTCAGGAGTCGGCAAATGCTGGGGCGGGGCAGCAGGCGTCCGCAGAGGCTTCGGCTCACGGACCATCTCAGGCGGCCGGGCAGGAGCACGAGCCGGAGCCATCCGAGCACGCCGAAGCCGAGCGGATGGACGTAAGCAAGACGCTGTTGCGCGTCCGCGGATTCGGCGACGTTACCTTCCATGGTGATAACTATCGCCCGGCAGGGCTGCCGGGAGACAAGACCGCCTTTACCCTCGGTCAGCTCAACCTCTTTGTGACCTCCGACATTTCCGACAAGTTCAAGTTCCTGAGTGAAATTGTGTTCGAGGCGGGACCTGACAACATCTATGGAGTTCCCCGCGGTACCGCCAATTCGTTCGGCGTGGACGTCGAGCGTTATCTGCTCACGTACTCGAAGAATGAGTATTTCAATCTCTCCGCCGGCCGTTATCACACGGCGATCGGCTACTACAACACTGCCTTTCATCACAGCACGTGGCTGCAAACAACAACAGGGCGGCCGCTGCTATTCGCGTTCGAAGACCAAGGTGGAATTTTACCGATCCACAATGTCGGAGTAGAGGCGTACGGAAGCATCCCATCCGGATCTCTTGGATTACACTACGTGGCGGAGGTAGGTAACGGCAGGGAATCGCGCGCACCGATTAACGAGGAACCGGTCCAGAACATCGTCACCGAGACGAACGGCAAAGCGATCAATTTCGAGTTATTTGCGCGACCCACGAAGTTACCCGGGCTGCAAGTCGGATTATCGGCGTATCACGACAAGTTGGTGCCGAACAATCTGCCGGCGGTTGGCGAAACGATCCTGGCAGCACACGCCGTGTACACGACGCCTACTTTTGAGTGGCTCAACGAGGCTCTGGTAGTGCGGCACAGCCCCGACAGCGGCCACACCTACGAAACGCCCGGGTGGTACAGCCAGATTTCCCGCAGGTTCGGGTCGTACCGGCCGTACTTCCGCTACCAGTACATCAATGCCAGCCCGAATGAACCGATATTCCCCGACATTGGACTGCGCGCGGGACCGTCGGTAGGGTTGCGCTATGATGCCAGCGAGTCAGTGGCACTGAAGCTGCAGTATGAGTACGAGTCCTTGCGCAACCAGCAGGCGGTACAAGGGCTTCAAGCTCAGGTGGGATTCACGTTCTAACGGCGACACGATGATCCGCTACCCTGCCATCATACTGCTGATCCTGACCACGGCTGCGCTGGTAGAGCCGATGCCGCAGTCGCGGGTGCGCGCCGCGCGCCCAAAGGAGAGCCTGGCCATCATCGTGAACCGGGAAAATCCCATTGAAAGCCTGTCGATGGCGGAGTTGCGCACGGTTTTTCTGGGTGAGCGCAGCCACTGGGCCAACGGGCGCAGAATTACGCTGGTCATGATGGAGCCCGGACAACCCGAGCGGGTCGCGCTGCTGCGCGATGTCTGCCGCATGAGCGAGTCGGACTTGCGTCGGCGATATCTGCAAGGGCTGCTGACGGGGGAAGTATTGGTCTCACCCAAGACGCTGGCAAGCCCCGTAGGCGTGCGCAAGTTTGTGTTCAACGTGCCGGGAGCCATCGGCTACTTGCGGCCCGAAGATGTGGACGACTCCGTAAAAGTCGTCCGGATTGATGGGCATCTCCCTGGCGATGCCGAGTATGGATTGAAGATCGCCGAACGTTCTGAGTAGGTAGTATGAGTGAACACGCCCAACTCACGACCCATGAAAGCGCGGCGAGCTTTGCTCCGCGAGTAGGGAGGAGCCCGGCATTCCTGACCCGCTACAGTTCGGCACTGTTCTTGCTCCTGTTGATCGGACTGGAGGCAGGGGTGGTGCGCTTCGTGATTCGCGACGTCCGCTCGACCAATAACGAAGTGCAAAGGATGTACGCCTCTTCGGTACTCGGGTTGCGCCGCATTGGCAACCTGCAATACGACGCGCAGGAAACACGACGCAGCACGCTGTACGCTCTCACCACCAACGACAGCAATTTGCAGGTCGTGTATGCCGACCAATCCCGTGAGGCCGATGCCCGAGTGACGGCCGGAATTGCCGCGTACCTGCAGCAAGCCCAACTGCCGCAAGAGGTCGCGTTGGGAAATCGATTGCAGCAAGATTGGAAGGCCTATCTGGCTGCGCGTAACGAAGTGCTGGGGTCGATTCTGGAGGGCAGCATCAAAGATGCTGTTGCCTACGAGATGGCCCACGGCGTTCCTTTATTTGAGGGTGTGCGGCGGGATCTGGAAGAGACGCAGCGTCTTTATGATGACCAGGCCTCGCAGCGGCTGGCGAATGTGGCGGCGCTGGCCACCGGGACGGTTACCCGACTGGTGACCGTACTGGTCGTAACCGTTCTGATCGCGGGCATTTTCGTCTGGGTCCTGCAGAAAGACAAAATGGCCAGCACAATTCGTATGGCGAGGATGCAGATGGATTTCGCGGCCTCAGTCTCGCACGAACTACGGACGCCGCTGGCGGTATTGTGCTCCGCAGTCGACAATATCGCGGACGGGGTTGTAAGCGGAAAGGAACAGTTGGCAAAATACGGAGCGGTGATCCGCAACCAGTCGCGCCAGATCAATGGATTGGTCAACCAGGTCATCCTGTTTGTTTCGACCCAGGACCTTAAAGGGCGTTATGACCTGGAACCGTTGACCGTCTCCGACGTGGTTGAGGCCGCAGTGACGGGCACATCAGAATTGATTCACAAAGCGGGATTCACCCTCGAGCAGCACATCAGTCCGGACTTGCCGAAGGTTCTGGGCGATCGTTCAGCGTTGTCGCAATGTCTGCAGAACCTGATCACCAATGCGCTGAAATACGGGGACCAGGGCCGCTGGATCGCAATTCGCGCCAGCGCGGACGGAGGGCGGGACCATCCTGAGATTCGCATAAGCGTGCAGGACCGCGGGAAAGGCATTGAGCGTACGGAACTGCATCAGATTTTTGAGCCGTTTTATCGTGCCAAGGCGGCTCTTGCGGGGCAGATTCACGGAACTGGATTAGGATTGCCCATCGCAAAGAGCCTGGCCGAAGCTATGGGTGGCCGTATTTCGGTGACCAGCGAAGTCGGAGTCGGGAGTATTTTTACCCTGCATTTGCCGGTTGCCGGACAACTCACTGTACGTAGTGAAGCTCTGGGAAGGACAATAGCGCAATCATGAATGAGTGTATTTTGCTGGTTGAAGACGAAGAAGGACTGCGAATGACCTTAAGCGACCGGCTTCGTAGTGAAGGGTACGCGGTGGACTTCGCAGCCGACGGAGACGAGGGGCTGAATAAAGCGACCAGCCTGCCGTTTGACCTCATCATTCTCGATATCATGCTCCCCAACCGCAGCGGGCTCGACGTCTGCCGCGACGTCCGTATTGCCGGCCTGGCAACGCCGATTCTGCTGCTGACCGCCCGCGATCAAACCGCCGACAAAGTGATCGGGTTAAAACTTGGCGCCGACGATTACGTCACCAAGCCATTTGACACATTGGAACTGATGGCCCGTGTCGAGGCTCTGCTGCGACGTTCCCCGGGGCGGGCGACTCATACCATTCTGCAGTTGGGGCCACTGCGAATGGATGTTCGCGCCACAGAGGTGACTCGAAACGGCAAGGAGGTTCCGCTTTCTGCGAGGGAGTTCCAGCTATTGCGACATTTCATGGAACATCCCGGTGCAACGCTTTCGAGAAGCGAGTTGCTACAGCAAGTCTGGGGCTATGAAGACGGTACATTCACGCGCACGGTGGACGTGCACATTGCCAGTCTGCGCCAGAAACTGGAGAAAGATCCCAAGCACCCGGAATTGATCCTTACGGTGCCGGGCATGGGCTATAAGCTTAAGGTGTGAAAGGTCAGCAAGCAGGGGATGCTGCCGGTCAGTGCTTCTTCTTCGGGTGCAGGGCCGACTCAGCCTTGCGATGGTGCTTCTCGGTGTACCAGGACGGCGCATACTCTTCCAGTAGATTGCGCAACTCCGAAAGAGCTTCGACCAGGAGAGCACGGTCCGTTGGTTTGCCGTTCTCCTGCACCGAGGAAAAGTTGGATTCAGCCTTGCTGTGCAATGTGCGATTTCCCGTTGATCCGATCACAGTTAACATCTTCACTCCCTCTTTTTCATTTGATAGTACAAGTGCGCTTGCCACGATAGCGCCGCCTTGCGTCACAGCGCCGCGAGGAGTGTATGCCTAGAATCATTTAACCCCACGGCAAGAGAGATGATGGCAAAAAGCCTGTAAATTCCTTGTAAGCATTTGCTTTCGTTTTGTAAACAAGCGTCGGTTTGAGAGAAGCAGATTCACTCAACAATCCTGCGATTGAAAACGCTCATATTGCCTTCCGCAGCCTCCTTCCAAACAGTGATGAAGATCACAGCGAACCTATTCCTTGGCAAGTACTCTCGTCATGAGTCTGTCTAGTTCACAGTTCCCGGAGAGGCGGCGCCGGCACCTGCGACGGCTTTGTTCAGGCGCTTCCGTACTCAGGGCAGATGCGAGTTCTGATGACAACGGCAAAAACGGATCGGCCATTCTTGCCGAATATCCTGCGAACCGTTCTGCAGGACATCCGGTTCAGTGTGAGATTCTTCACTTCAAATCCTAAATTCGCGCTGGTCGCGGTGTTCACACTGGCGCTCGGCATCGCAGTCAATGCTACCGTGTTCAGTTGGATCGATAGCGTGCTGCTGCATCCGTACCCCGGAGTCACGGACACCCGTGGGCTGGCTCTCATCGAAACGGTGACTGTCAGCGGCGAACATCTGGTCGCGACCTCTTATGTCGACTATCGCGATTACCGCGACAACCTGAAGCTTGTTTCCGATATAGCGATCGGACGATTTACGCCGCTCACTCTCGGATTGGAGGGCAATGCAGACCGTGCCTGGGCCGAACTTGTGTCGGCCAACTACTTCGAACTGTTGAACGTAAAACCCGTTCTCGGTCGCGCTTTTCTTCCGGAAGAAGGAGCAGATAAGCCCGGTGCGTTTCCGGTAGCAGTCATCAGCTACCGAATGTGGCAGAACCGCTTCCATGGCGACCGCAATGTATTGGGCAAAGAAATCCGGCTGAACCGGCATCAGTTGACCATCATCGGAGTCGCCCCACCTGATTTCCGTGGCAGCACCGTAGGGATCGTCTATGACGTCTGGATGCCGATCACGATGGCGGAGGAGATGGGCACGGGACCAGTATTCAACTACCGGGGATGCCGCGACCTGACTTCGACGATCGTGCGGCTGAAACCTGGCGTCACGCTGGAACAGGCAAAGGACGAGGTCAGCGCGCTGGCGCAGCGACTGGCAGCGGCTTATCCCGATACCAACCGGGGCGTGGATGCGACTGTGGTGCCAGTGTGGGCCGGGCACCTGGGCGCACAAGGAATTTTGCTTAAGCCACTGCAGATCCTGATGGCTGTGTGCGCGCTCCTGTTGATTATTGTTTGCGCCAACGTGGCTAACCTTCTGCTTTCGCGCGCGGTGACTCGTCAGAAGGAATTTGGTCTGAGGCTTGCTTTTGGAGCAGGGCGCGGCCGCATCATCCGGCAATTGATGACCGAAACGCTTCTGCTGGTGACGGGCGGAGCGGCGCTCAGCGTTCTGCTGGTGCTCTGGATGGAACAATCGCTGAATCAGTTGCTGCCGAGAGTGGATTTCCCCTTCGATCTGCATGGAGGTCTGAGTCTTTCGACTCTCGGTTTTACGCTGCTGGTTGTTCTGTTGGTTACGGTTGCGGCGGGATTGATTCCGGCACTGCTCTCGATTCGCGGAAATTTGAGCCAGACGCTGAACGAAGGCGGGCGCAGTGGTATTGGCGGCTCTCGCACCCACCGGCTGAGAGGACTTCTGGTCGGAGTTGAAGTGGCCCTGGCGATGGTGGCGTTGATCAGTGCCGGATTGTTCTTGCGCAGCTTCGGCAACGCCAGCCGCATTGAACCGGGGTTTAACACCAGGAATGTTTCCGTATCTCAGTTTTATTTATCGAATGCGGGCTACACGGCCGAGGAACAACGGAGCTTTTGCCGAAGGTTGCGCGAGCGTATGGAGGCGGTCCCCGGGATCACGGGCGTGACCTATTCGGATTTCGTCCCGCTGACGTCGCCCGGTACGAGTCCGCAGGATCAACTCGTGGTGGAGGGGTATGTGCCCGCACCGAACGAGCAGATGTTGATCCATCGGGCGACGGTGCCGCCGGGATACTTCGACTTCATGGGCATCCTCATGGTGGAAGGCCGCGATTTTACCGAGCGCGATGAGGCAGGTGCTGGAGCCGTCATGATCGTGAATGAAACGTTTACCCGCCGCTTTTTCGGCGATTCCACCCCGATCGGCCGCACGGTGCGCATCTATGGATCAAACGTGACCATCATTGGCGAGGTGAAGGACAGTAAATACGACACGCCGATGCAGGCGCCCGTCCCTTATTTCTACGTGCCGTTCCAGCAAGTTTTCGCACCCGGGTTAAACTTTTCGATCCTGATGAAGACGGCGGGCGATCCGATGGCTACGGTTCCCAATCTTCGCCGCGAAGCGCTTGCGCTGAATCAGGACGCTTTTTTTCGCTCGGTTCGGCTGGAGGATGCTGTTGGCTACTCGCTCTATCCACAAAAAGTAGCTGCCACCTTGCTGACGGTGACGGCGACCCTCTGCCTGCTGCTGGCGGCGGTCGGGCTGTATAGCGTGATGAGTTATGCGATCAGCCAGCGCACGCAGGAAATTGGAGTGCGGATGGCCTTGGGCGCAAGCCATTTCAAAGTTCTGCAAATGGTGACGCGGCAGGGTGTGCGGATGACACTTCCCGGGTTAGTGCTAGGAATTGTGGCGGCGGTGGTGGCTCTTCGATTCTTCCGCAGCATGCTGGTTGGGGTGAGCGCGACCGATCCGCTGACATTTCTTGGAGCGTCTGCCTTTCTCATCGCGGTGGCTCTGCTGGCTAGCTATTTACCGGCAAGACGGGCGCTGAGAATTGATCCGATGATCGCGCTGCGGTGCCAGTAGAGCCGGTCTACTCACAGATAGTCGACGTTGAGCGTATGCTTTTCCGATGCTAAGCAGGAAGATCAACTTCATCGTCGGATGCTTTTTTGCCGGCACTTTGATTGCAGCGCAAACCTATCCTGGGCACTACCCGCAAACAGAGATCTCGAATGGGGTGCTGGGGGCGAAGATTTACTTGCCGGATGGAGAGAAGGGTTTCTACCGCGGCATGCGGTTTGATTGGGCTGGGGTGATGGCCAGTCTTGAGTACAAGGGACACGGTTATTTCGGTCCATTTTTTGAGAAGTTCGACTCGACTGTAGCGGACGTGGAAATTGGAAATCCGGTCATCGCGGGGATTGCCAGCGCGGCCAGCGGTCCGGTCGAGGAATTCATTGGAGCTGATGAATCCGCGCTCGGATACGCCGACGTTAAGGCGGGCGAGATGTTCTGCAAGATCGGGGTCGGAGCGCTGCGCAAGATCGACAACGCGCCATACAGTTCCTACGTTAATTATCCGATTGTGAATGGCGGGAAACGGTCCATGAACAGCGGACCGGACTGGATCGAATTCACGCAGCAGGTGGATTGCGGGTCGGGATACGGTTACTTGTACACGAAGACGATTCGATTGCTGAAGAACGAGCCCGTGATGACCATTGAGCACCATCTGGTGAATACTGGTGCGAAGCCGATGGCGACAGAGGTGTACGATCACAATTTCCTGATCATCGATCATCAGGGTGCAGGGCCCGCTGTCCAGATTACTTTTCCTTTTGCACCCAAGCCGACCAAAACGTTGGACCCGCTGGCTGAGGTGCGTGGGAAGCAGTTGGTGTTTCCGAAAGAGCTGAGAGGGAAAGATACGTTTTACGGCGAATTCCAAGGGTTTGGTAAGACTGCTGCCGACTATGAGATCCGCGTGGAGAACAAGCATACTGGCGCTGGCGTCGTGGTCACCTGCGATCAGCCGCTGGCGAACCTCGGAGTATGGGCGGTGAGAACCGTCGTAGCGCCTGAGCCCTACATCGAGATCGAGATTCCCGCCGGCCGAGATTTTTCGTGGAAATACACCTATACCTTCTACGCGCAAGCCCGTGGCGGCAACCAATGAGTCGCATTGCTCTCCTCCATCTTTCGGGAACCGCGTTGTGTTGTATGCTGTAGCGTCTCCACCTGGATTCTCATGGACCGTAAACGCCGGATGTGTTGCGCGCACGTTGTCGTCCTGATTGTCCTTTCGTCCTCGGCGTTCGCTAAGAACGGCATGCAGGTTGTCGTCGTGCCTGTTGCCAACATGTATTCGAAACCGACAGAGAAGGCCGACGTGGTGTCGCAGGCGATTTACGGCAGCAATGTAACTTTGCTCGAAGCACGCGGAGAGTGGTCGAAGATTCAGACCCCGGATCACTACAAAGGATGGACTCCCAGCCGTTATCTGCGGATCATATTGACTGGGAACGGCTATGCCACTGCCGGTTCTACCGTCCAAGTCGAGAGCCTGTTCGCCAATATCTACGCAGAGCCTGACGTCACCAGGCATAAGCCGGTCGTGACGATTCCGTTTGAGGCGAAGCTGGAAGTTGTTCCTGACGATCCAAAGGGGACCGGTAAAGGTCACCAGGAGAGCCATGAAGGATGGCTGCACGTTCGCCTTGCGGGAATGACCCTGGCTTGGATTCAAGCCGGCGATACGGTGGCGGATCCGAAGCCGCTGACCATTCCGGAATCAATCGACCTGGCCAAGCGATTTCTCGGCGTGCCGTATCTGTGGGGCGGGCGCTCAAGTTATGGATATGACTGCTCCGGCTTCACGCAGATGCTGGTGAGGGCGCGCGGGATCAATATGCCGCGCGATGCGGATCAGCAGGCGGCCTGGAGTGGAGTGGCGCGCATCGAACGCAAGGATCTGCAGGCGGGTGATCTGCTTTTTTTTGGCTCTTCCGCGAAGGACATCACACATACCGGGATGTACATTGGCGGCGGTCAATTCATTCACGACACCACCAATGGACATCCCGTCATTCAAATCAGCCGCTTGGACGACGAGCCGTGGACGCATCTGCTCGTCGCCTGCCGAAGAGTGAAAGTAACTAAGCCTTAGGTCCGCTGAGTAGTGATGGCGGCTTTGTGGTGCTCATGGCATCGGTGGGCACGGACCCCGATTTCTCTGAGCTTCCAGTTCCAGCGGCGGCGGCCATAGCCTGGCTGCTGCGCTCGGGTGCCGGTTGCTTGCCGCACAGTTCGATGACCTCGGAGATGCGCTGTGTCTCATGCTGCATGGCCATCTGCCAGTTGCGGAGCGCGTCTTTTTCCTTCGCTACCTGATCGAGATTCACTTGCACGCGCTGGGCGTAGTGAATCCGAATCTTTTCCATTTCTTCCTCGATGCGGGTGTTCTCCTTCGCCTTTCGGGCTTCGAAGTCTTCCAGTTGTTTGCTCTGGGCGGTTTCGTAGGAGGTCAGCGCATTCTGTCGACGGGTCGCGTCGGTGAGCAACTCGTCGGCGGAGATACCGGCGGCGTCGAGCGCCATCAGGACGGACGCTCGCTTCGCGTCCCCGGACAGGTCTCGAATGCGATCATTGTTCAGCATATCGACAACCTTGTGGATACCGTATCCCGAGCCGGGGCTCATGATTCCGGCGGCGCGGTAAATGTCTTCATAATTCAGCAACTCGCCGCGTGGGCCGCTTGGCGTGGGTTCTTGCGGGTTGGGCTTGTTCACTGGAGCCTCCGTGGTCGTTGATTTTGCGGGCGCGTCTTCGTCCTTACGACGCCAGAAATGCGGAAAGATTGTTTTGGGTTGCATAACTGTCCTTTCGGGACGAGGGGACGTACCCTGAGTATGAGTTTCGGCGCGCAGGCGTCGAGGATCCGTTGCAACGTCATTCTGCAAGGGCTGCCGTGATTGCCCACGCGAGCGTGGTGTTGATCTTGGCACTGCGGGGGCGACCTCGATCGCGCCGACTGTGGCCGGCGACGCGGTTGGCGCAGGCGCCGCGATTGCGGATGTGGCTGCGGCGGAGTTTTCCACCGTGCGCTCTGCTTTGGCGTCGCGACCTGCCGGCTGGCTGGCCGACTTGGCGGCGCAGACGATCTCTGTCTCTCGCCGTACGCCCAGTAAGAAATCTCCACCATCCGTGCGGCAGTTCCGGGCTATCGCCGGAAACTGTTCGTGGTGCCACTTGATCATGATCCGCGAACCCACGGCGAGTGGCCGCTTGAGCCGGATGCATGCCCCGGAACTGGAGGTGTCTTCCAGGACAGCGGGTACACGAAAGGACGTACCAGTGTCGTCCTCCCCAGTGATCTCGGCCACCGCCCACATTGCCTTCCGCGGTTCGATGTAGCGCCCATCCATGCCATCTGTATCGGCAATCGAGGGCGGGAGTTTAGTGCAACGAGTATCGCGAGTCGGCCTCTGCCGAGATCGGTTTCCGGCAGGGCCGAAGCCCGCGGCTTTCTGGCCCAGGGATGGCGCGTTTAACCCGCGCCTATGCACTTAATTCGCACGAGCGCCGAAACACTACTTCACGAAGAGCCGCATAAGGCCGCTGGCTGGCATATCGGGAGTGAGAAAACGCATACCTTTGTGACCCGAAACGTCGGCCAGGGCTTCGGCAGCAAGGTATCCGCTACGGACCGCGCCTTCCATCGTGGCTGGCCATCCGGTGGCGGTCCAATCGCCGGCGAGGAACACGCGCGGCCAGGGAGTGACCGGGCCGGGGCGATGAGCATCGATGCCAGGACGCGGCGAGTAGGTCGCGTTTACTTCCTTGATTACGGTGGATTTGACCAGATTGGCGTCGCGCGCGGCGGGGAAGAATTCGCGGACCTCGCTGAGGGCAAGATCGACGATCTCGGCGCGCGATTTGTCGATCAGCGTCTTCGACGAACTGACGACCAGTTCGACGTAGCTGCCCGAACCGCTTCCGTTTTCGCCTTGCGCGCGCATCGGCTGAAGGCGGGATTTGTGGAACATCCACTGGATGGTGCGGTCCAGTAAGACCGCGTGATCCAGATCGGAGATCTGGCGATCGAACCAGAGATGGATGCCCGTGATGGGCGAGTTCTCAAATTGGGCGATCTTTTCGCGAATGGGCTTGCTCTGAGTTTCTGAGGGTAGCAGGGATTCAAGCGCGTCGAAGGGAAGCGCGAGGACGAGGTAGTCGAATGTCTCTTCCCCTCCTTCTTTTCCGTCTTTTCCGCGCGTTCGTACTTGAACCTGGGAGGCGTCGGCGGCGAATCCTTCCACAGGGCAACGAAAATGCAGCATGCCGCCGTGCGATCGAACGTACTCGCCCGCGGCGTTGTACAAGTCGGTGAGGGGAAGAGTGGGCACGCCCATGTGACGCGCGGCCGGGGTCTTCATGGATTCGCGCACCACCTGAGCTGCTGCCGAGACCGAGATCTGGTCCAGTTCCTCGCTAAGAGCGCTGATCAGGATGGGATGCCAGAAGCGCGCGACAGCATTCCTGGTTTGGCCGTGCGCATCGAGCCATTGCTGGAACGATTGCCCGTTGTCGCGTTGTACGGTTAGCGTTAAGGGAACCAGTGCGCCTGAAATCGCCAGTTTGTCGGCGGCGCTCAGAAAGGGGAAGCGCAGGAATGAAGGTGCTGTGTGCAGCGGCGCAGGAAGGGGGGAAGACTTCATCACCGAGACTCGCCCCCCGGGCTCGATGAAATTCATCTGATCGAACCAGCGAATCTGATCGGCGACGCCGATGTGCTCGTAGAACTTCACCAGGTTGGTGCAGATGCGGAAGAGGACATGCTGGCAATTGTCGACGACCTCACCTGTTCCAGGATGCTCATAGGAAGAGGCGCGTCCGCCAAGAAAGGGGCGCTTCTCGAAGAGCGTGACCCGAAACCCGGCGTCGGATAAGGCGCAGGCGGCGGCGAGTCCGGCGAGACCGCCTCCGGCGATGGCGACTGTAGGTTGGGAGGAAGTGGAGGGCATTCGATTACGTGGTTAGTGGCTCTCGTTTTGATGTGCTCTCCCGTGAAGAGGCTTGTCATCCTGAGCGTAGTCGAAGGATCCCTTTTGACTCACTGTCATACAGGACCCAGCCAGGAATTTTCGCTCTGGCATGCACGTCATCGGACGAACTCCCTCATCGGCTCATTGCACAGTATAGGTGTAAGGGATCCTTCGACTCCCTGAATGCCTCGCCTTCGCGAAGCATTCACTCCGCTCAGGATGACAGAGCTGCATCAAGCGCGTGTGTCACAGGAGGCGCTTAATGAAGCCTTTCCCCAGGAATCGCAGCTTTTCCCATCGGCTCAGAGCCACTCTCGTGGTGAAAACGTCATACTGCTTCAGGGCGATCTTTTCGAGCAGGCCGCGGTAGATGTTGATCAGGACCCAAAGCGCCGGCTGGCTGTCTTCGGAGATGTAGGAGATCAATTCGTCTCCGGCGGCGTAGAACTCGCGCGCGCGGTCGGCTTCGAGCGACAGCACGGGGCGAAGACGCGCGGGGTCTGAGACTGCCAGCACATCCGACAGGGTCAAATCGAACTTCGACAGATCTTCTTCCGGTAGATACACGCGCCCCAGACCGGCGTCTTCTTTCACATCGCGAATGATATTGGTGAGCTGAAAGGCAAGACCGCAATGCTCGGCGAGCGGTTCGGCGGCGGGATCCCGGTAGCCGAAAACATGGATGCAGACCAGACCTACAACCGACGCGACGCGATAACAGTAGAGGCGGAGATCCTCAAACGTTCTGTAGTGGATGACGCCAGAGCCGGTTTGCATTGACGCCTCAGCCTCTTCGACGTCCATGGCAGTGCCGTGTGCGAGTTCATCGAGCAGGCCCGCCGGAATCGTGTAGCGGCGCTGAGCATCGGTCAAAGCCAGCAGGATGGCGTCATCCGTGGGATTGCCTTGCTGAGCCAGATGCAGCGCGTCAAGCCACGCTTCGAGCTGCTGACGGCGCTCAAGCATATTCAGCTTCGGGTCATCGGTAATATCGTCGCAACGGCGCATGAAGGCGTAGACGGCGCATAACGCTTCCCGCTTGCGTCGAGGCAAGACGAGAAACGCATAGTAAAAATTCTTGGCCGCCACCCGGGTGATGCCCTTGCAGACGGAGTACGCCATGACGAGCTGAGGGGGAGCCGGGGTCCACGGCATAGGAACGGGTTGGGTGCCGGCACTCATCGCGTGCCTCCCGAGAGCCCGAATATCTTGGAGATGGCTGCATGTGCGACGAGGGCCAGCTTGCGAGATTTGGAAATGGCCGGGCGATTGCCGAGCACAGCGTAGCTCTGCTTCTCGATTGCGTTCAGGATTTCCAGACCGCCGCGGCTGAAGAGATCGAGGTCAACGGCGAGTTCGCGGTCGACCTTGCCGACAAGCGGCAGGCCCTGACGGAACCAGTCTCGAGCGCGCTCGACTTCGAACTTCATCATCGAGCAGAAAGCCGGCGTGTTCTGATGGCGCGCGATGTCGTCTTCAGTGACTGCGAAGCGGCGAAGATCTTCGAGGGGAAAATAGATCCGGTCTTTGGCGTAGTCGACGGTGACATCTTGCCAGAAGTTGGCCAATTGCAGCGCGGTACAAGTGAAGTCCGAAAGCTGCTGGCGCTCGGTGTCGCGGTATCCGCAGAGATAGAGAACCAGATGACCCACGGGATTCGCGGAATAATGGCAGTACGCCAGAACATCGTTGAAGGTTTCGAAGCGCGTGACCGTCTGGTCCTGGCGGAAAGCGGTCAGCAAATCAGAGAATTCGTGCCTGGGAATATCGAACTGGCGAACCGTTTCGGCCAACGCCACGAATACAGGATGTTTTGGCGAGCCGTCGTAACAGGAGTCTAGCTCGCGTTGCCACTGGTCCAGAAGTGCGAGCGAGGCGGCAGTGTCCCCAACTTCGTCGCCGAGATCGTCGGAGATCCGGCAATAGGCGTACACGTTGAAGAAATGTTGGCGCAGGCGCCGGGGAAGGAACCAGCTGGCAACCGAAAAGTTCTCGTAATGCGTTTGTGCCAGCCGAGCGCAGTATGCGCGGGCTTCGTCGAGCGAAGGCGCGGTCGCCGGAATGGCGTAGGCGGCGGGCAGGCGACTCCAGCCGAGTGTCGACGATTGCGGATTTTGTGCGGCGACCTGCGTCATGACAGTTTCGTAGTGACCAGCTGCGCGTACCGCACGCGACGATCGAGTCCCTTAAGAGAATTCCCTGCTTTGCCGGTGGTGGCGCCAACAAGCACGGGGTCCTTCGACTCCGTATGGCGGTTCGCTTCGCTCACAGCCATACTCCGCTCAGGATGACAGAGCATCGAGGGCGTTTCCATCCACTCAGTGTCCTGGGATAATGGCCGTCTTGATATCGCCTCCGCGGTTCAGCATGTGGCGGAGGACCTGCTGCAGGCGCGACAGGGGCGCCTCACCGGTGATGTAATCGGTCGGACGGATCTTCTTGGCGGCGATCAAACCGAAGGCCCGGCGGACGGTTTCCGGCGTATGGTGGAACGTCGCTTTCAGGGTGATTTCGGAGTAGTGCAGGCGATTGGTCTCGAGCTGCACCTTGGTTCCGCTGGCGCATCCGCCGAAGAAGTTGACGGTCCCGCCTTTGCGGACCATGTCGACAGCCCACTCCCAGGCTTCCGGCTTGCCGACCGCTTCGATGACGACATCGCAGCCGCGCTTCTGCGGGGAGAGCGCGCGGACAGCATCCACAACGTTCGCCGCCTTGGTGGTTTGAATGATTTCGTGGGCGCCCATTTGGCGGGCGGCTTCGACTTGCCCATCGCGTTTCACGACCGAGATAACGTTGCAGCCGATGGCGCGGGCGACCTGAACGAACATCAGACCGATAGGCCCGCCGCCGAGGATCGTGACCGTGTCGCCGATCTCAACTCCCGTTTCGTGCAGGCCGCGAAGCACGCAGGCGAGAGGCTCAGTCATCGCAGCATCTTCAAAGCTGACGTTGGAAGGAATGACCAGCATATTCGCTTCCACAATGCGGCGCGGCACACGGATGTACTCTGCATAGGCGCCGTTGTTGAACAGGAGGTCTTCGCAGAGGTTTTCCTGGTGCTTAGAACAGTAGAAGCACATCTGGCAGGGCGCGGAGTTGAGGGCGACGACGCGCATGCCTTTCTTGAAGCCATTGACGTTCGCACCAACCTCCTCAACGACTCCAGCGAGTTCGTGGCCGAAAAGGGCCGGAGGCACGATCATGCGCGCGTGATAGCCGCGCTGGTACACCTTGAGATCGGTACCGCAAGTCAAGGCCACCTGAACTTTGACGAGAACCTCACCATCGCCGACGCGCGGGATGGGCACTTTTTCGATCTTGAGATCTTCTTTGCCGTACAGGACGGCGGCAGTCATTTTTCCGTTCACAGCTGAGTTCCTTCCCACACACTACCGGGCTGAATCACAACCTTCATGGACGACGGCTGCGGATGGGCGGCCAGATCAAGCGCTTCTTTGCTCTCGGACAGAGAGAAGCGGTGGCTGATCAGCCGTTCCAAATCCATCTCTTGATTCATGACCAAGCGAACTGACTCTTCTTGCAAGTCGATCGATGCGCTGTAGGACCCCACTAAGGTCTTTTCGTCGACACAGATCGCGGCAGGATCGATCACTGCCTCCCCGTGCTGTGTCTGTGCAAATAGCAAAATTCGACCACCTGGACGGGCTGCATCCATCGCAGTACGAATCAGCGCGTTTCCGCCGACTGCCAGAATGACCGCGTCGGCGCCGCGCCCCTGGGTCAATTCGCGGACGCGCTCGACCACATTTGTCCGCGAAGCTTCAATTGTAAGGTCTAGTCCGAAACTTGACCCTATTTTAAGCCTCTCGGGATACAAATCGGAAGTAATTAAGGTAGCCCCTGCCCGTTTCGCCAACAC
>DATEHP010000177.1:0-12710 GCA_035279505.1 Candidatus Sulfotelmatobacter sp. | reverse complement strand
TGATGATCGTAACTTTGTCACGCCGGGCATTTGCCGCCGAGCCGAGAATGATCCCCAGCACGGCTCCGGGATTCTCATCCACCTTTACACTCGGCCCGCAGGCGCGCTTCATCTCAGCAGTGCGATCGAGAAACTTCTTTGTGTCGAGTCCGATGGCCGCAGCGGGAATCATCCCGAAGTTCGACAGTGCCGAATAGCGTCCACCAATCGATGGGCACCCGAAAAAGACGTGGAGGAAGTGATCGCCCTCGGCGACCTGCTGCATCTTCGATCCCGGATCGGTGATTGCCACGAAGTGACTGCCAACTTTGTCCGCTCCGACAACCTGCTTCGCGCGTTCAAAGAAATACTGCTTGAAGATGTTTGGCTCGAGCGTGCTACCCGATTTGCTGGAGACAATGAAGAGTGTCTTTGGGATATCGATCTTGTGTTCGAATGCTTGCACCTGCGCAGGATCGGTCGAGTCAAGCACATGCAATTCTGGAAAGTGGGGAGTCCGGCCAAACGTCATCCGCAGAACTTCCGGACAAAGGCTGGACCCGCCCATTCCCAGCAGCAAGATGTGCTCAAACCCCCGCGCCCGCACTTCCGCTGCGAATTTCGTCAAAGTGTCGTGCTGAGCGATCTGCTCTTCAACAATATCGAGCCATCCCAGCCACTTCGACTCATCTTCACCGGTCCACAGGCTTGCATCGCGATCCCACAGTCGCTTCACTTTGCCGCCCGACTGCCAGTCGGCAATCGTCGATTTGACGGTGGCCGCCAGCGTCTCGGGCAGGAAAGTCTTTAGTCTGCTCACGGGCTATCCTTTTGCAGCGGTGCTTCTCTCAACCGCGGCCGGCAGTTTGTCGAAGGCGTCAGAGAACAACTTCACGCCATCGACCGTCAATTTGTCCGTGACTTCCTTCATGGAAATCCCAGCCTTGGCCAGATCGTCCATGGTCTTCTGGGCTCCCGGAATGTCTTCTGTGAGACTCACCCGGACCTGTCCATGTTCGCGAAATGCATCGATCGTAGCCGGGGGGATCGTATCGACGGTGTCTGGGCCGATCAATTCTTCCACATACATCACGTCGCGATAGTTTGGATTCTTGGTGCTCGTGCTGGCCCATAGCACGCGCTGGGTCTGCGCGCCCTTGGCGGCGAGTTTCTCCCAGCTCGGTCCGCTGAAAAGTTTTTGATAGCGCTGGTACGTCAGTTTTCCGTTTGCAATCGCGACCTTCCCCAGCAAGCTCTTTAGCAGCGCGTGCTGACTCGGGTCCGACGTACTCTTCAACTTCTCACTCAGCAGCGAATCAATCAGGGTGTCGATGCGGCTGATGAAGAAGCTGGCGACCCCCGCCATCTTCTTTAAATTTCCACCCCGTCCGGCCAACTCTTCCACTCCCGCGATGTATGCCTCAGCGACTTTTACATAAACTTCCTGCGCAAACAGCAACGTCACGTTGATGTTGATGCCTTCGCTGATCGCTTGCCGGATCGCGGGCAGCCCCTCGGCCGTCCCCGGGATTTTGATCATGACGTTTTCGCGTTGCACGGTCTTCCACAACCGGCGCGCTTCGTCAATCGTCTCCTGCGTCTTGTGCGCCAGATAAGGCGACACTTCCAGGCTGACGTAACCATCGCGGAAATTCGTTTCCTCGTACACTCCACGCAGTTGGTCCGCTGCGTCGCGAATGTCTCGAATTGCAATCTGCTCGTACTTGGCTGTGGCGGAAAGATCTTTCTGAGTAGCCAGGGAGTGCAGGATATCGTCGTACAAGGAACTGTCCGCGATGGCCTTCTCGAAGATGGCCGGATTCGAAGTCATTCCGCGCAGGCCGTCGTCCTCGATCATCGTTTTCAGTTTGCCGGTCGTAAATAGGTCCCGGCGAATGTAGTCGAGCCACATGGACTGCCCGTACTTGAGCAGGTCTTTTAGCGGATTTTTCGTGGCCTTGGAACTTTCCAGAACACCAGTGGGTTGCATGAAGCCTCCATATCTTGTTGGATGACGATCCCCGAACGAGCGACGCAGCCGAAGTACGGGACGAACTAACTACTTGACCGCGATCGCTGCGCGCGCCTCTTCCACCACTTTTTCGACCGTAAATCCGAAGTATTTCAGCAAATCCTTCAGCGGCGCCGACGCTCCGAACCGGCGCATGCCAATGTTTCGGCCCCTGCTGCCCGTGTAGCGTTCCCAACCGAAAGTCGCAGCCATTTCGACGGAAACTCGCGCCGTCACAGCAGATGGCAGCACGCTTTCCTTGTACGCCGCGTCCTGCTGCTCAAAGATCTCCCATGAGGGCATGCTGACCACCCGTGCCTTGATGCCCTCGCCCTTGAGCTTCTCGTACGCGTCGATGCACAGCGACACTTCACTGCCCGTTCCCAATAGGATGACTTGTGGTTTTCCGCCTTCAGCATCCGCGAGCACATAAGCACCTTTCGCTACTCCGGATGCCGGCGCATATTTCGACCGGTCGAGCGTCGGCAAGTTCTGCCGTGTCAGCACCAGCACTACGGGAGTCTGTTGCTGCTTCGCGATAATCTTCCACGCTTCCGTAACTTCATTCGCATCACCCGGACGCAGCACAACTAAATTTGGCATCGCCCGCAACGAAGCCAGTTGTTCAATCGGCTGGTGGGTCGGCCCGTCTTCGCCCACTCCAATCGAGTCATGCGTAAAGATAAATATCGCAGGAAGCTCCGACAGCGCTGCCAGCCGTATGCTCGCCCGCATGTAGTCGCTGAAGTTGAAGAAGGTCGCTCCGAACGCCCGGAGGCCCGAAATCGTCATTCCGTTCACGCTCGCGCCCATCGCGTGCTCGCGGACTCCAAAGTGAAGATTGCGGCCGCCGTAGCTTCCGGCCTCGAAGTCCCCCGCTCCCGGGAACTTCAGTGTGGTCTTGTTCGAGGTCGCGAGGTCGGCTGACCCGCCGATCATCCATGGAATATTCTCGGCCAGGGCATTGAGCACCTTGCCGGAACTCTCGCGCGTTGCCATTCCCTTCGCATCCGCCGGGAACGTAGGTAGATTCTTGTCCCACCCCGAAGGCAAGTCGTGATGCTGCATCAGGCTGAGCTGCCCCGCTAATTCCGGATACTTCTGCGAGTACTCCGCAAACATCTTCGACCACTCGGCGTGCAACTCGGCGCCACGTTTTCCAATGCCTTCGCGGAAATGCTCCCGCACTCCATCAGGCACCAGAAACTTCGCATCTTCGGGCCAGTGATAAAACCTCTTGACCAGTTTTACTTCTTCCTCGCCGAGAGGCTCGCCGTGCGCGGCATTCGTGTCTTGCTTATGAGGAGAGCCATAGCCGATATGGCTGTCAACGATGATCAGAGTCGGCCGGTCGGTGGTCTTCTGGAAAACTTCAAAAGCACGTGCCAGGGTTTCGAGGTCGTTGGCATCCGCGACGCGCGTCACATTCCATCCGTATCCGATGAATCGAGTCGCGACGTCCTCGCTGAACGACCAATCCGCTGGGCCATCCAGCGTCACATGATTGTGGTCATACATCCAGCAGAGATTCGAGAGCTTGAGATGCGCCGCCAGCGAAGCCGCCTCGCTGCCAACCCCTTCCATCAGGTCGCCATCCGAACACATGGCGTAAACGTTAAAATCAAAAATTTCATAGCCTGGACGATTGAAAGTCGCTGCCAGCCACTCGCTGGCAATGGCCATGCCAACGCTGTTCCCTACTCCCTGGCCGAGCGGCCCGGTTGTAGTTTCGACTCCGGATGTAATGTGAGACTCGGGATGCCCGGGGGTCCGGCTTCCCAATTGACGGAAGCGCTTGATCTCCTCGATCGGAACCGCCAGTTCATTTGTAACGCGTCCTTTATCGTCCACCTGCCGCACCTCGGCCAGATGCAACATGGCGTAGAGCAGCATGGAAGCGTGCCCATTCGAAAGCACGAAGCGATCTCGGTTCAACCATGTGGGGTCGGCGGGATCGTAAGCCAAGAATTCCTGCCACAAACAATACGTAACCGGTGCCAGCCCCATGGGAGCGCCGGGGTGCCCTGAATTCGCCTGCTGCACTGCATCGATGGCAAGGGTTCGAATCGTATTAATGCAAAGCGTGTCTAACTGTTGGCCTGTCGCCAATACTTGTTCGGTGGCAACCATGCGACTCCGTTCCTCCAGTCGTTCATTGGCGTGAACCACTGGCTAACTGATTAGAGGTCCCGGGCAGAGAAAGGGTTCAATACGCAGAAAGTGTATCAATTTCCTGGAACGGATGGATGACGCTCAGTTTAAAAACCGAGGAAGACGGAGAGATTTCTTACTTTACGAGCTGGATGTAGCTGCTTTCGCTCTGCGAGGCGCGCGTCATGTCCTGCACGAACTTGAGGAATTGACGTAGATTGTCGCGTTCTCCCGATGACATGCCGTCAAACCGGACACGTACTCCGTTGGAACCCGCACTGCGCGTCACGATTCCGGTTAAAGCGAAGCCCTTAACCCAAATCTTGCCGTTCGGTACCCATAAACCGATCTCTACTTTCGCGCCCGGCTTGACCGGGCTGGCCGTCTCGACCAGGCATCCGCCGGCGCTGGTGTTCGAAAGGTTTCCCCAAATAGAATTCGGCAAATCATCGACGCGCAATTCCACCGCAACGAAGCATTTGATGCGGGGATGGCGCCGGCGATCGCTGCTCCAGTTGGGACTGAAAAGATCGGGCTCGAATGGAGGGGTCGAGGAACTGGGCGTCGGAACCGGGCGTGGAGCTTCCTGTTCGGGCTGGCTGGTCTTCTGCCGGGACTTCGAAACATCTGCCTTGATTTCGCGCATGGCGTTTAACAAGGCTTCTTCCCGTCTTTCGACAGGTGCTTCCCGATAAGCCTGCAGAAGCTTCCCAACTTGCCGTACAAGATCTGGATCCGACAGTATTCGAGTCCAGTCAGTTCCCGTGGCAGTGCTCATGCAATACCAATCTCTCGTTCTGCAAGGATTTGTGTCTCGTCCCTAGCATGAGCCGCCGGTCATCTCGGTTCAAGATGACCTAAGTCACGAGGAAACGGCCGATATTCACTCTTGGAGAAAGGGAGTCTACTGGCTCCCCTCGAACCCGAGTTGCACCACTTCTGTGGTCTCGCTCTGGGCGGGCTCAAACTTCCATTTGCTCACCGCGTCCTGTGCGGCTTCCACTAGCACAGGGTTTCCGCCCAGTACTCGACTGGATTTGACACTACCGTTGGCTCGCACGATGACCTCCACCCTAACAACTCCGTGGATATGCATCTTTTTTGCCAGTTCCGGATAGACGGGCGCGACACGGGATGAGACCTTTCGCTCCGAACTTGAGGATACGGTCGTGTTTTGCGCATGCGACAGATTGAATGAGAGCGCGAAGATGAAGGCCAGAATTAAGACACTGCTGCGCATGACTCCGACTCCTTTCTGTGTCTAGGTTATTGGGACTGAGCGGTTACTGGCAGAGTACTGAAGGCATTGCCCCTAAGGTGCCGCATCCTGATTTTTGCAGCTTAAACATGTCTGATTTCGTTTGCATCGCAATTGCGCGCAAAAGAATCAAAGGTAACGAGTTATGCTATAGACGGAAAGGAAGATTCAGCCCCTATCGGGGTGTCTGAACGTTCCCGATCAAGAATGCGACGCTCATTGAAAGTTCCCCCCACCGTAGTTCTTGGTTTCATATCGTTATTTGCCGTTTCGCCCACGCTGTTCTCACAAACGACAGGCGGCACGCCATCGGTTTCCCTTCCTGGATATCAAAGTCCCTTTCAGGGGAGTTCCCCCGAGGGCATCGCGACGCCGGAAGTTCTCCAGATTGATTTCAAGGAAGCCATCGATCGCGGCTTACGCAATAACTTGGGACTGCTGCTGGCTAGGGATCAGACCCAGGCAGCTCGCGGCCAGCGCTGGCAGCAGTTGGCCGAACTGTTGCCCAATGTGTCCATTCGCGCCAGCGAAGACGTCCAGACTCAGAGCCTCACCGCACTCGGATTGAAGCCGGGCGTCCTTCACGCGGCCGTTCCCCGCGTCATTGGCCCCTTCAATTACTTCGATCTTCGTGCCAATGCTGCGCAAACTGTGTTCAATTACAGAACTCTGGAAAAAGAACGGGCTGCGTCCCAAACGTTCAAAGCGGCTCAACTCAGTTTCAAGGATGCGCGCGAACTGGTGGTGCTCGCGGTAGGGAACTCATATCTGCAGGCCATTGCCGCGGCGGCTCGCGTTGAGACCGCCGAAGCGCAGGTCAAAAGCGCTCAGGCTCTCTATCAGAAGGCCGCGGATCAGCAAAAAGCCGGTCTGACGCCAGCCATTGACGCCCTGCGTTCCCAGGTCGAATTCCAGACTCGGCAACAGCAGCTCATCGTGGCTCGCAATGAGCTGGCGAAATCCACCTT
This sequence comes from Candidatus Sulfotelmatobacter sp., assembly GCA_035279505.1. Taxonomy (GTDB): domain Bacteria; phylum Acidobacteriota; class Terriglobia; order Terriglobales; family Acidobacteriaceae; genus Sulfotelmatobacter. The sequence continues at coordinate 6,343 of DATEHP010000177.1, read as the reverse complement.
GAGCGTGGCCCGCATCATCGGACTGCCGCTGGGACAGCAATTCGTTCTCACAGAAAAGGCTCCATACCAAGCGCTGACTCCTCTTCCGCTGGAATCCTATTTGCAGCGTGCGTATAACGGACGTGCGGACTATCAGGCTGCCTTGGCTCAGGTGCAGGGCGCGGAACATAGCAGGAAAGCGGCCGTCGCGGGGCGGTACCCGTCCTTCGATGTGGATGCGAACTTCGGAGACATTGGGGTGAATCCCGCGAATTCCAACGGCACCTGGCAGGTCATGGGTGGCATCAATATTCCGGTTTTCGCCGGCAATCGGGTCCACGGCGATATTCTCGTCGCCGATGCTCAACTCAAGCAGGCTCGCTCTCAGTTAGGCGATCTGCGTGGCCGCATCGATTACGAGGTCCGTTCGGCTTTGCTCGACCTCAATGCCGCGGCCGACCAGGTCGAGGTCGCCCGCAGTTCCGTCGAACTCGCCGAACAAGCGCTGGGTCAGTCGCAGGATCGCTTCACCGCCGGAGTCGCCGATAATCTCGAGGTCGTGCAGGCCCAGGAAGCGGTTGCTGGCGCGCACGAAAGCTTTATTCAAAGTCTTTATGCTCATAATCTAGCGAAGGTCGAATTGGCTTACGCCATCGGCGATGCCGAACAAGGCGTAAGGCGATATCTGAAAGGCAATCAATAAGCGTATGGAGCAATCGACGCAGGCTGCCCCCCCTACAGCGAATCCATCTGCAGCCGAAAGACCGGAGTCCAGCAATAAGCCCCTGCCGGCGACCGAGCGGGACTTTCACACTCATCCTTCGCGCACTCAGAGTCCCGGTTTTCGCATTGCAGTTCTGATTGCACTGGTGGTTCTGTTGGTCGTTGGATTCTTCGTGTACCGCTACTTCACCAGTTACGAATCGACCGATGATGCGCAGGTCGATGGTCACATTAATTCCGTCAGCGCTCGAATTTCCGGGCACGTTATCAAACTTAACGTCCAGGACAACCAGTACGTGCAGGCGGGAACAGTACTAGTCGAGATCGATCGAACCGACTACCAGGTGGCCTATGAGCGCGCGAAGGCGGATTTTGCCGATGCCCAGGCGGCAGCTACCGCAGCGGGAGTTACGGTCCCGATCACATCGGTCAACACCAACAGCCAGATCTCTTCAAGCGAAGCGGATGTGGCCAGCGCCCGCGCCGGCATCCAGGCAGCACAACAGCAGTTCCAGGCGGCCAAAGCGCAATTGCAGCAAGCCGAGGCGAACAACGTCAAAGCGCAGAACGACCTCGCGCGCTACAAACAACTCGTCGAGAAGCAGGAGATTTCGCAACAGCAGTACGATCAAGCGACTGCCGCAGCTCAAGCTGGTGCCGCTGGAGTCGAAGCGGCGCGCGCCACCGCCGATGCCGCCGATCAACAGGTGACGCAGGCCAAGGGGAGGCTGGTACAGGCAGAGGCCAATTGGCGCTATGCCAATACGGCACCCAAGCAGATGCAGATCTCGCAGGCGAAAGCGCAGTCCGCCTTGGCGCAGGTTGAGCGCATGAAAGCGAATCTCGATCAGGCTGAACTGAACCTGCAATACACCAAGGTCGTCGCTCCAGTGAACGGGGTGGTCAGCAACCGTACCGTGGAAGTCGGACAGAATGTGGCTCCAGGGCAGGAATTGATGAAGGTCATCAACCTCGATGACATCTGGATCACTGCAAACTTCAAGGAAACTCAACTGCGGGACATGCATCCTGGGCAGCGTGTCACGATCGAGGTCGACGCGAATGGCCGCAGGTACAACGGCAAGGTCGACAGCATTGCGGGCGCCAGCGGCGCACGCTTCAGCCTTCTGCCTCCTGAGAATGCTACCGGCAACTACGTGAAGGTTGTGCAGCGTGTTCCGGTAAAAATTGTACTCGACCCTGGTTCTAACAAAGATCAGTCACTGCGTCCCGGGTTGTCGGTTACGCCCAAGGTGTGGTTTCGGGAATGAGCTCTGCTGCTGCCACGTTTGACAATTCTGATGCCTGGCGTCCGGCAGTAAATCCGTGGATTATCGCTCTGGCGGTCACACTGGCAACGTTCATGGAAGTCCTCGACACTTCCATCGCCAACGTTGCTCTGCCGCATATCGCGGGTGGCCTTTCCGCCGGGCAAGATGAAAGTACTTGGGTTCTCACTTCTTACCTTGTCTCGAATGCAATTGTTCTCCCGCTCAGCGGATGGTTGTCTTCGATCGTCGGCCGCAAGAACTTCTACATGGGGTGCGTAGCCTTGTTCACGATCAGTTCCTTCCTGTGTGGACTGGCGCCGAATCTGGCGGTTCTGATTGTCTGCCGGGTTCTTCAAGGTGTGGGCGGCGGCGGATTGCAGCCGAGTGAACAAGCGATCCTGGCCGATACGTTTCCGCCGGCCAAACGCGGCATGGCGTTTGCCGTTTACGGAATGGCGGTGGTTACCGCGCCCGCCATTGGTCCGACTCTGGGGGGATGGATCACCGACAATTTCACCTGGCGCTGGATTTTCTTCATCAATATTCCGGTCGGGATTCTGTCGATCCTGCTGACTTCCAGGCTAATTCAGGATCCGCCTTACTTCCGACGCCGCAAGAGGAGCGAAACCCACATCGATTACATCGGACTGGGATTCGTCGCGCTTGGGCTTGGCACACTTCAGGTAGTCCTCGATAAGGGCCAGCGCGAAGACTGGTTTGAATCGAACTTCATCCTGATCCTTTCGGTGATTGCGGCCTTGTCGCTGATCTTCGTTATCTATTGGGAGTGGAAGCAGAAAGATCCCATTATCGATCTGCACCTGTTCCGTGACCGCACCTTCGGCATCTCGAACCTGTTGATGTTCATGCTGGGATTCGCCTTGCTGGGCAGCACGCTACTGCTGCCGCTGTTTTCGCAGACGCTGTTGGGATACACGGCGCAGCAGGCGGGACTGGCTTTGATGCCGGGTGGATTTGCGATCATCCTCCTGTTGCCGCTGGTAGGATTCCTGCTCTCGCGGTACACGCCGCGATGGCTTCTGATGTTCGGTCTCATAGTCCTGTCGTACTCTTTGTTTCACATGACGAAGTTCGATCTTGATATCGATTTCCGAACGGTCGCGGGAGCGCGCGTCCTTCAAGCCGTGGGCATGGCGTTCTTGTTCGTTCCGATCAATACCGCTGCCTACGCGTTCCTGCCGCGGGACAAGAACAACGCTGCTTCCGGCCTGATGAACCTGGCCCGCAATATTGGCGGCAGCGTAGGAATTTCGGTGGTCACGACGATGCTCGACCGTCGCACGCAAAAGCATTTAGCCGATCTGGCGCGCCACCTGAGCGCAGCGAATCTTTCCTTGCAGGCGATGCTTCAGGGAGCGGCGAGAGCCTTGCAGGCGCATGGCGCGAGCGCCGCCGAGGCTTCACAGCAGGCCTATGCGCTGGTGCAGGGTACAGTGCAGCGACAGGCCGTCATGCTGTCTTATATTGATTGCTTTTGGTTCCTTGGTGTGGCCATTCTATGTATGATTCCGGCGGTGTTCCTGATCAAGAAGTCGAAACCTGGTGGAGGAATGGCGGTACACTAAAATCCTATGTTTCGCCTCGTCACCATCGAGCGCGAGTTCGGGTCCGGTGCAGCTTCGATCGCCAACCAGCTAGCGGAGCGGTTGGGTTGGAAGCTCTGGGACCACCTGCTTACAGAAGAGATTGCGCGGATTGCGAAAGTGGATCCCTCAGCGGTGAAGCGCTGCGACGAGCGTATGGACAGTCCCCTGCATCGCCTGGCGAAGGTTTTCTGGCGCGGAAGTTACGAGCGCAGTACTCACCTTGGTAATCAGATCTTCGATACCGATCGCATGATGGCGATGATGCAGGACATCATGGATCGCATCGGGCGGGAAGGGAATGCGGTGATCGTCGGGCGCGGGGCTCCTTTTTTCCTGCGGGAGTATCCCGATGCGTTTCACGTATTTCTCTATGCGCCGCGTGCAGAGAAGATTCGCCGGACGATCGCTGATGGGCACTCGGAAGAAGAAGCCGAGGAAATGGTCGACACAGTTGATCGTGAGCGCATGGCATACGTGAAGCACTATTTCAATGCTGACTGGCCGACGCGATCGCTCTATCACATGATGATGAACACCGCTGTCGGCAACGAACCGGTGATCAATACGATCCTCGATACGATGCATCAGGTTACTGGAAGGCCGAAGGCAACAGATTACGAACGTCCGAAGACACCGACGGCGCACTCGTCCAATTAACGTTGGGCAATTTGCGGGCGCATGGGACGCTGTGGTGCGGGGCAGCAATCTTCCGCGCAGACATCCTGTCGCGGACCTAACGACCCCAAAGCTCGGCGCTCGACTCCTTCCGTTCTCTCCAGGATCAACTCGCGAATCATCGCGATGAACTTCGGATGCACGCCAACAGTCTTGGCGCGCGCCATCGGCAACCCAAGCTCGTCGCACAAGTGTCTGGCTTCGATGTCGAGGTCGTACAACACTTCCATGTGATCGGAGATGAAGCTGATGGGAGCGACGACGACCGCGCTGGCAACATTCTTCTGCTTGACCTCACGCAGATGGTCGAGGATGTCGGGCTCGAGCCAAGGTTGGCCGGGAGCGCCGCTGCGGCTCTGATAGACGAGAACATCATTGCTAATCCCGATTGCTTTTGATATGAGCGCCCGCACTTCTTCCAGTTGCTTCACATAGTCGGAGGTGTTAGCCATCGACACGGGGACGCTGTGCGCGACGTACACGATCTGCACGTTCTGGCGAGCATTCGCCGGAATTTCCGCCAATGCTTCGTTCAGGCGATCTTCTGTGGCCTCGAGAAATCCGGGGTGGTTAAAGAAGGCGCGAAGTTTATCGCTCTGCGGCGCGCCTTCGCCGGCTTCCGCTTGTGCGCGCGCAATGTCTTCGCGGTATTGGCGACAGCCGGAATACGAGCTGTAAGCGGAAGTCACAAAGGCCAGAGCGCGCTTCACACCATCACTCTTCATCTGGCGCAAGGTGTCAGTGAGCATCGGATGCCAATTGCGATTTCCCCAGTAGACGGGCAGTTTCGGTCCGTACTGCGCGAGTTCGTTCTTGAGTGCAGCAATCAACTCCCGGGTCTGCTGATTAATGGGGCTCTTGCCGTCGAAATGGTAGTAATGCCCGGCAACGGCGAGCATGCGCTCGCGCGGGACGTTGCGTCCGCGGAGCACGTTTTCGAGGAAGGGAATGACGTCATTGTGACCCTCAGGCCCACCAAAGGAGACAACCAGAATTGCGTCGTAATTCATGGGCGTGGGTAGCAGTTCAGCTGAGAGTTTCTCACGAAAGAATACCTGGGGCCGAAACGAGTCCTAAGTCCGTAGTCCTTAGTACGCTGTGCGGGTAGTACTGGGAAGGCTGATGGGCTCACGCAAATTTTTCCTGATCATTTCGTAAAATATTGAAAATGTTACAGTTGCTCAATTCACGTATCGACTATATCTCGCAAAATCTTGAGCCGCTTGGCTTTACACGCAAAATCTTGTTTTCAAAGAACTTAACTGATGGCGCGAGGGCGCGAATACCGCGTCTGCGCCTCTCGGCGATGCCATCATCTTAGGTTGAGGCTGTGGAAGGCAAGGGCAGATGTCACATGGGGAGCATGTCAGCTGTGGAAAAGTGGCACCCCAATATGAACGTGTTGAAGGCTATCCCCCCGTCAGCGGCCATTCGCAGCCGAAATCCCCACTCAAGCCAAAATCGGGCTTGAGTGGGCCACTTGCACTGTGAGTACGGTCACATTAGTTGAGCCCCAGTGGCTGCGGCACACGGTGGCGCTGGCTGATCGATGCGGCACGGCTGACCGTTCGCGATCAGGTAGGTCGCCATCCCGTGCAAATCTTCCAAATAGAGGCCTCGCGGCATATATGCCATAGGAGCGCCGGTTGCTTATATTTTGATGTTTGAGAGACCGAATGGGATCTGGTGCGCCCGGAGAGATTCGAACTCCCGACCTGTTGCTCCGGAGGCAACCGCTCTATCCAGCTGAGCTACGGGCGCAGTGATTTCAGTTTACATGGGCAGGCGCGGGGCAGCAATCGCGAGACGATGGTTGGTGGCGAGGGGTGGGCGCGCGGGGAAGCGGAGTCAGTGACCGAAATAATGTTTCGGACCGGACGCCTCGCTTCGCTCGGCGGGACGGACGATTGCGTCCGTCCCTACACAAGGCTATCCCTAACACGGGTTTACCAGCGGTCGCGGCGTCCGCCACCACCGCCGCCGCGTCCGCCACGGTCTCCGCGGTCGCGGCCACCACCGCCACCACCACCGAAACCGCCTCCACCTCCGCCTCCGCGCTCGGCCTTGGGCCGGGCTTCATTGACGTTG
>DATEHP010000176.1:0-8578 GCA_035279505.1 Candidatus Sulfotelmatobacter sp. | reverse complement strand
GCCAGTTGACGCACATGAAAAGTAGTCCAGCGCGCGACGTAGACGGCGCCGGCCGCTTCGACCAGATGCGGCAGGTTAAAAGCCGGCTCGAATGTGCCGTAAGGATTCGTAGACGTAGTAGCGTGCCCCGGGGTGGTCGGTGCAGTCTGGCCGCCGGTCATCGCGTAAATCAGATTGTTCACGCAGATGACCTTCAAATCGATATTGCGGCGCGCAGCGTGAATCAGATGATTTCCGCCGATCGCAGAGAGATCACCGTCGCCCGAGTAGACCACAACATTCAATTTAGGATTCGCCAGCTTCAGGCCAGTCGCAAACGGAATCGCGCGGCCGTGCGTGGTATGAAACGAGTCGAGCTTCACATAGCCCGCCACACGCCCCGTGCACCCGATGCCCGAGACCAGAGCGAGCGACTGAAGATCAATTTTGGAATCAATGAGCGCGCGCGCGAATGAGTTTACCGTCGTCCCGATGCCGCACCCCGGACACCAGATATGCGGCATTCGGTCGGTACGCAGGAACGGTTCTATTGGATTGACCGTGTCGTCGATAACATTCAGCATCGGCTTGCCTCCACGATGGCATTGAGAATCTCCTCGGGGTTATGAACTCCGCCGCCTGCGTGCGGCACGGGGAAGGTTTTCGCCTTGCCCGCCGCGGCGCGTTCCACTTCACGCACCATCTGTCCGAGATTCAGTTCCGGTACGACAAACGCTTTCACGCGCGCGGCGAGTTCTGCGATTTTCTTCTCGGGAAAGGGCCAAGCGGTGATGAGGCGCAGCTTCCCAACTTTCAGGCCGCGCTCGTGCGCCATATCAATCGCCCGCTGCGCTACCCGCGACGTGATGCCGTAGGAAACCACCGCGACGTCGGCGTTCTCCAGTCCCTCTTCCTCAAACATGCAGATGCGGTCTGCCGCCGTGCGAATCTTGTTCTGCAGACGCTTCACGAGCTTGTCTTGCGTCTGCGGAGTCATGCTGGGATAACCGCGCTCGTCGTGCGTCAGGCCCGTGACATGGAACTTGTATCCCTCGCCCGCATGCGCCATGTCCGGCACGATGTCGCCGTTCGTGCCGTATGGCAGATAATCGTCAACCGATTTATGCGTATGTTTGCGCGGAACGACTTCAATCTGGTCAGCCTGAGGAATCACGACTTTCTCCGTCATGTGCCCCACAACTTCGTCCATCATGAACATCACCGGCACGCGGAATTCTTCCGCCAGGTTAAACGCCTTGATCGTCAGATCGAAGCACTCCTGTGGAGAGTTTGGGCAGAGCGCGATAATTTCGTAGTCGCCGTGCGATCCCCAACGCGCCTGCATCATGTCCGCCTGTGCCGGAAGCGTTGGCAATCCGGTCGAAGGCCCACCGCGCTGCACGTCGACAAACACGCAAGGAGTTTCCGTCATCGCCGCGTACCCGATGTGCTCCATCATCAGCGAGAATCCCGGGCCCGAAGTCACCGTGAATGCTTTGGCTCCGCCCCACACACCGCCTTGCAGAGCGATCGAAGCCGCAAGTTCGTCTTCCATCTGGATGAAGCATCCACCCACCATCGGTGCCCGCGCCGCGAACCGTTCTACAACTTCCGTTGAAGGTGTGATGGGATATCCGGCCGCGAACCGCGCACCCGCCGCCAGCGCGCCTTCGCAGCAGGCATGATCACCGTCAATGAAATGGGTGCCGGTCAAAACTCCATTAGGATCCGCTTTCATTTTTCACCCCCAGCGGCTTTTGCCCCTTTCGCGGCGTCGGAAGATTTCACCCCAGCAGTTTTTGTTCCGTAAATCGCGAAATCCGGGCAGTACATCCCGCACAGGTCGCATCCGCTGCACTTTTCCGGATGCACCACGTGCGGTGGATGATAGCCCTTCGAATTGAAGGCGGATGAAAGCTCCAGCACGTGCGTGGGACAAAACTCCACGCAAAATCCGCATGCTTTACAGCGCTCAACGACGATCGAAACACGTCCTTTTGCCACGAGAACCCCCAGCTCGGAGTCACGTTCACTCCGGTGTTTCCACTGCGGAGGATGTCATTATGCGGAAAATAGACTGGAGACGGTGTGATGGCAGTCACAAGATGTGGTGAGGAGGAGCACGAGTTGGTTGAGGCCAAAAGGCATCGTAACTGATTGTTAATACGAAAGTTAGGATGCTTGGACTTACTACTTTGTGTTGCTGAGCATGCGCTGGCAAGATACGAGTTAGTGATTCCTATCACCAAGGACTGTGAAGGCAGCGATCACCTTTCCGCACCACAAACGGTATTCGTGACACCTCGATGAATCGAATCGAGAGGCATGTTAACGTTAGGCGCACATAGCTCATGACCATTGGCGACCCACGCCCCGCACTGATCATCAACTACTCTCCGCAACTCGATCTGCGCATCACCTTTGCCGAGGCGCGGCATTATGGTGGACTCGCTCGCCCCGATTACCGATTTGAAATGAATTGCTGTTGGCGGCATCCGAGCGGCACGTTCGGCTATGCCGCGGACAACCTTTACTTTGGTCTTGACGGATTCGAAAGATTCGCCGAGGAACTTCATCGGCTGCAGCAGGGTCTAAGACAAGAGGCGGCGTTGAAAGACCCTGGAGAGATGATAGTCCTGCGACTGGAGCGGAAAGCCAACACCCTGTGGGCCAATTTCGATATTCGTGAGCATCTGCCACCCTCGGTGGCACAACTGCATGTGGTCCTCGAAGTCGACTACGATTTGTTCGTCAACAAACTGAAAAGGGAAGTCGACCGCTTCCTTCAGGAACTTCGCCAGATTAAGCCGGTTGGCTGAGTGGCTCGAACGTCAGCGCAGGCCTGTTGCCGCCTCATGTTCGCTGCGTTTGCCTCTGCCGGGGCGAACCATCTACACTCGGATTTCGCTACGGCCTTTGCCGCTGTCTGCCAGCGCATGCCGCAGCAGGAGCCCTTTGGAGATCCTCGACCTCAGACATTTTTCTTCCCTGGATTTGCGTCCCCTGCTCGATGACGAGACGCAACTCTGGTCGCGCCTCCTTTCCTGGGACTACACCAGTTCAGCGGAAATGATCCTCCGCTACGTTGATGCAAAGATCCTGCCAGGTTACGCCGCGGTGGACCGCGGTCGCGTGTTTGGTTATTCGTTTTTTGTGTACGAAGGCAGCAAAGGAGTCATCGGAGACCTCTACGTCACGAATGGAACTCGCCTGCCCGACGCTCGCAAGGTCGAAATCAACTTGCTCACCCACGTGATCGAGACGCTGCAGCAATCGCCGGGAATTCATCGCGTAGAGGCGCAATTGCTGGCTCACGAGGCAAATGTGGTTTCGCGTCCTTTCCTTGAAACCGGCTTCCAGCGCCATCCGCGGCTGTTCATGGTTCTAGGTTTTGCAAAGTCGACTCCGCCGAACTTTGTCACCCACGCTGACGTCGAAATCCGCCCATGGGCGGAAGCCGATTACCAGCCGTCCGCGGCGGTGATCACTGCCGCCTATCGCGGGCATGTCGACGCGCAGATCAATGACCAGTACCACACACTCAGCGGTTCGCTTCGTTTCTTGAATAATATTGTGCGCTTCCCCGGCTGCGGGGTTTTCGATCCCGAGTCGTCTTTCGTCGCGCTCGATCGCAAGTCCAGAAGCCTGATTGGCCTGATCCTGTGTTCGCGCGTCCGGCACGATGTCGGGCATGTGACCCAGGTCTGTGTTTTGCCGGACTATCGCGGGCGAGGCATAGGAGAGTCGCTGCTGGCGGCGACGGAGTTCAATCTACGCAAACGAAACTTCTGCATGCTCTCGCTAACTGTGACAGAAGCCAATGCGCGGGCGGTCGCCCTCTATCGCAGGTTGAATTTCGATTCGAAAAGAGTCTTCGACGCGTTCGTGTGGGAAGGTTAAGTCCGGGCGTCAGCCGTCGGACCTCCGGCATCAGCTGTCGTTTAAGGAAGTAATCTGCCTGGAGAAAGTCTCTCAGGCTGGGCGTGTGGCCCGAGACCTGAGGTCTGACGCCTTAGGTGCGACGCCCGATTTCCTATCTTTTCAACACCCACATCGCCCACCCCGCCACGAGCACCCCGCCAAGAAACATCGCGAAGCAATATGCTCCGTAACGCACCATATCGCGCGGGTTCTCACGATGCGTGATGCCGAAGACGATGGAAGCAAAAAGCGAAAACACCAATGCCGCGCTGAAGTGATTGAGGGTGATCGTCACTGCTGTCTCCCAAAAGCGTTCTTAACTGGCCACTGACTACTGACCACTGGCAACTGGTTCACTGCTTCTTCCCAATCGCAATGTGATAGGCATCGGCGATCGCAATAAAGTTCAGCAGTCCGGCGACTATCATGAACTTCGTGCCGTAATCCGCGGTTGCGAAGGCGATTGCCCCCTGTCCCCAGTCCATTGCCAGCGAAAGAAGGTAGAGCCCGCCCGCACCGACATCTCCAACAAAGCCCAGAATTTCGAGAATGTCCCCGCCATTTGCCTTGTAAATCCGCCCCTGCATCGCGAGTCCAAGCAGGAAGAGCGTCACAATCGAGACGAAGAGCAGGAGCCCGCGAATCCAGCGCTTCTGGATCATGTGTCCCGCACCCGGTATCAGCCATCCGACGGCAGGGGCAAGCACTGCCATCGCGCTGATATTCTGCGCCGGAGCAGCTTTTGATTTCTCAGTAGTGGAGTTAGCCATTCAGATGGTCACAATCTCGCGCTGAATTTTTCCTGTGACTTCCGCCGACTTGGCGCGCACCAGCACATTCACTTCGGTGCGCACGCCAAACTCCGGAAGGTAGATTCCAGGCTCAATCGAGAAGCAGGAATTTGGAAGAATCTGCCGCTCGTCATGGATCTCGAGATCATCCATGTTGGCCCCATTGGAATGGACGTCAGTCCCGATCGAATGTCCCGTTCGATGAATGAAGTATTCGCCGTATCCGGCCTTCTTGATGTGGCCGCGGGTAGCCCGGTCGACTTCCCACCCGGCAATACGGCGCCCGGCGTTGATGGCATCCAGCACCGTCCTCACCCCGGCATCGCGGGCATCCCGCACAATCTCGAATACTTCCTGCATGCGCTGCGATGGAGCCCCGCCCACAAAGCCCATCCACGTGATGTCGTAGTAGACCGCATTCGGCGTATTCTTTTTGCCCCACACATCAAGCAGTACCAGATCACCCCCGCGGATCGGCACGGGACGGCTCGCATTCGGCTCGTAGTGCGGATTCCCCGCATTGGAATTCACGGCAACGATCGGCGGATCGTCGGCCAGCAGATTTTCGCGCCCGAAGGCTTCCATGAACCACTGCTGGATCTCGTGCTCCTTCGTGCCTCCATTGCGGACGCGGCGGCCGATCTCCTTGAACGATTCGGCAACAATGGAATCGACGCTGTCGCGGGCGGCGTAGTGTGACGCAATCTGCTCGTCGCTCCAGGTGGATTCGAATTGCGCCACCAGGTCGGCCGAACTCACGATATTTTTCCCCAGGCCGCGCAGCAGATCGATCGTTCCGCCATCCACCAGTGAAATCGTAAACACGCTGTTGTTCGGCGAGTACTGCATCGCCAGATCAAGATGCTTGGCCAACATCGACTTCAGTTGGTCGAACAGTTCCTGCCACCCGGAGTACTGATGCTTCTTTCCGGGAAGGGAATCGAGATGCCCGGCCTCAATCTTATGTACGAGCTTGACCGGTTCGCCCTCAGCCGGGATCAGGTAGAACCAGCGCCGCGTCACCATCAGGCTCGTGGGCAGGCCGAGCACGCGATACGCGATCGGATCACGGTGATGATGGTCGTAGAACAGCCACGCATCGATGTTGCGTTCGCGCAGAGCGGACTGTATGGCGGGCAGGTTCATGGGCAAACTTCTATTGTAATCAAGAGGGGGATTTTGAGCGAATCAGGAGGAATAAGGGGAGCAATCATTTGCGTTGACAAAGGTTTATGTGGGGACAGCCGCCTTCGGCTGTCCGTCGAGCGAAGCTCGACCGAGGTTTTGAGCCAAAATAAAACCGACTCCTGTCACAAACAAAACCCTCGCGTTAAGTCTTCCCCCTGGCCAGGATCCTCAGCTTTGCCGATGTAGGCAGAGTCTCACACGCCGTTCGCAATACCAATCTCGGCGCTCGTCCTCGAATCTTCATGAGGTACGGCACGGTCCGTTTCGCATCGAACTTCGCTGTCTCCCGCAGTAGCCATCCGAGCCCCTTCTGCACCATGTCGTCCTCATCGCTGAGAAGGGAGTCAGATAGTCTCACGATCTCAGGGAAGAACATCTTTGCCCGGGCCCCGCGAATCAACACCACGCAAGCCGCCCGTCGATGCCAGCGATCCGGAGACTTCGCCCAGCGAAACACAGATTTCGTCCGCGCCGTTTTTGCCGCCACCATCGGCGCAATCAGATTGTGCACCAGCCCGTCGTGATCGGCCCAACTGCTGATCCGGTCCAGCCAAGACTCAAACATCGCAAACTCGCGATCACCGCATTGCGAGTCCAGTTCTTCGAGCAGAAACACGGCGGCAACTTTTTCCTCCAGCACCGAACCCGCGAACAATTCCTCCGCCACTTCAGTCAGAAACGCAAAGTCGTGCTCGCGCAAAATCTCACGCCGGCACTGCCGAACCGCTCGTCTCAATGCAGCGGTATACCATCCGTGTGACTTGATCTTTTCTTTGAAGAACCACTGCACTCCCGTGGCATGCTCGGCCGAGCCACCATCTTTCAGTGCGCGCCGAATTTGTGTAGCGACTGCTTCCGGAGTTGCTTTTGCAGAGGGCATCGCATTCGCTGAGGCCAGACGTAGACAAGAAGGCGGCCAGTCAAGGCCGCCTTCAAATCATCGAGTCTGGCCCAATTCTATGCGGCACGGGCCGTCGCCGGACGGTATCCGCATTCCTTTGCTTTCCGCAACGCCTGAGTCGCCTCTTCGGGAGAGATCAGTGGAGTCGTTTGCACGGACTTGCAAGCTCCACCCGCTGCAAACGCCATGGCGATTGCGGCAGCGCTTACGTTGTCAGGCAAATCAGCAATGACTATCACGTCGTAGTCTCCGAATGAGAACCACGCCGCTTCGATCTTGCCTCCCAGTTTTTCAATCGCAGGCCGCACTGCTTCTATCCGATTCTGCGGATTCGCAACCAACGCCTCCCATCCTTGCTGAGAATACGCAACCTGCTGCAGGTAATGTGGCATAGAGCCTCCTTGCGATTCGCTAACTGGGGGCGAATCATCCCAGAGGCGGTCCCCGAAGTCAAGCATCCACTCTCTCTGCCCGGACGAGCCGGTCATAAATCCACAAAAGTACAGTCGTTACGATGCCGACCCCAATTACCCACCACCACACCATTTGTGGCCGGTGCATCTCCTCTCCATAGTGATGCATGAGCCATCCCGCAAGTTTTCCCGCGATGAACGATCCTATTCCGAGCGGGAGAAAAGCGAATCCCATGTAGGTACCCTGCTGGTCCTTCGGGGCGAGGCGAGAGATGTAGTCGTAGTAGCGCGGCGCCTGGATGATTTCGCCGATTGCGACCACTACCAGTGTTGCGACTGCCATCCATACGGAAGGATGCACGACCAGAAGAATCCACGCCACGCTGGAGACTAGTGTGCCGAGCACGATCGCGTGAAAGGCGTGCATCTTCTTGGTGAGAAATCCGATCAGCATGGTGAAGCAAATCACGACCAGGGGATCGGTGATGAGAACTAATTCGGTATCGGCTTTCGGATCGATGTAAGAAGAGATGTAGAGCGGCAGAGCAATGAATTCCTGCCAGAAAACGATCCAGTAGCCGGTAAAGATCAGCAGAAACAGCATGAATTTCGGATTCGAGAGTACGGTGAGAAAGTTTTTTCCGACTTGCCCAAGGCTGGCTGCACGTGCGTCGTCAGTACGGCGTGGTTCTTTGAAGAAAATCAGAACCACAAACAGCATGGCGAACACGCTCAGGGCCGCCATGCGGAACACGCTCTCCATGCCTTTGTGTTTATGAACCCAGGAGGCCAGATATGGGCCGGCGGTGCTCCCCACATTGACCAGCGTGTAGTAAATCGAATATCCGACCGAGCGGACGTTTTCTTTCGATGCGCGTGCCGTTGTGCCTACGACGCTCGGCTTCACCAGCGCGACACCCAGAGCCGGAAGGATAAGGACCAGGGCAACTAACGTCGTCAGCGGCATGGCGTTCCGCATCGGCGCGAACCAATCGGCGCCAATCGAACCCAATGAGAAATAGGCCACGCTGAGAAACAGGTAGGCCAACGAAAGCGCTCGCCGGAAGCCGAGCCGGTCTGCAACCGCGCCACCAATGACTGCAAGGAACCAGACCCATCCGCCGAACATTCCCGTCAGGCTGCTGGCGCGTTGCACATCGAAATGCAACCCTTCGTGGAGATACCGGGCGAGCACCGCAAACACAGCGTAGTACGAAAGCCGCTCGAACAGTTCGCTGATATTGGCAACCCAGAATGGCCGTTCAAATCCGGTTCGGATCTCGTGGAAACGTTCGGAAAAGGTCAAGCCTGGTCCTCACTTCCTCAGCGGACAAGCCCGCAACGCGAATCACTTTATTCCGGCTCGTCTGGCCGGACGCAATGGT
>DATEHP010000175.1:0-24048 GCA_035279505.1 Candidatus Sulfotelmatobacter sp. | reverse complement strand
GGCATGCTCTGAGAAGGATCGAGCCAGGAAGCAAGGATAGTTCTATAACTGGCAAAACATCCCGATCTCACTCACTGACCGCCAGTCAACGGGGCGACAGTCGCGTTGCTAATGCCTGGGCAGCTAGGAAATAATGCTGATGAGACAGTCGGGATGAAATCGACTGTAAAAGCCGAGCGGAATCGGGCCATCGTCTACTGGGTAGCCACCACTATTCTCGCTGTGGAACTTCTTGTAGGAGGGGCGTGGGATGTCTTGATGCTACCCCAGGTTCGAGAAGTCATTCATCGTGTAGGCTACCCCGTTTATTTCCTTGTCATTTTGGGGGTTTGGAAGTTCCTCGGCTCGATTGCAATAATCCTCCCGCGCTTTCCGCGATTGAAAGAATGGGCCTATGCGGGGGTGGTCTTCAACCTCACGGGCGCACTCGCATCAAACCTTGTTTCTGGAATCCATGATGCCACCACAGTGGTGTATCTGGTTGGGATGATGGGAATCACGGCTATTTCGTGGGCCTTGCGGCCACCTTCGCGCCGCACATTCGCAGTTAGCTGAGTCGCCTGTTTCCGAGCGTACGCACGATGGTTGATAGTTGGTGAAAAATCGCCATTAACCTCAAATTCTCCCAACAGTATTGGAGGTTAATGGAATGAATGTCGACAACTGAGCCAGGGCTCCCTTCGTCAGACGGTCGCTTCGGTGGTGCGAATCCGATACACCAGATAACCTACCACCGCCATATTCACGATCAGGACCAGAATCTTTGCGGCGCTCGGATGCCGAAAAATCTCATACACCTCTACCGGTATGAGTAACCCGGTGATCACCACGGTTGCCCACTCTCCCCAGCGGCGTTGCAGCCACAATCCCGTACCTTCAACCAGGAACAGTCCGGCATAGAGCAGCCCCACAAGTCCCAGCCTTTTCACTTGCGCAGGACTGAGATTCGACACCCTTTCCAGAAACATTTCGATGTGCCGGTTCCCCGGGTCCAGGTGCATCGCGCGGATCCAGTGCTCCAACCGGAGGCCAATATCCTGATGCATTGTCCGGAAAACTCCGACCGACAAGGCAATTAAGGACGCTGCCTTAAGGAATTTGAGGACCGCGATGATGCGGAGCAAGGTACCGTCGCGACGACGTGTTTGACTTGCCCCGGCTGAACTGCCGCGCTGTGGCAAGGGCGCTGGCCCGGACCGCGGGTCGAATGAATGCGCTGCCGACATGGTTCACATTGTAACGGCGGTCCCAGAGAAAGCTTGGATAGTTTTCAGGCGACGGCAAAAACAGCCCGCCGGAAAGTCTCGCCGAGCGCAGGGAGAATCTCTTCTCTTTTGGCGATGAGGTGGGCCCTGAGAAAGGCAACACGGCTGGCCGTTTCACAGATCTGGGCGCGGATCTCAAAAGCGTTGTCGGCCGCCCGCATCCGATCCGCTGTAAATGCAAACGTGGCCGTAAGTCTGAGGGCTTCCTGGGAGGTCAACTGCAACGACATGGTTGGAGAAAATCCTTGTAACTACCATAGTTATTGTACCTGAGTTTCAGCCGGACGGGAATACCTCGCAGTATGTGATTCGATGGCCGGTTTTCCCGATGCCGCTCTCGTCGCGTGGAGGGTCCCGCTCGGCAGGTTTACCGCATGTCAGAAAACAGTTCTCTCATTCACACATACAATGAGTGGAACGAATGCGCGTCCTCTTTCTGACCGTCGCTCTCGTCTGTACGGCTGCCGCCCAGGTCGGCCCGGCTCCTTTGATCACCGTCGTTGATGAAAACGGAGTCGCTGTTCCTTCCGCATGGATTTCTTTAGAAGCCCCACCGCAACTTCCCATTCGATGTCAGACTGACTACACGGGACGCTGCCAGTTCCCCAATCTCGCTCCCGGCCAGTACCAGCTACGCGTCGAAAAAGAGGGCTTCTACGAACTTCAACAGCCCTCCGTCGAGATGACGCGCGCCTCGAACATTGAAGTGGCGATCGCCCATCTGCAAGAAGTGCATGAAACTGTTGACGTACACGAATCCCCTCTGGCCATCGATCCCGCGCAGGTTGCCGCGCAGGAGACCATCAGCGGTCTCGACGTCATCGACATCGTCTACCCGGGCACACACGACTACCGCAACGTGCTTAACTTCATTCCCGGCGTCATCCAGGACCAGTTTGGCCAGCCTCACGTCGCCGGCGCGCAAACCTATCAGACCCAAACTCAGCTCGATGGCTTCAACGTAACCCAACCAGCCAGCGGCCAGCTCCTGGTGCATGTCAGTGTCGACGCTTTCCGCTCCATCCAGGTCGAGCCCTCCCGCCAGCCCGCCGAAGACGGCAAAGGATCTGCCGGAGTCCTCCACCTGAATACTGGGATCGGTGACGATCACTTTCGCTTCTTCGCCACTAACTTCATTCCTTCCATCCAGAACAAGCACGGATGGCGCTTCAATCAATTCCTTCCCCGCTTCACCACTTCCGGCCCAATCCTAAAGAGGAGAATCTGGTTCTATAACGCATTCGAAGGCGAATACAACAATCTCGTCTACACCGCTCTCCCCATCGACCAGGACAGCGATTACATCTGGCGCATTGGCAATCTGTCGAAGGTCCAGACCAACATCACCAGCCGCAACATTCTCACCACAAGTTTCCTGATCAATTACTTGCACGACCAGTACACGTATCTCTCCCCGCAAAGCCCGCAACAGACGAATCCGCAGGATGTCGAGACCGCTTATATATCCAGCGTGAAAGACCAGCATTACTTCAACGGCGGCCAACTGCTGGAAACCGGACTTGCCTTCAGTCAATACAATCTGCGTCTCACCCCTTACGGGACGCTCCCCTACCAGATCACTCCCAGCACCGCGTTCGGCAACTACTATCTGAACGAGCACACCTCGGCCACTCGCTGGCAAGGCTTGGCAAATTTATATCTTTCGCCCCATTACTGGCATGGCCGCCACGATTTTAAAGTCGGTGCCGATCTCAACCGCCTCTCGTATGATGCCCAGCTCAATCGTCAACCAATTTCATTTTTGACGGCACAGGTTTCCGCCCAAGAACCTACAGACATTTGTTTCACCGCGCCGCAAGACAAAAACTTTCCCTGCATTCGCTACTCGACCTTCACCGCCGCCCTGCCTCATGAGCAGACAAATTCCGAGGTCAGCGCCTACCTCGAAGATCGCTGGAGTGTCACCGACCGCCTTCTGATTGAACCTGGACTTCGTTTCGATTGGGACTCGACCGTCCACGAAGGGGCTTTTTCGCCACGTCTTGCCGGAACCTACGTTCTCGACAATTCCGGCAGCACCAAATTCTCCGCCGGAATCGGCCTCGTCTATGATGCGACTCCACTATTCCTCATCGCCCGGCCTTTTGCCGGCAGCCGGGAAGACATATTTTTCGCCACTGATCCCACTTGCGTGACCACGAACTGCGTCACCACAACAGGGCCTCTCACGACCACCTTTTCAATCAACAACAACACGCTCGAGACCCCGCGATTCCTCAACTGGAGCCTCGGTTTAGAAAAGAAACTGCCCAGGGAGATCTACCTCAAAGCGGAGTTTCAGCGTCGCCATGGCACCAACGGGTTCGTCTACGACACTCGGAATTCGACAGCCACCGGCGACTTCATCCTCCGCAATACTCGTGAAGACCACTATGACGCCTTTCAGATTTCGCTTCGCCACAACTTCCGCGAGACCTATACGATCATGGGTTCCTACACCCGCTCGCGCGCCCGCACCAACCAGGCTCTCGATTTCAACGTCGACAATCCAGTCCTCAGTTCGCAGCAACCAGGTCCTTACCCGTGGGACGCGCCCAACCGCTTTCTTTCCTGGGGATACGTTCCTTTTTTCAGCCTGCCCATATTCCACAAATTCGAACTTGCGTACTCCATGGAAGCCCGCACCGGATTTCCATTCAGCCTTTTGAACGATCAGCATGAACTCATTGGAAAACCCGGCGCCGAACGATTTCCGGACTACTTGTCGTTGAATGTGCAACTGGAAAAGAAGTTCCATCTCTTCCACAACGATTGGGCCCTGCGCGGAGGTTTCGATAACATCACGGGCCGCTGCAATCCTTATGTAGCGAACAACGTAATCGATTCCTCCCACCCGACCCCAACCTTCACCGCCTGCCAGGGAAGAGCCTTCACGTCGAGAATCCGATTGCTAGGCCGCAAATAGCCTATGTAGGGCGACGCCTTCATCAATAGCTTGTGTAGGGGCGGACACCTTCGTCCGCCCCGCCGAAGCGAAGCGAGGCGTAGCAGCGCCACGAATCTCGACGTAGTTGAGTCTCCCTCATCCGCGCAACCATCCGGGGGCTATAATCACCCTACGAACCTTGCATCGAAATCCCTTTTCCCGTCATCTCAAAAGCCTGGAGGAATGAAAAAAATGGCTCACGAACTACCCCCCTTGCCCTATGCCTATGAGGCACTTGAACCCACGATCGATAAGCAGACCATGACCCTGCACCACGACATGCACCACGGCGCCTATGTAAAGAACCTGAACGCCGCGCTCGAGAAGCATCCCGAACTTGCGGGCCAATCTGCCGAAGACCTGATCCGCGACCTCAACGCCATTCCGGAAGATATCCGCGCGGCCGTGCGCAACAATGGCGGAGGCCACGTCAACCACTCCATGTTCTGGAAGATCATGAAACCGAAGGGCGGAGGCGATCCCAGCGGTCCTATCGCTGAAGTGATTCAGAAGACCTTCGGCAACTTCAACGACTTCAAGACGAAGTTCAATGACGCGGGCGCAAAACAATTCGGCTCAGGATGGGCCTGGCTCGCGGGCAAACCGAATGGCGATGTGCAGGTCATGTCCACGCCGAATCAGGACAATCCCATTTCGCACGGACTCTATCCCATCTTCGGCAACGACGTCTGGGAGCATGCCTATTACTTGAAGTACCAAAACCGCCGTCCCGAATACCTCGCTGCGTGGTGGAACGTAGTGAACTGGGACGAAATCAACAAACGCTACGCCGCCTTCAAAGCAGGTAAAGGAGTCCACGAACCAGCTCTGGCCCACCGCTAATCCTGTGTAGAGCGGTCTAATCTTGTGTAGGGGCGGACGCCTTCGTCCGCCCCGCGAGCAACG
This sequence comes from Candidatus Sulfotelmatobacter sp., assembly GCA_035279505.1. GTDB lineage: Bacteria > Acidobacteriota > Terriglobia > Terriglobales > Acidobacteriaceae > Sulfotelmatobacter. The sequence goes on along the minus strand of DATEHP010000175.1, from coordinate 18,930 downwards.
CGAGCGTGACTGCCGTCTCAGCCGCCTCAGGATGCCAGACCAAAATAAAAGCCCTTGCCAAAGCAAGGGCTTTTTGCTCATTCCGCTTTGATCGTCCTAAGCCGCCGACCGCGTGTACTGCTCCGGATTCTGCTCAAACTCATTCTTGCATTGCTGCGAGCAGAATGAATACGTCTGACCACCATACTGCGCCTGATGCTGCGAGTCGTTGTCATCGACTCTCATTCCACAAACCGGATCAGTCATTGATGTACTCCTCACGGATTTTGAACCTTACAGGCGATTGTCAACAGATCGGCCCTCACTTCCGCTCGGGTAATTCCTGTAATCTCCAATCCTCCGTGCTCCTCTGTGTTCCCCGTGGTGCGTTTTCTGAAGCGGAGACTAGACTAGCAGGCTGCAGATCAGCGTTTTGAAAGGGCGCGCCTTCGAGCCGCGCCGTAAAGTGCAACGAAATCAGTCGCGGCTTTAGCCGCTGAGGGAAATTGTGGACGCCGAAGAGACTTCTTCCGCAGCCTGCTAGGGCTTCCGCTCCACCACTCCGCCCTTCATCACAAAATCCACCTTCTCCATCAGCGAGACATCGCTCAACGGATCGTCCGGCACCGCTACAATGTCCGCCAACTTCCCTGACTCAAGGGTCCCGAGCGAATCCTTCGTCCCCAACAACTCCGCCGCATTGATCGTGGCCGCGCGGATCGCCTGCGCCGGAGTCATTCCAAACTTCACCATCGACGAGAATTCCTTCGCCGGATTCACCTTCCAGTCGAACCCTCCGGCGTCGGTCCCGAAAGCGATCTTCACTCCGGCCTTCAGCGCCCGCCGGAAGGTGTCCGCATGAATCTGAATCATCTTCACCCACACCGGGGCACCCTCAGCCGCCCGGCCCTGCGCGACGTACTCGCCCACATAAATGGTCGGCACATAGAAGATCCCGCGCGACGCCATCGTCTTCAGATCTTCATCCGCTATGTAGTTCCCGTGCTCAATGGAATCGACTCCTGCCTCCACTGAGTTATGCACTCCGTTCAATGCCATGGCATGCGATGCGACTTTGTGCCGCTCGCGATGCGCTTCGTCGACGATCGCCTTCAGTTCTTCCGGCGTGAACGTCGGAATGTCATCGAGCACGCCGTCGTCGCGCACCCGATACGAGCGGTCGCTGTAGACCTTGATCCAGTCCGCTCCATGGCTGATCTGCTCTCGCACCGCCTGACGCGCGTTGTCGGCGCCGTCCACGATCTGCACTCCATGCGGCACCATCACGGCAGGGGCATATCCCTGCAGCGGATAAGCTCCACTCACATCCAGCGCACGAGTGGCGACCTGCATCCGCGGCCCGGGAATCACCCCGTTTTGAATGGCCTTCTTCACATCGACATCTGCGTATCCCGCGCCCTCGGTCTCGAGATCGCGGATCGACGTGAACCCATACTCCAGATCCCGCCGCGCATTCACGGTTGCTAGAATCGTCCGATACTCCGGCGACTGCTTCAGCAATTGCTCGTCGTACTCGGCAGCGGTGATGTCCCCTTGCAGCAGAATATGCGTGTGCGTATCCATCAACCCTGGCAGGCAAGTCTCGTGCGAAAGATCGATCACCTCAGACCCGGCCGGCGCTGCATTGGCGAGCTCCTTGATCTTCTCGCCTTCAATCACGACAACGACGTTCTTGCGTGACGAATCCCCGCGTCCATCGAAAAGACTCCCGCAGCGCAGCGCGATCGTCTTTGAACCCACAGCCTGCCCGAAAACTAGCACCGTCGAGCCCAACAGAATTGCAACTCCCGAAACAACCATCCGTCGCATAGCTCCTCCCTCTGAGAACTGAGAACTGCCTTTCTGCATTTCCTGTGCAAGCCCTGTGGAGATTCCGGCTGCCCACTCTACCAGATTTCATTCGTCGCCTCTGCCACATCCAAGAAATGCCGTGATGTCGGCCTGCAGCGTGTCGTTTTTTATTCCTGTTTGAGCAATGTTTCAGCATCGAATCCGGGCGCGCTGTTTTCCTCAAATGCACCAAAAAGCGGAATTGACCTGCGTGCAATTCAACCGTACATTCAGCTTCGTCCTCACATCAAAAGTTTGGTTCGTCCCAGACGCATATTCGCTTTGAGGACAATTACCAGCAAAACTTTCCGGGTCAGCGCGCCATGAAAACGATTGAATGGAAAACGTACCGCACAAGATTTCTGGTCAAAGCCAAACAACTCAATTCCAGTCTTACCTTCACCGACCACCTTGGCCGGCAGCATTGCGGTCGCAAAGGAGACTATCTGGTGGAATCGTGTGATGGAGTCCTGAGCATCGCTCCTCGCCGGATCTTCGAAGACATTTACGTTCCCATGGGGCTGACTCCGGATCCCAATCCTCTGCGCTCGAAAGAAGAAGAACCCGTCAGCTTGCGCTTGGCGAGTCTGCAGATCGAGCCGCTGCGGATCGAAAAGATCAAAACCAATTTCCGCGACGATACCTACGGAAACATCAGCCTCGACAAGACGTCCCGCACCCAGCGCAAAACTCCCCAGCCCGTACGCGTCCCTTCGTCTAGGCTGGGCCTCATGTGATGAAGGTAAAGTTCAAGAGTTTAGCGTTTTCGAATTATGAGTTCCAACGAAGCCCATCACTTATTCAAAGCAACCGTAGCGATGGTCAAACTGAGAACTGGGTACCGCTCTTGTGGAAAACCGACCCGCAATCCGGCATCAAGCCCGTCATTGCTAGGGATACAACCGGTAGTGTTTCTTCCTTGACATGCACAACAGGCAGGAGTAACTTTGCAATCCCAAGCAATGAAATTTCATCCCACGGGAATGGGGTGGAAGTTCGAAGAGTGAAGGAACACCGGCAGTCGTCTGAGCCAGAGGTGACTCGGCAACTGCACGGGCAAATAGAGGCGCAGGCGCCAGGCTTCCTGATGTGTAAGTCAGGCGCCCAAACCTTTCATAATCATGAACTTCAGCCTTCCGGGGCTCCAAAAGGAAGTCCGGAAGTCCGGTTTGAGAGTGCGGTGGCCGTGCCCCGATCCTCCCCCGGAGCACGCCGGTAGTTCGGCCCGTGTGGCGACGGGCGCCTCGCCCGGCCCGCGAAGCAAAGCGAGCCTGCCGCGAAATTTTTGCCGTTGGAGTAGTCCGAACCCAGGAGCCCGCAATGGAAGCCCTTACCCGACTAGTTTCCGAATCGTTGGCACGACACGGCTTCGACCGTCCTGTGGATTATCGTCGCCTGCAATGGTCGCGCTGGTTCCGTTGCGAGTCCCATCACAGTCTCCTGGTAGTCCCCAGCAAGCCCGGCGTATTCGCCCTGGCGGAAGAAATCATCAACTTTGGTACCACCGCTGATCAGGTTGAGGTCGGCGCCTCCATGCCTCATGTGGAGACAGCCGCCGCGACCCATGTGGAGACAGCCGCCGCGGCTGTCCCGCGAAGCGAAGCGAGCGGCGCTATCCCAAAGGCCGGCAGCCAGGAACCCAAAGCCGATGCCCGCAACCGCATGCTGGCCGTAACCAAGTTCTTCGAGGACGACGACATGGCTTTCGTTCTTGACAGCATGCTGTCGCACCAGAATCCCATGCGGGCGCGCCTCGCCTCCGGACGCTACTTCGTTCGTTTCGTCGAGATTCACGATCAAATCCAGCGCCGCAGCATCTGCAGCGCCCTCAATCAATGGATCATTTCCTCGGCTGAGAAAGCGACGGGAATAGGCTCACACTTCGCCACTTCGCTGGAGCTAACGCCCGAACCATCGAATATAACCCGGTCGCTCCGGCCTGACAGCACCGATTGCCTTGCCAAAAACGAGTGCGGCCCGCCAGAGGTCGCCAACACTTCCAGGCTCAATTCCGCCGTGGCCACGACGATTCACTGTTCTTCCTCGTTCCCTTCCGGCTTCTGACGGAAGGGACGCACCCGCAAGCAGCGTCAGCACAAAGCCGACCGCGGAAGCCGTGGGCTGTTCGACGAACGAAAAAGCCCTGAAGGGCGAAAGACAAAGTTCCTTACATACTGAATTCCGTTATACCCGATTCCCGTCCCCCATCCGGTCCCGAATCGATCGAAGCCGCATAGAATCTAATTAGGAGAGCCCCTTGATGCCTGAAGTCAAAACCGAAACCAAAGCCGCCGCCGCTCCGTCTCCGGTTGCCGCGTCTCTAGCCGCTCCCAAGAAGAAGTCTCCCGGCCTCTCTTTCCAGCGCGTCTTCACCAAGCTGGGCGTCTCTCCCTACGACGAAGTCGAGTGGGATATCCGCACCGCTCAGATTACCGACTCGCATGGCGGGGTTATCTTCGAGCAGAAAGATGTCGAAGTCCCTAAAGACTGGTCGATGACAGCGACCAACATCGTCGCCAGCAAATATCTGCACGGCAAGATCGGCACTCGCGAACGGGAAACAGGAGTCCGCCAGCTCGTCTCCCGCGTTGCCGAGACGATCCGCGATTGGGGTCTGGCCCAAGGATATTTCCGCTCGCCGGAAGACGGCGCGACCTTCCACGACGAACTTGTGCACATCCTCGTTCGCCAGTACGCGGCCTTCAACTCTCCAGTCTGGTTTAACGTCGGATGCGACCGCATTGAGCCTAACTCCGACGGCCAGAACTGGCACTGGAACACTCAGAAGCAGCAAGTCGAATTCGGCGTCACCGGATACAGCAAGCCCCAGTGCTCCGCCTGCTTCATCAACTCGGTGAAAGATTCACTCGACTCGATCCTGACGCTAGCGAAAACAGAAGGCATGCTCTTCAAGTGGGGATCAGGCACAGGGACTAATCTCTCTCCTCTGCGCGGATCGACTGAAACTCTTTCTGGTGGAGGCACTGCCAGCGGCCCGCTCAGCTTCATGAAAGGATTCGACGCCTTTGCGGGTGTCATCAAGTCCGGAGGCAAGACGCGCCGCGCCGCCAAGATGGTCATCCTCAACGTTGACCATCCCGACATTATCGAGTTCATCGAGTGCAAGCAGAAAGAGGAAGCCAAGGCGCACGCCCTCGTTTCTCTGGGATACGACGGCTCCCATCCTGACTCCGACGCCTACTCCAGCATCTTCTTCCAGAACGCAAATAACAGCGTTCGCGTGACCGACGACTTCATGTATGCCGTGGTCCGCGACACTGACTTCTCGACACGCAGCGTCACTGATGCTTCTGTCGTCAAGACTTACAAAGCGAAAGATCTGCTGCACAAGATCTCCCAGGCCACCTGGCACTGCGGCGATCCCGGCATGCAGTACGACACCACAGTGAATCGCTGGCACACATCGAAGAACACGGCTCGCATCAACGCCAGCAATCCCTGCAGCGAATACATGTTCCTCGATGATTCAGCCTGCAACCTGGCCAGCCTGAACCTGCTCAAGTTCGCGCCCAACGGCACGTTCGATGTGGACGCTTATCGTCATGCGGTCGACATCCTGATCACCGCGCAGGAAATCCTGGTCGACAATGCCGGATATCCCACGCAGGCGATCATGGCAAACTCGCACGACTATCGTCCGCTAGGCCTGGGTTACGCGAACTTAGGCGCGTTACTGATGGCCGCCGGCCACCCCTACGACTCCGACGCCGGCCGCGACTACGCCGCCTGCGTGACTGCCATCATGTGCGGCGAAGCCTATCTGCAAAGCAGCCGCATTGCAGAACAGTGCGAGCCCTTGGTCCCCGCCACAGAAGCAACAAAGAAGAACTTGTCAGAAACAAATCTAGGAGCAGGCATCACTACGACACATGTGGGGACAGCCGCCTCGGCTGTCCAGCGAACCCTGAGCGAAGCGCAGGGGAGCGCCGCGGGAGCACAGACCATGCCCGGCGGAGCCTGCCCCGGCTGGTACATCAACCGCGAACCTTTCCTCGACGTAATCCGCATGCACCGTGCCTCAGTGAACGGAATCAATAAAGGAAACGTCCCCGCCGCTCTCTACGAAGCCAGCAAACAATGCTGGGACGAAGCCCTGCAGCACGGCGAAAAACACGGCTACAGAAATTCCCAAGTCACAGTCCTAGCCCCCACCGGCACCATCGGATTCATGATGGACTGCGACACTACTGGTATTGAGCCGGATTTGGCGCTGGTGAAATACAAGAAGCTGGTTGGCGGCGGGATGATTAAGATTGTCAACAACACCGTGCCTACCGCGCTGTTCAAGCTTGGATACACACACGAGCAGACCGACGCTATCGTCAGCTACATCGACGCGACGGGCACCATCGAAGGGGCTCCGCATATTAAAGAAGACAACCTTGCGGTCTTCGATTGCTCCTTCAAGCCGGCGAAGGGCACGCGCTCGATTCACTACACGGGACATCTCCGCATGATGGCCGCCGCTCAGCCTTTCATTTCCGGCGCGATCTCGAAGACCGTCAACCTTCCCGAGAACGCCTCGGTCGAAGGCATCATGGACGCCTACCTCCAGGCGTGGAAGCTGGGCCTGAAGGCGGTCGCGATCTATCGCGACGGATGCAAGAAATCGCAGCCGCTGTCAGCCGCGGGAACGAAGACTGCGAGTTCCGAGAAGTCCTCGGCAACTGCTGCGGTCGTGTTGGAAGAAGAAGATCTCAACGCTCCGCCGCGCGCTGTTCGCCACAAGCTGCAGGAAGAACGCGCGTCGATCACGCACAAATTTAAAGTCGGGGATCACGAGGGATACATCACCGTCGGCCTCTATCCCAACGGGGAGCCCGGCGAACTCTTCATCACCATGGCCAAAGAAGGATCGACGGTCAGCGGCCTGGTGGACAGCTTCGCGCTGGCAGTCTCGATCGCACTGCAGCACGGAGTGCCGCTGAAACTGTTCTGCGAGAAGTTCGCCCACACGCGCTTCGAGCCCAGCGGCTGGAGCGGTAACCCGGACATCGGCTACGCCAAGAGCATCATGGACTACATCTTCCGCTGGCTCCAGTTGCGCTTCCTGACCGGCCAGCAGCAGATGCTGTTCGAGAATCTCAGACCGAAGTTGTCAGTGGCCAGTGGCCAGTTGCCAGAAAACGGCGATGTCGCGGGCGCCACCTCAAGCCCGCTGAACACTGATCACCGACCACTGACCACTGGTTCGGTCCACGCCGCCGACGCACTCTCCAGCATCGTCGACTTGGGCGACGCCCCCAGCTGCAGCTTCTGCGGCAGCATCATGACCAGAAACGGCAGTTGCTACCGATGCATGAGCTGCGGCAGCACCAGCGGCTGCAGCTAGAAAGTTTGTGTAGAGGCGAGGCGGACGGACGTCGTCTTCTTCTTCGTCCGCCTTTGGTTTTGGCAGTCCCAGAATGATTGCATTCCGAAGTCGGGCACGTTCTGCGCGACGAGGAATCTGCTGTTGAGCGCTCAAGACTTGGAAAGGGCACGGCTTCAGCCGTGCCGTAAACGCGAAACACTTCTCACCGGCTTTAGCCGCTGAGGTCAACAAATCGTAGGCAGTCGAGTAGACGCAAGCTGTGAAGGGGGCACGGCAAACGCCGTGCCCTTTTCACGTTTGCTTACGGTCTGCGGATAGGAGTGCACCTGTGCCTAACATCTTCTCTGCATTCACTAACGACGTCTTTCGGCCTCTAGCAACTCTATTCATTCCAGGCGCCATTGGAATCAGTACATGGTTCATCGCTCTCATCTGGCATTTTCCAAGATTGGATGACCTCGTGACACGAAATCACGCAGACGCCGGTGTCGTCCTCTTGCTTGCTGCCATTTTTTTTGGAATGGTGTTTGAAGATTTGGGTGCCCGATGGGAGGTCCAACTCGATCGCTGGGCCGACGTCAGAACGGAAAACGAACACACCAAAAACTGGTGGAAATATTTGCAGACCTCGTTCAAGTCCGAACCAATCGGGAGACGCTATGCTCGCACGATGGTATTGAGACTGAAATTTGAACTTGGAACCGCCTTCGTGATGATTAGCGCCGCGTCAGGATTAGTCTGGCTAGCGGTTCTTGGCCTGGGTTTCTCGGCAACATTTTGGCTTGAACTGCTCTGCGTTTTGTGCACCGTCTGGCTCCTGAAGGAAGCAAAAGACACTCACAAAGTCTTGTCCAAAACTAGAACCGCACTGTTGGAAGGGATTCGCGTGATTGAGTGAGCGCTGTTGGAAGCGGTTAGAATCAGTCTTCGATAGTTCAGTGAAGTAGGAGTGCAACTTGTCAATTCCTTGAAACCCGGGGACAGACGGGTGGGGTGCACTCCATCCGTGTGTCCCCATATTTCCCATATTTTTGTCCAAAATGGGATTCAGTGCGGAACTGCCCCAGTCAAGCCAAAAGAGGGCTTGAGTGGGCCACCGCTCGACCTGTCGGCAGCACCAGCGGCTGCAGCTGAGCGGATTCCTCGTCGCGTAGAATTTCGCGCGACTTCGGAATGACAGTCTGAAACCCTGAAGACTCGGGCGGACGAATGTGTCCGTCCTTGCATGAACCTGTTCGGATTTCGTAACAAGTCCGATTCCCCTGCACCAACGGTTCTTGCCTGGTTGATATTCTTGTGCCATCTTCCCCGAACACGTGCGGCGTCCCAGGAAACGTTTTTGCCCCCTGCTGCACTATTAATCATTGCAGGAGCGTGCTATGCCAACCGGCCTTGACAAGCTGCAACACATTGTTGTGTTGATGATGGAAAACCGCTCGTTTGATCACATGCTGGGATCGCTGAAGGCGGTGAATCCGGCAATCGACGGGTATGTTGACGGAGATCCATTCATCAACCCGGATGCGATGAACAACCCGGTAAAGCCCCAGGCCCTGGCGGAGTTTCAAGGCCAGCTCGACCCCGACCCCGATCACCACTTTCCCGCCGTCGATGTCCAGATTTACGGCGGACAGACCGGGAGTGACCGAGTGGCCAATATGACGGGATTCGTCACCAGCTACTTTCACCAGCAGCAAGACCTCGGGCACTCGCAGAAGATCATGTACTACTTCAAGCAGAGCGATCTGCCGGTGCTGACCAAGCTGGCGCTGCAGTTCGCCGTGTTTAACAAATGGTTCGCCTCGATTCCGGGTCCGACCATCTGCAACCGCGCTTTTGCCCACTACGGCACGTCATTCGGCCGCGTGGACATGGACCCATTCGACGTAATCGAGCCCATCAAGAGCATCTACACCAGGCTCGTAACCGCCGCTCCGAAGCATACGGCGAAGGTGTACTACTACGACGTGGCCAGTTCCACGATGGAGGTTGCCAATCTCCTGCAACATCAGACAGAAGTTTTTGGCACATATAAGCAATTCCTGAGCGACTGTGACAAGGGTTTGTTGCCCGATTACTCTTTCGTAGAACCCAACTACAGCGATCATGACAGCGATGTGGGCGAAGAAGTGGCCAGCGACCAGCATCCCGATCACGACGTGCAGGCCGGCGAGCAGCTGATCGCCGAAGTCTACAGCCACATCAGAAACAGCAAGCTTTGGCCCAACACGGCCCTCCTGATTGTGTATGACGAGCACGGAGGGATTTTCGATCACGTTCCGCCACCCACGTGCAAACCGGATTCGTTCGCGTCTTCGCAAATCGATCCGGGAACCGGGCAGGCCTTCCAATTTGATCGGCTGGGAGTGCGCGTGCCCGCGGTTCTGATTTCGCCGTGGATCAAGCCTGGAACCGTCGTCGACGACCGAGTGTTTGACCACGCCTCCATTCCAGCAACCATCACCAAATTCTTCCTTGGCAGTTATCCCCATGTATCGAACCGCGAGGCCAATGCGAACGTGTTCATCGAACCGAAAGACGGCAGCGGGAACTTGGCGAACAATCTGCTTAACCTCGATGAGATGCGCGATGACTGCCCCACCTTCACGATCAAAAAGTAGTAGGAGAGACACTGATATGGATCCCATAATCGTTCCCAAGCCACAGGGCAAAAGAGACCCACACCGGCGTGCCGGGACGCTACTGCTGGCGCAGGTCCGCCATTTGCAGAATGCGGAAAGGACTCTTCCGCCAAAGTATCAGAGCGGGATCTTTCACAAAGAAATTGAGACCGAGCATGAGGCGGCACGGTATATCCAGGCCGTAACAAAGGCCATCCACAAGGCGCACGATGATGCCGTTAAAGAGCGCGGCCGCAGAGAGGCGGCACGGAAGACAGTGATCGAAATTGCCGCCGCGGCAGATGAAGGTCCCCCGCCGAAACGACCAAAAGGCGGCAAGGGGTCCAAGGGCAAAGGCAGCAAGGGGACAAAGAACGGACGCAAGAGCTAGTTTGCAGGAGGCGTGATGCGATGGCGCGTGGTTGTGTTCGGGTTGATCTCGACGGTGGCATTGGCTCAGCAGGAGGTTCCTCACGAGAACAAGCTGCATGCTGAACTGCGGCGCGAAGGCGAACGCGTGGGAGACGCCTGCAAGTTCTCGCTCAAGGCCATTCCCATGTGCGGGTACACGCTTTTCACCGATCACCCGCTCCACATCGCGGCGGGCAGCATGCCGCCTCAGAACGGGTTCGGCGTTGGTGCCGCTTTCGTGTGGGCGAAGAACACAAAAAACTGGCGCACGAGTTATGATTTTGACGCTGTTGGCGCAACCAGCGGCGCATGGCGCGTCGGCGGCTATGCGAAATTCATTCATACGCCGCACGACGCTAACACTGCATTGACTGGCACCCATCCCTACACGCTGTTCAATCTTTACGCGCAATCCATTTCTTTGAACAAGCTCAATTACTTCGGCGAGGGCAACAACAGCTCGCTCGCGGGAGCGTCCGTCTTCGGCATGACTCAGACGATTATTGGAGCCAACGCCATCAAGCCCGTCTATGAGCTGCAGTCGATTCGCAAGCTCGGTCTCGCCCTGCTGGGAGACATCAACGGAAGATTCGTGAGCGTGCGCGGCGAACACGGGCAGTCCGTTCCTTCCATTGAGGCGCTCTACACCGACGCCACGGCTCCGGGCCTGAGCAGCCAGCCCGGCTTTGTGCAAATGAGCCAGGGAGTTCGCATCAAGCCCGATACCGGCGATGTCTTGTCACTGAACTATCTTGGGAAATTCGAAGAGTTTTTTGCGCCTTCGAACTCGCACAATTCTTTCTTGCGCTGGACGGTCGACCTGAACCACACGATCCACATTTATGGCCAGACCAAGTCCGTGTCCACGAGCAGCGATCGGCTTGGACCCGATTCGTGCGAACATGGAGGACCCAAGGACAAGTGCCCCGACGTTCCGCACACGCGCAACCTCAGCGGATTCCTGACTGCCCGGCTGTTGGTTTCGGAATCGATCAATTCAGCAACAAGTGCCGTGCCGTTCTACTTCCAGCAAACCTTGGGCGGCCAGGACATAGACAGCAACCTGACGCTCGGCAGCTTTCGGGATTACCGCTTTCGAGCACCCAATCTGCTGTTGCTGCAGGAGAGCTACGAGACCTCCATCTGGGGACCATTCGGGTTGAAATTCATGGCTGACGAAGGCCGAGTCGCATTGACACGCGGCGATCTCGGCTTCAGCCACTTCCGGCACAGTTACGCGGCTGGCCTGACGCTCAGAGCTGGAGCGTTCCCCATGGTTCAGCTGATGTTCGCCTGGGGTGGTCCCGAGGGCCATCACAATATTTTCAACCTGAATTCGTCGTTGCTGGGTGGCTCCGCGCGGCCGCCTTTGGATTAACGCGCTTTTCCAACTTCACGGCCGGAAATATTCACAAGACCATGTGACATCTGACCTTGCCTTCACAGGCGAAAAGGCAGAACCTCGCAAATGCGGCCTCGACAAGAGTCATTTGTTCGGGATTCTTACAGCGCTACGCGCTGGCCTTCCGAGGCTTCCTGCCGCGCTGGTTCAACATTCTTCCGCGGACTCTTTCCGACACTCTTTCCGGCCATTCTCCACAAATACATTGCCGCATAAGCGCGCCACGGTCGCCACGGCTCGGCTCGACGCTCGACCTCACGCGCGTTGCCCAGAGACAGGGCGCGCAATAATCCCAGATCGCTGGACGGGAAGGCATTCGGCTCACCCAGAGCGCGCATGGCGACATATTGTGCCGTCCACGAGCCGATCCCCGGAATCTCGCAAAGCCGGAGCAGAAATTCGTCCGTGTGCACGACACCCTCGAACTTGATTTTGCCGCTGCGCACCGCACGCGCAAGGGCGCGAATGGTCTCAGCGCGCGCGCTCGTCAACCCTACCGAGGTGAGCTTTGCGCTCGCCAAAGCGTCGGGCGAAGGAAATAAGTGTGTCAGTCCCTTGGGCCCGTCAAACTTCTTGCCGAACGCCGCCGCGAGTCGTCCCGCGAGTGAAGTGGCTCCGCGCACCGTGACCTGCTGGCCCAGAATCGCGCGCACCGCAAGTTCGAATCCGTTCCAGCAGCCGGGCACGCGAATGCCCGGATCAGCCTGCACGCTGGCGCTCAGCGCGGGATCGCCGCGCAGCGTCTTCACGATCGACAACCAGTCGGCGTTCAAGTCGAACATGGAGCGAATGCGCTCGACGATTCCGAACAGCGATCGCGGCTCCGGAAAATCAATGCGCACCAGCAAGGCCTCGCGCGATGGGTCACGTGACACTTCGAAATATCCTTCGAACCCGTTCGCGGAGACGCTGCGACGATAGGTGGAATCCTCCACTACTTCGACGCCGGGAGTCGCGCGCGGCGCCAGAAAATCGAGCATTCCCTGCCAGTGATATGGCGGACGGAAGTGCAGCCGGAACAGATATTGGTTGCCGGCCTGAGTCCCGGTCTGATGCGCCAGACGGCGGATTTGTGTCGGGGTTCGGTGATAAACCTTGAGAATGCCGGCATTGAAACGGCGGACCGAGCCGAACCCCGAAGCGAGGGCGATCTGATGCATGGGCAAGGTCGTCTCGTCGATCAACTTCTTGGCAAAGTGCAGGCGGCGGGTCTGCGCTACCGCGATCGGAGTCGCGCCGAGATGGCGTACGAAGAGGCGCCGCAGATGGCGCGAGCCAACTCCCAGGCGCTCAGCAAGCGACTCGACGCCTCCATCTTCTAGGCCGCTTTCCCCGATCAAACGCAGGGCGCGCGAAACCGTGTTGGACGTTCCCTGCCAACCGGGTGTTCCTGGACAACTTTCCGGGCGGCAACGCAAACACGGTCGGAATCCCGCTTCGGCCGCGGCCGCCGCCGTGGGAAAGTAGCGGCAATTCTTCTCCTTCGCGGTGGGCGCCGGGCAGATCGGACGACAATACACGCGGCTTCCCAGCACTCCGATGTAGAACTTGCCATCGAAGCGCGGATCGCGCGAGAGCCTCGCCCTGGAACAAACCTGCAAATCCAGCGTCATGCAAACCGTTCGTAAATCGTCAACGGCATTCTGATGATAGTCCAGCCCGCGAGGAATTCCGGACGTTTTCGGACTGCTATGGAGTGTGGCAGGCGAGGTCCGGAAACGTCCACCTCAGGCGGATCGGAGTCCGGTAACGTCCAACTCTGTGAGGACACATTCGTTACTGTCGCTGTACCGTAGGCTGTCATGACCTGGCGTGTCCGTCATTGCGTGGAGTGTCCAAAATGCCGCACTCGGTATTTGATCGGATTCAGTCCGTATCACAACGGTTCCTACCTGGTTCCGGTTGCGAGAGGTTCGCAGAACGAATGGATTCTCTACTGTGCTTGCGGCACCCCGCCCAGTCCTAGCCGCTGGAATTGGGATGAGTTACAACCATACGAAGTCTGCCGCGGCGCTCATGTTCGCGGCTACGGTCCGCCCGAGGAGATCGTTCGAGTTCGCCGTGGACAACGGCGCCTTGCAATCAGACCTTCTAGTAAAGCGGACAGCAGGACTGCGAATGAATAGAAGGGCAATCTGGAAGACGCTGCTGATCTTGCAGTCGATAACTTTGGTCGTGACACTCGGCGGGCCAGCGGAGACGCAAACTGCATCTCCGTGTTCGCAACTTGCTTTTCGCGAGTTCGACTTCTGGGCGGGAGATTGGGATGTATTCGAAGTTGGCGGACAGAAGATTGCACAGGCTCGCATCGATCCGATTCTTGACGGCTGTGTCTTGCATGAGGACTACCAGCAGTCCGATGAACACAACGGTCAAAGCTACACGATCTACGATGGTGCCAAACATCTGTGGCACCAATCGTGGGTCACGAATCGAGGCGAGCGGCTCGAAATCGAAGGCAAGTTTGAGAACGGAGAAATGGTGCTCAGCGGCGAGGATCAGGCTGCTGGCAGGCTGGTTCGCGGAATCTGGAAGCCGGAGAACGGCGGTGTGCGCGAAACGGCAGTCACCTCCTCGGACCGAGGAAAGACTTGGAAGCCCTGGTTCGACATCGTCTTTCGCCCGCGAAGTGATAAGCGCACAGAGCCACAGCCTTCAAACGATTCTGACGCGATCCGGGATCTCGACAGACTCTATCAGAGAGCTGTGCTGGAAAACGATGCGCACACAATGGCCACACTGCTGGCCGACGATTTCATGCTGGTAACGGGCTCCGGCAAGTCGTATACGAAGGCCGATCTGCTGGCAGAAGCTGGTAGCGGCCGGCTCCATTATGATCGCCAGGATGATGAGCAACAGAGCGTACGAATTTGGCGCGATACCGCAGTGATCACTGCGAAGCTGACGGCCAAAGGCTCCGAATCCGGCAAGCCCTTCGACTACCAGGTATGGTTCAGTGACACGTACGTCAAGACACCCTCGGGATGGAGATACGTCTTCGGCCAGTCTTCGTTGCCGCTGAAATAGCAGCCATGCCCTAGTGCCGCTTGCCTGACACTTTCTTGCCGGTCCTGCTGGCCGGTTTCTTCCCTCCGAACACGCGTACGAAGATTTTGTCGATGTTCTTGAGCTGGCGCTGCAAGTTAAAGGCGTATTCGATCTGCTTGCGGGGAACTTTGGCGGTAATCTCCTTGTCGGCAAGAATCTCGTCGTGAAAGTTGAGGCCCTCTTTCCAAGCGCGCATGGCGTGACCTTGCACCAGGCGGTAGGCGTTCTCTCGCGTCATGCCGTGTTCAACCAAGTCGAGCAGAAGCTGTCCGCTGAAAATGAGACCACGCGTGCTCTCCAGATTCGCGCGCATGCGCTCGGGATAGACAAACATCGTATCGATAACGTTCGTCGTCTTGGCGAGGAGATAGTCGGCAAGCGTTGTCGAGTCGGGCAGGATGACGCGCTCGACGGAGGAATGCGAGATGTCGCGCTCGTGCCAGAGAGGAACGTTCTCAAATCCGGCTTGGGCGTTGGCACGCACGACGCGGGCGAGGCCGCTGATCTGCTCGAGCGTCACGGGATTGCGCTTGTGTGGCATAGCGGACGATCCCTTTTGCTTTTCGCTGAAGAACTCTTCCGCTTCGCGGACTTCGGTGCGCTGCAGGTGGCGGATTTCGGTGGCGATCTTGTCGAGCGTGGAGGCGATCACTGCGAGCGTGGCCAGGTAGTGCGCGTGGCGATCGCGCTGGATTACCTGCGACGACACGGCCGCAGCTTTCAACCCCAGGCGCGCGCAGATCTTCTCTTCCAATTCGGGTGTGAGGTGCGCGAAGACTCCCACCGCGCCTGAGAACTTGCCTACGCGCATGTCTTCTGCCGCAGCCATGAAGCGCGCGATGTTGCGCTGCGTCTCCGAATACCAGTTGGCAATCTTGAATCCGAAGGTGATGGGTTCGGCGTGGATGCCATGCGTGCGGCCGATCATGGGGGTGTCTTTGAACTCCCATGCGCGGCGCTCGAACACTTCGGAGAGGCGCTGGAGGTCTTGAAGAACGACTTGAGAGGCCTGGTGGATGAGGAGGGCCTGCGCGGTGTCGACTACGTCGTTGGAGGTGAGTCCGTAGTGAAACCAGCGGGCGTGAGGGCCGACGATTTCGGCAACAGCCGTGGTGAAGGCGATGACGTCGTGGCGGACTTCGGCTTCGATCTCGTGGATGCGCTCGACGCGGAAGTCGGCACGTTCCTTGATGGCTTTGGCTGCCTCTTTGGGGACGAGTCCTGCTTCGGCGAGCGTTTCTGTGGCGGCGACTTCAACCGCGAGCCAGGTGCGGAAGCGATTCTCGTCGCTCCATATGCGGGCCATCTCAGGACGGGTGTAGCGCGGAATCACGGGCGGCTCCTGTCCGGTGTGGACAGAGGATTCTAAAGGATGGACGGCGGAATCGGCTAGCGGGCGGCCTTCGTTCGCCACAGAGGGATGCAGAACAAAGTCAGAAGCCCCACCCTGTCGCAAACAACGCAACAAGGATGGGGCACCCTCAACGTGTGCGCAACCGTGACTGCCCCGGCAATCACGGTTCAAGCGGCATTCAATAGTTATATCGCAGTACGATATAATATGTAAAGATTATCGTTGCACGATAGAATCCAACGGCATGAAGAAGCTGACACTTGCGGATTACCGGGCTCTGGCGGAATTCCGCTACCAGATTCGGGAGTTTTTTGCTTTTAGCGATCGCGCCGTGCTGGCGGCCGGCTTGGAGCGAGGACAGTATCAATTGATGCTGGCCGTCAAGGGGATGCCGGAGGGGCAGCGGCCTCGGATTCGGGATCTCGCCGATCAGTTGCACGTGCAGCATCACAGCGCCGTAGAGTTGATCAACCGGCTGGAGGCTGGAGGCTACGTGCGGCGGGGGCGGACCGAGGAGGACCGGCGGGAAGTGCTGTTGGCCCTGACGCTTAAGGGCGAAAACGTGCTCGCTGAGCTAGCGCTGCATCATCACGAGGAATTACAGGAGGCAGCGCCGCGTCTGGTGGCGTCGTTGCGCCGCGTGATGGCGGGAAAAGAGGATCGAGCTGACAAGCGAGCGCGAAGAACGACCATGGGGGCTAAATCCTCCTGATCCCACGCTTCTTCGCGGCCCTGAAGGACCGCTTTTCCAAGATGCTGCCGCCATCGAATGAGGCGACAGAAATCCATTCGCGTTCAGAATCGGACAGAATTTGCGGATGTTGCATGTTGATATCGCATCTGTTATCGCATGCTGTTTCAAGAGGGAAAGTTCATGAATAGCAATAGCCACAAACATGGATCCGCAGCAATTGCGAATGAACCACTCGCAGCTTCGGGGATATCGCCGTTGGCGCACCCGGAGCCCGCGCCGTTCCGGATCGTGCTGATGTCATTTCTGGCAGCGGGAGTTGGCCTGCTGGCCGGGATTGTCGCCTACATCCTTTATAAGCTGATCGGGCTGTTTACCAACCTGTTCTTCTTTCATCAAGCGACCACCAGTTTTCGCAGCGTGGGCGGACATCATCTGGGCCCGTGGGTGATCCTGATCCCGGTGGTTGGCGGATTGATTGTTGGAGTGATGGCCAAGTACGGCAGTTCGAAGATCAAGGGGCACGGCATTCCTGAGGCGATGGAGGCGGTGCTGGTCAACCGCAGCCGGATCGAACCGAAGGTAGCGCTGCTGAAGCCGATTTCCGCGGCGATCGCGATCGGAACGGGCGGACCTTTTGGCGCGGAAGGACCGATCATTCAAACTGGCGGAGCACTCGGTTCTCTGGTCGGACAGTTCCTGCACACGACGGCGGTCGAGAGGAAAGTTCTGCTGGCTTGCGGCGCAGCAGCAGGGATGTCGGCCACATTTAACACTCCGATCGCAGGAGTGATCCTTGCCATTGAATTGCTCTTGTTTGAGTTCAAGTCGCGGTCATTTATTCCGCTGGTGATCGCGAGCACAATCGCGACGGCCGTCCACATGCAATTGCTGGGGCCGGGGCCGATGTTCCAGGTGGGACAAGTGGATTTTGCGATTCCCAGAGCACTGCCGTTCTATCTCGTCCTAGGACCGATCTGTGGGCTGGCCGCGATCCTGTTGAGCAAGGCGCTGTATTGGGTAGAAGATCTTTTCGAAAAGCTCCCGGTGGACGAACTATGGTGGCCGGCGATTGGAGCGCTGGCGCTAGGCATAATCGGATTTTTTGTGCCGCGCGTGTTTGGCGTGGGATACGACACGATTGGAGCGATCCTGAACGGCGAATTAGCATGGAAAGTCTTGCTGGTGGTGATGATCGCGAAGTTTGCGGCTCTGGTGATTTCGCTGGGATCGGGCACGTCGGGCGGTTTGCTGGCACCGACGTTTATGTGGAGCGCGGCAATGGGCGGGCTGTTTGCGATGATCGGGAACCATGTTTTTCCGAATGCCCACCTTTCTCCCGGAGCATTTGCGCTCGTCGCCATGGGTGCGGTGTTCGGGGCAGCTTCGCGGGCCACATTCTCCTTCATTATTTTCGCATTCGAGATTACGCGGGACTACAACTCGGTGTTGCCACTGATGCTGGTAGCGGTGATTGCCGACGGAATTGCGATGCTGTTCATGCCGCGAAGCTCGATCATGACGGAGAAACTGGCGCGGCGCGGGCTGCGGGTGCATCAGGATTATGAACCAGACGTTCTCACGCAGGTGACAGTTGCGGAAACGATGGAGAAGGACGCTCCGGTGATTGCGGCTGGAACCAAAGTAGGGGAACTTGCCGAGCGAATTGCGCGGCATGATCCTGCAGTAGCGCGTTACGAAGCTCTGCTGATTCAAGCTGACGGCAAGCTGGTGGGGATTGTGACGCGAGGTGACATTCTGCGCGCTCTCGACAAAGATTCCACTGGAATGATTGCGGTCGAGGAGGCGGGCAGCACGACGCTGGTGGTGACTTATCCGGACGAACTTGTGTCGGATGCCGCGGCGAAAATGCTGCATCGGGAGGTGGGGCGCTTGCCGGTGGTGGAGCGGGGCGATGAGCGGAAGGTGCTGGGATACCTGGGACGGTCGGCGATCATGGCGGCACGGACGCGGCGCTTGCGCGACGAACACCTCCGGGAACCGGGCTGGTGGGGAGCTTCGCGGTCTCGCACCGCGAAGGTACAGGAATCGTGAAGGTTCAGAATCCAGCACAGAAAAGGCAACAACCACAAAGGACACGAAGGAAAAACCACTGACCATCGCAGCCTGCCAGGAGGCCGGCGCTACAGCTCTACCTGACTCCGTCGATTGAAATTTTGGTTTGGAGCCTGAATAGTAGTATCAGTAAATCGCAGCAGAGGATGAACCGGACGAAAG
>DATEHP010000174.1:0-24945 GCA_035279505.1 Candidatus Sulfotelmatobacter sp. | reverse complement strand
TGGCGTAAGCGTGTGCCACTCTCCGAACAACGTGATTCGGGCCCATCGCCTTACTTGCGACGTTTGGGAAAGGCCGGCTGAAGCGTTCCCCCCGCACTTCTGGCAAGGCATTTGTAGGCTGCAAGAATCTTGTCGGGGTGTGCTTTGCGGAAGCGCAACGACATTGAACGATGCAAGAACTAACCTAGTATTTGGCTCGGCCCTCTTTCTGTTGCCTGTTGAGGGTGCGGTCTGGCCGACGCTTACTACTCCGGGTCGGGATTGGGCCGAGCATTCGAAATACGGATAATGACCGGCTCGATTGCGGATCAAAGGTTTCTTTTTCACAACGACCGAGGCAATAAGTGCTGGACACTCACGGGACGGACGATAAAAAGAAAGTGGAGGGCTGGAACATACGTCCCTTCGATCGGGATCTAAGAATTGCGTGTCAGATTCAGGCAAGAAAAGAAGATATGTACGATTACGAATGGGTACAGAAGATATTGCGCGAGGCACTAGGGCTGCAGCGCTAGCTTGATCACCGGTTGTCCCGAGTCACACTTTGGAAGCCGGGCGGACACTCCGCATCAGAAATCTCCGCAAGGGCAGCGAGGTCGCAAACCTGCACCATCTCCCGGCCGATGCTAACGATTCCCAACGCTTGCCAACGACACAAGTGGCGGCTTACAGTAGCCAGCGTCGTCCCAGTCAATTGAGCCAGTTCCTGGCGCGAGAGACAGATTTCCCGGCGCTCGTCAACGGCGGAACCGAACCGCTTCGACAAACGGATCAACTCGCTACTGAGGCGTGAGCCCACACTCTCGGTTGAGACCTCACGAAAACGTTCGTCCATCTCCTCTAATCGTTCTTCAAGAGCCCGAATCGTATTGCGCCGAAACAGGTGGAAGCGCTCTAGAATCTTGTCGAAGGTTGCAGCATCCCATACGAGTGCTGCGCAAGGCCGAACGGATTGAGCGGTCGAGCGATGTGTGTGGTCTAACCAGCACCCAAATGCGCCGACTACTTCACCGATCCCAATGAGTCTGAGTATCACTTCGTTACGCCTGGGCCCTGGCTGTGTGATCTTGACCCATCCAGAGAGCAGCAACACTACCTGTTCGACGGCATCCCCTATTGAGAAAATTGTCTGCGATCGTGGAAAGTTTTCTTCGCGCGCGGGAGAAATGATTGCGCTGCAATCTCCGGCAGAAATGTCCGAGAAAAGGGTCAATTTCTGTATCAACGTAATATTTTCGTTTTGTGAAGTAGCACTGCTCAAACTGCTCCCTCGTCATCCCTGCAGAATGCCCAAGTCTGCACTATGCCAGCTAGCCCTTCCTGGTCATTGGTGATCCGCAAAGGGCTTGTAAAAGGCTTGTAAAAGACTTGCGAAGAGAAACACGTGACGGCGAGGTGTAGATCAGGGGGTCTGGAAGTGAAAAAGCTTGCTGATTGCTCTGGAGCAAAGATCTTGGTCCGTTTGACTGCGCCCGCACGGGAACCGACTGAGAGGGATCTCAGTTCGGCTGGGGCTTGCCGTCGGCAGGTTGCGTCGCAGGTTCTTTACGCTTTTCGTCCGCGTCCACGGCAAATAGCATGTAATGGTCAAAACTGTGTTTCCGGAAGTAGCGATGCCGCCGGAAATCCAGATAAATTTCGGCACTCTGCGGAAGCCAGAGTTGCACCTTTTTCTTGGTGAAGGGCACCGGACCGTACTCAACGACTTGGTGTTCACCGGCCAAGCGTATCTGAGGCACTGGATTTACCAATTCTGATTCGATCCGCACAATCTGGAACTTGTCCGCTGTAATCCAAGCCCGTCCCTTTAGCTTCAGAGAATACAGTTCGCCACCCACACGGTAATCATGCATTTGTGCTGGACGATCTTCGCGCTGTTTGAAGTGGACCAGCCAGGTTGCCTGACCTCGAAGCTCGCCAAGTCCTTCGCAGACCATTTCGAAGCCGTCCCGCATCTTCGGATGAAAAACCAGGGCCAACGTCGCGAATCCGCTGCTCGAGATCTGATCGGGGAAATCGGCCAGCCCGAGGTGCTCCTGCCGGTATTCATCCACCGCGATCGAGCCTTGCTTCGACTCGGTGAAAGAAGCGACATAGTTGAACGTCCGCGTTTCCTTGGTGATCGCGTCGCCCATCTCATCGAGTTGCTCGTGCAATAGATGTTCAATCGCTGCGATGCGTGACACATCATCCACGAACTCCTCAACCCGCTTGCCGGTCATCTGAACGATGTCTGCCGGACAACTCACATTCGCAGCTACAGGTGGTTTGTTCCGATCGATGGCAGCAGGCTGCCATGGCCGCACAGAAAAAGTTGGTTCCGCGGCGGCGATCAGCGGATCTATTCCCGCGACCGCCTCCGCGGGAAGCGAAACGCCCGCGGTGCTCGCAGCCGGCAGCGGTGCGGCCTCCAGTCGCGCGATCAACGCCTTGACCTGCGGAACGCTGGGATTCTTCGGGGCGGCAGCCATGAAATCTTTGAGGGTCTGTATGCCCTCCTGCCTTTGTCCGAGATTGATGAGCGCCTGGCCCAGAACCAGTTGCGACGCTGTCGCCACCCCCTTGCCTTTGCTGACGGCCAGCTGCGCCTCGTCCCGAGCCTTATCAAACTTCTCCTGCTTCAGATACGAAGCGGCCAACAGATCATGTGCCACCCAGTAGTCGGAATCCGCCAGTACTGCCTTTTCCAGATTGGAAACGGCTCTCCCGTAATCTTCCTGTTGCAGGCTAACCCGCCCCAATAGCGTCAAAGCCTGCACGTTGTTTCGGCTCAGAGTTGAAGCATTGCCGAGAAAATCGGTGGCTCGTGCGAAATCTTTCTTCTGATAGTAGAGATATCCCAGAAGGAAGTTCACATCAGGATTCTCCGGGGCCAGCTTGTAGGCCGCATCCAGGCGCCTGTTTGCTTCGTCCCACTTGCCCGATTTCAGCGCTGAAACGCCGTGTTTGGTCTCCCTTCGCGCCTTCGGAGGCATCGGTCCATCGAACATATTCAGATTCACTGCGGCTGGATCCTTCTGCAGGATGATTTCTAAACGGTACGGAGTGACGCTACTTACAGCCTCTAAGTTTTTGTGCTCCGTGAGGTATCCAATCGCACTAACCTCAACTTCGTACTTTCCAAACGGCAAATCTCCAAACTGTGCCTCTGATTCGTCGGTCGTCGTCTGCCAAGTGACTGCGTGCGTCCCTTCATTCGTCAGCTTAACTATCGATTGCCGGTCAAGTCGCGTCTTAAAGTTCTCCGAGAACACGGTGACAAACAGCATCGAGCCTCCGTGACTTTGATAGTTATACCTGCTGGTGTTTGCACTGCTTGCAGCACTGAAGGGATCACCCACTGCCCCCTGACCGTAGGCAGGAATCACGGCAGAGAGAGAGAAGAGTAATGCTGCGAGCGGCCAGAGTCGGTGAGACGCCCGCGGTGGAATTAACCGGGTCATAAGCACATGATGGGGAAAAAGTGTCTCATGCTGTTTGCAGTCAGTCAACGAGTCTTGCTAATAGTTACACAAGTTCGTGTTGGAGAACAAACGTCTGCTGTTTTTAGTGTTTCGGCGTCCTTCCTGGTGCGGCGTGTTTTGTCCGGATGACTCGCACAGATGGCGTCGGCCGAAACAAGGGTCTAGAAACATACGATCTTCCGACTCTGCCAGAACCCGCGCCAAATAAGCCTCCCAGCAACCCCATTTCATAAAACGTCATCTACTTACGCGCCGTATGGTTCCCACCGACACTGCTCTTTGTAAAGGGTTTTTCCTCCTGGCCATTCTTGGTCCTTCCATCGGATGTGCTGCATACAAGAAGACCCCTCCGTCGACAAACCCCACGGGGCCCGTGACCGTGCAACTGACTCCTTCATCCCTCAAGCTCCAGCCAAGCGCACAACAACAGTTCATTGTGACCGTCGCGGGCTCTAACAATGTGAACGTCACCTGGTCAGTGGATTCCTCAGGCGCGGGAAATTCCTCAACAGGTACCATTACCGGGACAGGCCTGTACATCGCGCCGCGGCTTTCAGGGACTCACAATGTCACCGCCACAAGTGTTGCGGACACGACGAAGAGTGCCACCGCTATCGTTACGGTCCAGGGAACCGTTTCCATCTCTCCTGCCACCGTAGGCCTGAACCTCGGTGCAACGCAACAGTTCAGCGTTACCGTCCAGGGCCAGAGCAATCCAGTGGTGACCTGGTCCGTGGATGGCATCTCTGGAGGCAACTCGTCAGTCGGAACGATCAATGCTCAGGGACTGTACACCGCTGCTTCACAGATCGGAACTCATACCATTGCAGCGGACGTAGCGAGCGCGGGTTCGGGGGCAGCTGCATCCGTAACGGTCCTCAGCCTATCAATTTCCCCCGATGGAGCCCTGATGGCTCCCGGCGCAACACAACAATTCAGTGCGAGCATTCAAGGAGTCGCCAATACAGGCGTCACCTGGTCCGTGGACGGCACTGCCGGCGGCAACACCTCGGTTGGCACAATCAGCGCAAGCGGTCTATACACGGCTCCGAACGCAATCGGTGGACACACCATTGCTGTTTCGAGCGTCGCGTATCCATCGGTCAACGCATCCAGCAACCTGATGATTCAAAACACAGCTCCGGGAGCCGTCCTCACTTATCACAATGATGACGCTCGCGAGGGCGCGTTTACGCAAGAAACCACGCTCACGCCATCGGTCGTCAATTCCTCGCAGTTCGGGAAACTCCGGTCGTATCCCGTCGACGGCCAAATCTATACCCAGCCTCTTTATGTCCCGCAGCTCGGAATTGCCGGTGCCGCTCACAACGTGGTTTTCGTTGGCACCGAGAACAACACGGTATATGCCTTCGATGCCGATGGCTTGCAGAGTCCGCCTCTATGGTCCAGAAACCTCGGATCTCCGTCTCCCCGCAACGACTCCGAGGGGATCTCTCCAGTTCTGGGAATCACCGGTACTCCGGTCATTGACATTACGACGGGCACTCTTTACGTAGTGACGATTACAATCAGCGGTCCGTTCTATCTGCACGCGCTCGATATCACATCAGGCGCCGAAAAGTTCGGCGGCCCAGTGCAGATTACAGGCTCAGTCCCCGGCACGGGTTGGGACAACAACAACGGAACGATTCAAATTGAGACCGGATGCTACCAAAGGACAGGTCTTGCCCTGAATCCGGTAAGCAATGAAATCTACATCGGATTTGGCCATTGCAATCACGGCTGGCTCCTTGCCTACGACAAGACATCCCTTCAGCAGAAAGCGATCTTCAACGACACTCCCGACGGCGCCGGCGGCGGCCTCTGGAATTCCGGGGGCGCGCCCGTCATCGACGATCAGACCGGCAAAGTCTTCATCATGACCGGAGTGGATCAGAATGATCCTCCTAGCGGGTACAACGATTCCTTCCTCCGGCTGTCGCCCGACGTCCTCTCGGTGGAAGATTTTTTCCAGCCCGATAATGCCGCTTACCTTGCCGTCAACGATGCAGATCTTGGGAGCGGCTCGCCTGTTCTGATGCCCGACAACCCTTCCAGCACGCCCCATGAAGTCATTGGTGGCGGGAAAGATGGGAACATCTTTGTCGTAAACCGCGATAATATGGGATCGTTTTCTCCCACTAGCAACAACGTCATTCAAACCGTGCAAACCGGCGTTCATCAGTTCGATAACATTTTCGCCACTCCTGCCTATTGGAACGGTCTGGTTTACATCCACTGCGAAAGCGATGTGCTGCGCGCCTTCAGCTGGAACAATGGTCAACTCTCGAATCAGCCCGTGACGAAAGGACAGCCTGTCCTTTCAGTGCACGGCGCCACCGTTTCCATTTCGTCCAATGGCTCCAACAATGGAATTGTCTGGGAGATCGACAACACAAACCACGACACCGGCGGGCCAGCCATTCTCCGAGCCTATGATGCCTTAAACATTTCCAACGAACTGTACGACAGCACGCAAGCAGGATCGCGCGACACAGCAGGTTCGGCACTGAAGTTCACCGTGCCGACCGTTGCCGCAGGGAAAGTTTTTGTCGGTACCACAAATGAGTTGGATGTCTACGGCCTACTGGGTAAGTAACTGAACCTCACGCGACTGGAGTCTTCGCGTCGTCCGACTGCTCGGCATGATGGCTTTCGACAGATAACTTGCGAAGCGACAGTCTCTCGTGGTGCGCGAGGATGAGCCCCGACGGCACCACAGCCGCGAAGGTCACCAGCCACAGCAAAATTCCACAGCTCGCGGCTAGTTCTGGGGGCACAGCGAAAAGTCCCGATAGCGTCTTAATTGTTGCCAGCTGAGATCCGCCGCCAACCGCGGGCAGTTGCAGCATCGATCCAAGCATGCTGGATCCCATCAATATCAGGATTTGCAGGGTTGGAATCTCCAGCGAGGCAGCACCGTACGCGTGGGTCACTTCTTTATACGCCAGCGCGATCACATACCACATCCCAACCGAGACTGCCGCTAGCCAGAAAAATGAGACCGGACCGTGAATCGTGTTCAATCCGTTGCCAAATTCTCGTATCCAGCGCGCCATTCGATAACCCAGATTGGCTGACAAATGCGAAAACTCCTTCTCTACCCATCGCGCTACCGCTTCGCCTTTTCGGTTAATCACCAACGCGGCGACTACGATCGCGGATACTAGACCGATCAGAATGAGCACTCCACGTTGCAGATCTGCATACCAACTCGGCTCGGGGATGGACGATAGGCCTCCCTCGCGAAACACTGCTAAACCGATCAGAAATGTAAACGCACCAACGTCGAAAATGCGTTCGACGGCCCAGACAGCGAGTTGAGACGAAAGGGTAAGATTCTCTCGGCGAGCAATCAGGTAGGGTCGAATCGGTTCCCCAGCTCTCCCCAGGAGAGCCAGCCCTGTGAATCCAATTAACGTAGGAGAAATCAGGCCGACTGTTTTTGCGCTCGGTCTGGTCGGCTGCAGGAAGAGTTTCCAGCGAACCGCACGCAAGATATAACCGAAGTAGATCAAGGCTACCCCGCGTACCACCCGCAGCCACTTTATCCGCTGAGTCTGCCGCCAAAACGCGCCCCAGTCGAAGCTGTGCCATTCTCGGTATTGCAGATAAACAAGAATTGCCAGAATGCAGAACACCACTAAGCTGGCCAGAATTCTCTTCTTATCCATGAAAGGGAAGGCTCCGCGCCGCGGCCCCAACGCGAAGTGGGAAACGGCAAGTCAAAGGTAAACGAGCGGGCCATCAGGGTCAAACCTGTAGCTGTGGAGCAAAACACTCCGACGCGAGGAAGCCTGGAGACTCTGGAAGAGTCACTGCGGGATGAGACTTACTTGCCTTGCGTCGAGGCGACGGTATTTCCACCTGAGCTCTTGTAAGTGCTCTTCGCTGCGGCACCTGGTTTCGGCCCACCGCTCTTTTTCTGCGCGACATTATTTTGTGGGGCCGCCGTCTTTCCCTGCGCAATCTTCTTCTTGTTGAAGTCCTTCACGATCCGGGCGACATACGCCCGCGTTTCATAATACGGAGGCACTCCGCCAAACTGTTCCACGCGTTGTGGCCCGGCGTTGTAGGCCGCCAGAGCTTTGACCAAATCGAAGTTGTACCGCTCCAGCAACTCTCGCAGATACCTGGTCCCCCCATCAACGTTGGCTTGCGGATCGAAAGCGTTGGGTACTCCCAGTTGAGAAGCCGTTCCCGGCATGAGCTGCATCAACCCCTGCGCGCCTTTCGGCGACACCGCCCGCACGTTAAACCCGCTTTCCGCCTTGATGACGCTATTCACAAGATCGGGATCCAGCCGATATCGCCCGCTCGCCTCATTCACAACTTGCGAAAGGTCAACCATGGGTCGCGCAGTAAATGCACCGCCCGCGCGAGGCTGGGGTGGCCGATCTTTCGCGATTTTTGCGAAGGGTGGGTCGTCGAGAGGTTCCTCGGGAGCCGCCTCAAAATGTTCGATGTCAGCCGTCGGCACGTCCACGAAACTCGATCCGTCCGCGCTTACGTACAGCCGCGTCAACTCCCCCACGATCTCCCGCCGCTCATGCTTAATTGCGAATCCATTCTTGAGCACAGCAACTTCACCCGCAAAGCCGGGAAGCGCCGCCACGACAAGCGTGACGATCCACACGACGGATTGTGATAATCGAACCTTCATTCGAAAATAGCGACGCACGGAAAAAACCGGCTCATAGCTGTCTGGCGTAGCTAACCACCAAGGACTAACGACCAACGGCGTTTTGCCCCAACACGAGTTCCACCGCCGCCGCCACCCCGCATTCATGGTTCCCGCGTGTTACCCGCCACCCCCGGGTCCGGAGCTCCTCACACGCATTTCCCATGATAACCGGGTGGCCGGCAAACTCAAGCATCTCCACGTCATTATGGTTGTCACCGACGGCCATGACCTCTTCGCGCCGGTACCCCCGGTAAGCTGCCCAGCGCTCCAGGGCATGCCCCTTCGAGCAGCCTGCATTCAGCACGTCGATCATCGACAGATCCCGCTCCGGATACTCGGTTCGCAGCACCGTCACCATCCCGTCCATTCCCGCCTGCTCCAGGGCCCTCAAAGCTGTACTCATTCGCACCACGGTCCCGCAAAACATTGCCTGCACTGGATTTGTGACCAACGCATTCTCGATCGGAACCACGAATTCAATGTATTCCATGTTCTTCTCGAGCCAGCGCCGGATGCTTGCCCCCAGTTCATCCATCCTCTCGAGCACAATGGCGCCCTTGGTCTCTCGGTCAAAGGTCAGAACCGTATTTCCGCGGAACTCTTGCATAGCGCCGCACAATTTGCGACAGGTCTCAGCCGGCATCATGTCCCGATGAAAGGTCTCCCCGCTCAGCGACCGCGTCACCGCGCCATTCGAACTGATCAGCCATAGATCGAATCCAAGCTGCTTCGCGATCGGCAGAGCAAAAGTATGCCGCCGGCCAGTCACCAGAAGAATCTCGATCCCCGCTGTATGCGCCCGCCGGAGGGCGGTCAGATCGCCCTCTGAAATCTTGAATTCTGGATTCAGCAACGTCCCGTCGATATCGGTCGCCAGCAGCCGGATGTTGGAAAGCGTCACCATCCTTAATGGTACCACCCACTTGCGACCCCTCTTTGCGCTGGATATTTGACTCAGGCGAAATCCGGATCGGATCACCTGAGGGAATGCCGGAGCTTATTTCTTCGCCTATTGTGAGATAGGATGGGTTTTCGGCTTTTATGCAAAATCGCCATCCCATTCTCGCAATCGTAGGAATCGCACTGCTCGCACTCCCGCTCACCTCTTGCAACTCAGTCAACCCGAATTCCGGCCGTGTTCTAACCGCGATTGCTGTTACGCCGACAAATGCAGATGCCATGAACTACCCAAACGGCCACGTGACTTTCACCGCGACCGGCCAATTCAGCATTTCGCCCCTCAGCGGCCCGGTGACATTCCAGAGTCCATATTCTGGCAGTTTCTCGGTGGCCAATCCCTCCAACCAAACCATCGCCAATGTAGTCACCACCGGAACGGGCACTCTCACGGTCCAATGCGTCTCGAACATTCCAGGGAGCGTTGAGGTCATAGCCAGCGCCTCCGCCAACAACGGAACCCAAACGGTAGTGACCGCTCAAGGAACGCTGACCTGCCCATGATGGTTAGAGGGACAGCCTCTGTTCTTGCGAAAGCCTGAACGCTCGCGCGCCGTTGAAAATGTCCGTGATTCCATGGAAGAGTAGCGCGTTATTGCCGAGTCAAGCCGGAAGAGTGCGAGGGCTTTAGACCCCGTGCTAGGCCGGCAATCTCCCCAACAGCCCGCTAGCCTTCCGAAACCAAGGCCGCTCCCGCCGCTTCAGATATCCCGGCATCGTCGGTTTCTTCTCAAGGATTCTCTGCGCCCAGATGCGGGCCTCTGCATTACGCCCCTGCGACTCTAAGTACAACGCGTAGTGGTAATAAGTCTCCGAGAGAGTCGAAATCCGCGTCGCCTCCCGAAACATCGCATCGGCTTTGTCGTTCTGCCCGGTCTTGGCATACGCCCATGCCAGCAAACCCTTGGCCCGATGAAAGTCGTATCCAGGATCAGACGTCACTGCCCTCTCCAAATCAGGGACTGCGGCCGCGAAGTCTCTCAACTCGATCTCAGCAATCCCGCGCCGGTAAAACGGATCCGCATGATCGGTTCGCGAAGAGATGGCCCGGTCGTAGCACGCTCGGGCCCGGGCAAAATTCCCGTCATCTAGATACAGCAATCCAAGTTCCTCGTAGTTTCCCGCCGCCGGATTGTCGAGGATCGTCCTCTCCAGTTCCTGTATCCTTCGCCGCCGCGGAAACACCTGAAACGAACTCCGTAGCAGCCCCGCGTCCGGAATCACTTCCACCGCGATATAAATCAGCGCTCCCACCCAATGGAAGAGAATCACCCAGATCCAAAAGAAATTCGGCCGCCGCCGAATGAAGTGGATGATGGCCACGATCCGAAGCGCGATCGCCCACCACGAAAACGCGAAAAACAGAAATGATCGCATCCGGAGGCACGCCTGAAACGGAAAACAATTTCTACTTCTTCGCCACCGGCGCTGCGGTCGCTGGAGCCGCAGGAACCCCCGTCAAGCTCTGTTTCACCGCTGCAGGTAGCTTATCTGCATTCGCGCACAACAGACTAACCTGCCACATCTGTGTCGTCGAGAGCGTCTTTTCAAATCCTGGCATCCCAGTCATCCGAATTCCGCCGGACACCTTCCAATAAGTCTCTCCCGGAGGATCATCTGTCACGCCTTTTCCATCCATCAGCTTCGGCGGATCCGGAAACATCCCACGGGCGATCGCTGACTGCGGTTGCCCGGGTAATCCATGGCACACCGCGCAATGCTCCCTGTAGACTTGTGCACCCGCCGTATACGCAGCGTCATCGGCGGCAACGGGCACCGTCTTCGGAACTTCCTTGTCCAGTCGCGCGTGTAGTGCCATCCGCGCAAAAGTCTTCTCAAATGGCATCGGCGGCGCCGACGTGGCCACGGGGGCGATCCCCCGTGAGAAATACAGGTATACAACAGCTGGAAGCAATAACACCCCGACAATCAACCCAAAAAGAAACTTTCCCATCAACGATCTCCTGTGGAATGCGGTCGAGCATGATACTACCTCAAAGCTCCCGCGGTGGCGAAGTCAAAGCAATATCAGCCGTTTGGCCAGGAAAGCTGCCATTGTGCTTGCAATCACGTTCCCACCGGAACCTTCGCGATAAACTCTCTTAAGCATCCGCAGAGAGGGGCAACCATGTCCGATCAGCAGGCGGAACTACTGAAGTCTTTCCGAGCGTTTATCAAGCTAGCAGAAGAAGGAACGCCCATACCGCCTGTCGATGAGCACGATCTGAAGGCTCTCCACGAATTGTGCGTGGAAAGAGCCAAGCGCTATTGCGGCAAAGATGGAGTGATCAGCATCGAGATGACCGCCCGAGCCTGCAGTCCCGCAGCGAACTTGCCGGCCGTTTGGTTGCGTCATACCCAACTCCGCTCTCTCTACAGGCAGGGCTTGCTCGCAGGATGGCAGCATGGAACGGCCCTCGACGATGCAGTCTTCCAGGTGGCCTCCGCTATTCCCATGAATGGGACACACCTCGATTCCGTCGCTTTCCTGGAACGACTTCGGGGCGTCGCCGCAGTTTGATGCCGCCGTCAACTTACTCCGGTTCAATCTTTCGAACCGAGATGTTATCCCGCTCTCGACCAACCTTTTACAATCCTTAGACTCGCTCATGACACGCCCGCGGCGGGCCCGGCTTACTGTGGCGTCACCGTGACCCGAATCCCTGCCGAAATCGCGGAATTCAACTCAAGCATTTGGAGTGTGGAATCATGAGCAAAGAAGTAACGCGCTCAGTCCCAGGTGTAGAACAATCTTCAACCGAGACAAAGCCGGCCAGTCGATCGAACCGCCGCTCATTTCTGAAAAACACCATGATTGCCGGAGCCGCAACCACGGCCGGTGCTGCCCTTCTGACCAAGAGCATGCCTGCCTTCGCTCATGACAAGAGTGGCTCGCTCAGTAAGGGCGATGCCGCCATTCTGCGTTTCGTCGCAGCGGCGGAAATCATCGAGAGTGACATCTGGCTGCAATACAACGAACTCGCGGGCGTGCAGGACGGGGAGGTCTCCAAACTCGCCAGCAAGCTGATTCCCGGATATCCCTCCCAGATCACGGGAGGAAACACAACTTACACCAATGCTATCTTGCAACTCGACCTAGACATGAACCAGTACATCTCCGACAACACCGAAGATGAATTGAGTCACGAAGTCTTCCTCAATGCCTACCTCACTTCGAAAGGTGCGGATCCGGTCAATCTCGATGCCTTTCGTACTCTGCCTTCGAGCCAGTCCACTGGGTCGAACAAGAACTTCGGACGCCTCACGAATCTCACACAGCTCACCGTCCACACTGATTTCTGGACCCGTTACCGCAGCCGTAGAGGCAACCCCGATCTGGGCGACAAATTCCGGAACGCCATCCCAACGCTCGCGGTGGGCCAACACACAGCCATTCCCCGAACCGACGCCGACACGGCCGATGCCAATTTCATCCAGGCAGTCGGCTACACCGCAGGATTTCACTTTCCGTGGATTGAGCAAGGAGGAAGCAGCCTGTACCCGATGCTTGCCCAGCGCGCAAAGAATGTAGAAGTTCTGCGCATCCTCCTGAGTATCGGCGGGACTGAAATCTGCCACTTCCAGACTTGGCAGGACAAAGCAGGCAACATTCTTCCCCTGCCGAACGTGATCGATCCCGTCACGGGTGTGTCCGTCACGTTCCCCGATCTCAACTCTGCACCCTTCGGAGGCGAGAATTTCCAGACCAACCTGATCATGCCCGAGCCGACAACGTTCCTCAGTCGCCAGTTTCCCCCGTGCTCGATCATTCGTCCGACAGAAACTGCCGGCGCTGCCATGGGTGCTGTAAACGCTCTAACGAACGATGGCCTCTTCATCGGCCAATCGACCCAGTTCACGCAATTGCTCCAGGACTTGGCCGCAGACGCCGACGCAGCCCGTCGCTAACAGTAAGTGTAGGGGCGGACGCTTTCGTCCGCCCCGTGACCCTGAGCGAAGCGAGGGGGAGAGTGCGACTGCGGGCACCACATCCCAGCGGGGTTTTGCTGCAGAACGCTTTGTGAATCACGAGTAAGTACACAGGGAGACTTCATGTTTGAAGGCCTGTTTCAACCGATGCACTTATTGATCATCGCCGGTGTCGCGCTCTTGATTTTCGGCCCCAAGAAACTCCCCGAACTAGGCAAGGGCCTCGGCGAAAGCATCCGCGGCTTCAAGTCCGCCATGACAGCAAAAGACGAAGCCGTAAGCCCGAAGCCGCCACCCAACGATGAACGGCCATCGATCCACGACCAGCGACGGGGCACGATGTACTGAGCAATGGGTACGGAATACTAACAACTGTCTCTCTGCTAAACTCGCCAGTCATGCTGACGCATCTGGAATGCACCCGCTGCGGCGAGCATTATCCCGCCGACCGTCCGCAAACCGTTTGTCCCAAAGACGCCGGCATTCTCTACGCGCGCTACGATCTCGCCGCCATCAAACGCTCGTTCTCTTCCGCCCGCCTCGCGCTCCGCGCCCCCACGATGTGGCGCTACGACGCCGTCCTTCCCGACGCGAATCCCGTTTCTCTGGGAGAGGGCTTCACTCCCATGCTCCATAGTCGCGAATATCCCAACGTCTACATCAAAGACGAAGGACTCAACCCCACCGGATCGTTCAAAGCCCGCGGCCTCTCTGCGGCCGTCACCATGGCCCGGCACTTTGGCCTGAAGAATCTGGCAGTCCCATCTGCCGGCAACGCCGCCGGGGCCCTCGCCGCCTACTCCGCCGCAGCCGGCGTCGAGGCCCACATCTTCATGCCCAAGGATGTCCCTGCGGCGAATCGCGTTGAATGCGACTACTATGGCGCGCACGTCACGCTGGTCGACGGCCTGATCAGCGATTGCGCGAAGAAAGTCGCCGAGTTGAAAGATTCCGACTCGTGGCAAAAAGACGGCTGGTTCGACGTCAGCACCACCAAGGAGCCCTACCGCGTCGAAGGCAAGAAGACCATGGGATACGAAGTCGCCGAGCAACTAGGCTGGCGCATGCCACAAGGCATCATTTACCCCACGGGGGGAGGCGTCGGCCTGCTGGGCATGTGGAAAGCTTTCGAAGAAATGGAAGTTCTAGGCTGGATTGGCACCGAGCGACCAAGAATGATCGTCGTCCAATCAACAGGATGTGCACCGGTTGTTAAAGCTTGGGATGAAGGGAAGCGGTTTGTCGAGATGTGGACCAATGCGGCTACGCTCGCTTCCGGCCTGCGCGTTCCCAAGCCATATGGCGACTATCTGATCCTCGACGTACTAAAGAAGAGCAAAGGCACAGCTGTAAGGGCGACGGACGAAGAAATCCTCGAAGCCACGCGCCACTGGTCCAAAGTCGAGGGAATCTTTGCCGCCCCGGAAGGCGCAGCCTGCCTGGTCGCCTATCGCAAACTCCGTGCAAACGGCTTCTTCAAAGCCGAAGATACGGTTGTTTTGTTTAACACCGGCAACGGCTTGAAATATCTCGATGTGTTAGACACCCGTGCGGCCACGGGCGGCTCGCCCGCGAATCCCATAGCGCGAGCCAAACCACCAGCCCGCCAGATCGGCGGCATCATTGGTCCGTATTAAGCATTCCCGAAATCCTCATCCTGAGCGCGGTCGACCGCAGACCTCTGTGCTCCTCCGTGTCCTCTGTGGTGAAATAATCTCTCGACATGACGACGCGCCTCTACTACCACGACTCCTTCCTCTACGACTTCGAAGCTGAAGTCCGTGAAGTCCAAGAGACCCCCAAGCCCGCCCTGATCCTCGACCGCACCGCCTTCTATCCCACCAGCGGAGGCCAGACCTTCGATACCGGCGCGCTCTCAACAGAAAACGAAAAGCTCAAGGTCACTGAAGTCGCTGAGACCGAAGATGGCCGCATCATCCATTACCTCGAAGCTCCCCCACAGTCCCTGCAACAGGGAAGCAAGATTCGCGGCCAGATTGACGCCACCCGCCGTCGCGACCACATGCAGCAGCATACGGGACAGCACGTCCTCTCCGCCGCCTTCGTCCGCCTCTTCAATATGCCTACCGTCTCCTTTCACATGGCAGATGACTACTGCTCCATCGACCTCGACACCCCGACGCTCTCCAAAGATCAAATCGAAGCTGCCGAGCGCCTAGCCAACGAGATCATCCTCGAGAATCGCACGGTCGATATCCGCTTCGTCACCCGCGAAGAAGCAGGGAAGTTGGGCCTCCGCAAACTCCCGCCTGCCGAGCGCGACGAACTACGCTTGATCGATGTCCTTGACTTCGACCTCAGCGCCTGCGGAGGCACACACGTCAACCAGACTGGACAGATCGGCTGCGTTCTCTTGCGCAAGACAGAGAAAGTCCGCCAGAGATGGCGTGTGGAATTCGTCGCCGGACAACGCGCCGTCGCCACCGTCCGCCGCGACTTCACGACGCTGACCGAAGCGGCTGCGCTTTTCTCGTCGCACATCTACGATGTCCCGCAGCAAGCCCGCAAATCGCTGGAAGAAATCCGTTCACTCCGCAAGCAGCGCGAGCAAGCACAGGAAGAACTCGCCGAAGCCCAAGCCGCCGCGCTCCTAGCCGAAACTCCCGAATCCAGCGGCTGCAGACTCGTGATCCGCACTTTTGCGGACCGTGACGTGAATTCGCTGAAGCTGCTTGCCCAGAAGTTAACTCGGCGGGAGTCGAACGTAGTCGCCCTGCTCGCTACCACATCACCGCAACCATCCCTCGTCTTCGCCCAATCCGCCGGACAGCTCTACGACATGGGCTCGCTCATGAAACAAACGCTGTCGAAACTGGGAGGCCGAGGCGGCGGCAGCAAGGACATGGCCCAAGGCGGCGTCTCCAATGCCACTGGAATCGATTCCGCCCTTACGGACGCCGCCGCATCCATCCGCGCGTGACGCCCTTTCATTCAATCTTCAGGTTGCGCTGATCTAATTCAGTCGTTGTCTAAACGATTAATGAGGGCGGCAGCCTCGAAACAAAGCCCCCTCGTTCCCTTAGGATGCCATGCGGACGTCTACGGTTCTATTCTTGGTCACCATTTCTCTCGGGATAGCTTTAGCTCAACAGGAGAAGAATATCCGGCGTGCCGACCTGCCTCCCGCCGTCGAAAAGACAGTCGCAACCGAGAGCCAGGGAGCGACCGTCAAAGGCTTCTCGGAGGAAAAAGAAAATGGGCAGACCTACTACGAAGCCGAGATGATGGTCAGGGGCCACAGCAAAGACGTTCTCATCGACAAAGAGGGGGCCATCGTCGAAGTCGAGGAGCAAGTCGTCTTGGATTCACTTCCCGCCAACGTGAAAAGCGGACTCCAAAGCAAAGCCGGGTCGAGAAAGATCACGAAAGTCGAGAGCCTCACCAAGCACGGCAAATTGGTGGCGTATGAAGCCAAGGTTGAAGCCAAGGGAAAAAAGCAAGAGATTCAGGTTGGACCGGACGGCAAGGCCTTAGACCACGAAGAATGATTCTCGCTCGGCTGAGCCCTCCCCCAAATCGAACGGCCGAGCGAGAGGCAGCCGCCACAGTCCATCGCGGCGGCGGCCACGAGTTCAGAATATCCTCGAGTCTAGGGCTCACACTTTCTCTTGGCTCACATCCGGCTGTGACTCTAATCACAGCGCCATCCAGCGGCAGCGCTATTCTTTACGGTAAGTTACTTCGATTTGAAGGAGGTTCCTGTGTACAGATTTGCACTGGTTCTTCCCGTCTTTTTGCTAGTCGTCGCCCCTGATCCGACGCCGCAACAATCCTCCACCAATGCAACTGGACAGAATCCGGGGTCTTACTCGGCGATTCCCATCGAAGCTGCCAAACTGCAGAATCCGGTGAAGCCGTCGCCCGAGTCCACCGGCCGCGCCAGGAAGTGGTGGGCGCTCGACTGCGAAATGTGTCACAACAAGACTGGCGACGGCAAAGGCGATACCGCCAAGGAAATGAAGCTCCCGATGATGGACTTCACCAACCCTGACACGCTGAAAGACCGCACCGACGGTGAAATCTTCTACATCATCAAGAACGGCCACAACAATATGCCCGCCGAAGGCCCTCGCGTCAAAGCCGAAGAAGCCTGGGACCTGGTGAACTATGTCCGCGCTTTCGCCAAGAAAAAAGACGCCGACACGAAGACACAGTAATTCTGTTTTCGCGCCCCATAGGTGCCCGAATCTCGTCGCGTTGTGTGCGATAGGGTGAAGACTTTCTTATCGGAGCAATATAGCTCTGCGCACAATCAGTCGGGACAATCAAACAGGCCGCTCGACGGTCCGGATTTGAACGATTAGTGGGATTTCCGAACGATCCTTACCCTGCGCGCCGAACCCGGGCGCCTTCCTCTTTCCCTGATCCCAGCAGCCCCACAATCCCCCGCAGACCGTCCCAAGCCGCATCTTTAAGAGAAGGCTCCGCGCTGACCAGATCTCGAATCATCTCCCACGCCGCCATGTTCAGCGCACCTTCGGGAGGCAGTCCCATCGCCAGCGACACGGCACATTGTGGACAGAAGCAAAGGCGCCGCGCCGTCGATTTCTGCCGTGGCCTCACGCCCACAGTCTGCGCGAACATGTAAACCGCAACAGACTTATCCGCCATCGCTATCTCGCTCCTGCAGCGCAGACAGTGCATAGTCTGTGAATTCCCTGCTGAAAGATTGTTTCCTACTGTCGTCGACTTGCTCGGGAAGTCACAAGTATTCACTCAGATTCCGATGCAGAACGAAGACTAAAAAAGGCCGATAACGCGACCGGCCTTGCTTCCCCCCATGGCCACCCCAGTTAATTCTTCCGGACGGCGCTCTCTCTATCAGAACGAAATTATCGTGACCGCGAAAAATCACCGCCGCGATACTCTCACCTCCGGCGCCGCGTAATTCACCCGCCGCATCTCCCGGATCTGCCCACGTTCTACTGTCCCCTCGACCATCTCGTATCCCAGGAGCGCGATAACCCGCCCGCGCAGGAACAACGGCTGCGAATTGCCATACCAATCCACGCAGGACGCGCGGCAGCCGTCGTCTTTCGCGTTTTCCGGCTGCGCACCAAGCTGGCCGAGTTCTTCGAAGTGCAATGCGTCATTCCGAAGGAACACAATTGCCGCCGAGTTCTCGAACAGATGCCGATATCCAGCGCGGCCCGGCACGCTGATCGGCAACCCCAGCAGCCCGGAGTCCTCATCCTCGGGCTTGTAGAAAAATCCATGGCTACGCAACTCGCCTTGCGACGCGCCTTTCTCCACATAATCGTCCACTGCCGAGGGCACGTCGCCCAAACGGACCGCCGTAAAGTGCAGATCGCGTCCATCGGATCCCACAACGACCGCATCTGATCCCATCGCCTCGATCCGATCCACTCCGTGTTCGAGAATCACCGGATGCACATCGCCCCTTGCCCATCGTACGGCGTACAGCCGCGAGCGTAGCGCTTTCTGCGGTTCTCCCCATCCGCTACCCGTTCCATAGAGCAGATAGTCGCCGACAAACCGGTTCTGAAACGCATATCCGTTGGGTGTGGGCAGCCTGCGATAGCTCGCCGCCGGTACCTCCGCGCTTCCGTCAGTAAAGCTGTCGATCGAAACCCGCATCAATTCCGTAATCCCGCGCGTTCCTTCCGCTCTCCACATGCCATCGCCGGCGCCGTCCGATCTCACCAGTACATTCAGGAAACCATCTTCACTCTCGAGAAAGGAAAACTGGTCCACTGGGCTGCCGGAAACCCGCATTGCGTTTGGAGCCGATCCGTCGAGCGGCATGCGATACACCATCGACTTCGTGCGTGCCTCGTTGTCGCCGTAGAACCAACTCGTCACCCAGATATAAACTGCATGCGGCGACACGTAGAACACGCGTCCCGAAGGCCCGATCACCGACGTAGCTTTGCAGTCGAAGTCCCCGCTTGCCAGATCGCAGACTGTCACCGTGTGCAGCGCAACGTTGTAGTCGTAGTTGAGCGCAATCTCCGGCTTGTACACCTGCGTCGCGGGCACGATCCGCTTGAACTCGCTCGCGTTCGCTCCCTTGTGCCACTTGCGCATCGCGGGAAACGCTCCGAACGGATCCTCTGCGCCCGGATTCACATACTGGGGCGAGTAGAAAATCAGCTTGTTGCCGATCAATCGGCTGGCATAGTTCCGCGACGAGTAGTAATCATTCGACCGCAGATGATACGTCGACCGATATGTTAGCTGGCCAGCTTCGTCGATATGAAACAGCCCAACTTCGGTCCCACCGCGTTCATAGCTGTATCCAATGACGATAATCGTGTTCTTCGAAACCAGCATTTCGTCATACCAGGTCCCCTTCGGATTGATGTCCGGCCCGAATGCATCGATCATCGAAGTAGGCCGCAAATCTCCACCTTCGATCGACACAGTAAACAATCGCCCGCGCCGCAGCACTACCAGATAATTTCCATGCGCCTTGACGATCCCGCCTTCGTCGACCCCGGCGTGCTGGACGTTGGTGATGGATTCGTCTTGATCAGCGCCAGAGGAGGCCTTCATCGCTGTTGCAGGCGCGGAAGGCGCGGGAAGAGATTGGAAGTTCACCGCATCGGATGACGCCATGCCGTTTATCCGCATAACGCGCCGCTGCATCCCCGCCACCTCGTGCAAATAGCGGGCCAGTTCTGCGTCGGAATGAAACGCCGTCATCGTCTTCGCCGGTTCCTTCACGGGCTTCGCAGCGTGAACCGTCGGAACACTCGTCGAAATGCCACCAGGCTCGTGCGAGCAACTGACCGCACCTAAAACTATGAACCCCAAGCCTATCGCAGCCACCAAAGATCGCGTCATCGTCCACCTCGCTGTCGGGCATCGTGAGAACGTGCCTGTCCACAAAACTTGCACCGGGAAAAAGTAGCCCGGAAGTAACGTATGGTCACGGAAGTATGGACACCGCACCGCCCCCGATTAGCCGGATAAGCAGCGTCTAGCAAGCAAACGAAATCCCGTTGGGCGGGGCTTTCCATCGTGTCGCTTCCTGTCCTCTGTGGTTATTGTTCTTCGCGGCGATTGGACCCGTACGGCAACCTCTCACATCCGCTAGGGCATCTGATTTCTGCACCGTGTCAGTGCGGGGGGCTACAGACTGAGAATGAATTATCAAGTGGTTCGCTGGATTACCTGTGGGGCTCTGATAGTTGCTATCTGGAGTTTTTGTTCTTGCGCCAGTAGCCCAAAGAAGACAGCTCCAACCATTACCTTCTCGGCTAGCACAACTACGATTAGCAGCGGCCAAAGTGTCACGCTGAACTGGCAGGCCTTCAATTCAACGTCTGTGGCCATCACCGCGTCCGACGGTTCTTCCAGTCGAACGGTCGTCAGCGGTTCGCAAATATCCGGAAACGCGCAGGACTCGCCAACACAGACGACAACCTATACCGCAGTTGCTTCCGGACCAGGTGGTTCGAGCTCGCCGCAGACGGCTACAGTTCAAGTCGCGACCACCGCGCCCCCGCAGATAACGCAATTCACCGCGAAGCCAACCGAAGTCGGCACGGGACAAACCACCACGCTCACTTGGACAACGACCAATGCCACATCGATCACTATCAGTCCTGCCCTCCCTATCGGAGATGATTCCGGTCCACTCCCCACCTCTGGCTCGGCCACGGTGCCGGTGAGCGCAACGACGACATATTCGCTTACTGCAACGGGACCTGGCGGCAGTGCGGGTCCCCAAACTGTCACTGTCACCATTCCATTTACTCTCAGTCTTACCGCGTCACCCGGCACTATCACGTCCGGACAAAGTACCACGCTCTCCTGGCAAATCACCGGAGGCACCGCCGCTGCATTCACGCTCGTCGATGGATCGAACAACTCCGTGTGCAGTCCGTGCTCGCCGAATCAGGGAAGCGCGACCGTCACCCCGAGCGCAACTACCATGTACACCGCAACCGCAACCGCCAGCGACGGCACTCCCATTACCCAATCGGCAACGGTTACTGTCAGCGCCGCAACAACCGGCGTGATCAAGCACATCTTCTTCTTACTGCAAGAAAACCGCTCGTTCGACATGTATCTTGGACAGCTCGGCGCATACCGTCCTTCGCGCCTTGCTCAGTTCGGCATCATCGATACGCAAACCATCGACGGCTTTGATCCCACCGTTACACTTACTAACGCGCACACCGGAGCCAAGGTGCAACCTTTTCACGAGCTGACGGTCTGCACCGAAAGCCTGACGCCCTCCTGGGACGAAAGCCATCACGACACAACGCTTAAAGGCGGCGATGGAGCCTGGGCCACAACCACTACTTTCTCCAATAGCGATTTTGGAATGGCGGGATTTCTCGATACGACGACTTCGGTTGCCGACCAGTTCGATCCCAACGGAACCCGCGTGCTCGGCTACTACAACCAGCAGGATCTTCCTTACTATTACGATCTCGCCACGTTCTTTCCCACGAGCGACGCTTGGCACTCGCCCATTCTTGCTAACACAGTTCCTAACCGGATGTACCTGATGGCGGGAACCTCGTTCGGTCACGAGTATCCCGACGGTTCATCGGGACACCCGCAGTACTCGGCTCCCACGATCTTCCGCGCCATGAACACCGCGAACGTTAGCTGGCTGTACTACTACCATGACGGCGTGTTCCTCGCGAACTTCGCAGACTTCTTCGATCCCAAGATCCAAGGGAAGGTTTTTCCGGATAGCGATCTGATGAACCGCCTCGCCGGCAAGTGCAGTGGCGGCACGTGCGATCCCGATCAGGCCCTGCCGCAGGTCATTTTCATCGATAGCGCCTCGGGCAGCAGCGGACTCGACGAGCATCCCGATAACAACGTCCAAACCGGCTCCGCCTATGTGCAGTCGATCATCTCGGCGCTCATGACAAGTGATGCCTGGCAGGATTCCGTGTTCATTCTCAGCTACGACGAAGGCGGAGGGCTCTACGATCACGTTCCGCCCTTCATGGTTCCGCTGCCCGACGCCGACGCACCCGGACAATGCCCCGATCAAAACAACGGTTCTCCGGGATATTGCCTGGTTGGAAACCTCGGAGGGACTTTCAACCTGACCGGATTCCGCGTGCCGCTGATCGTCATCTCTCCCTACGCGAAACCGAACTTCGTCTCGCACATCCCGCGCGACTACACAGCAATTCTCGCGTTCATTGAGAATCAGTTTGGCGTCAAGCCGCTCACTGCGCGTGACGCCTACTGGCAAGACCCGTCTCGCGACATGAGCGAATTCTTCGACTTTTCAACCCCGGCGATGCTGAATGCGCCAAACGGCCAACCGTGGACTAAAGTACTCGCCTCGCAACCGACCGGCGGAACCTGTGACCAAACGAAAGAAGCGGGGCCGACGCACTAGGACAGCGAAACCGGTGACTCGGGGGAATTTTCCCGAGTCGCCGTCTCCGCAAACACTCCATCGAGAATGATGCCAACCCGTAAATTCCTTTCCGCATCTGACTCCCCACGTAGCTTCGCCCCTTGAACGCCTTCCAATCAGCCCACAAGTCTAGGGCGATTCAAGAACGACCGAACTGAAAGGGACCACCCTGTTTCCCCCTGCCATGAATCTCTCCCCGTTTGCCAATGTACAACCAGGCGAATCGTGATCAAGGTTCAATGGTTTCCCATATATAGCTCAACCGCAGTTGGTCACCAGAAGTTTGCAAAGGAGCATGAACAATGAAGAAAGTCCTCCCCCTTATGTTCCTGCTGATGTCCCTGGCGAGTTTCGCGCAAACCACAACCACATATCAATCAAGCTCAGGAACAGTCAGTCCGGGCAATGCAGTGACCGGACACCTCGATCTGGGCGGTTCATTCGTTTCGCCGTATGGTATGGGCAGCGGGTGCTATTACGGAGGGTGCCCGGATTGGACCTTTTCCGGATACACATTTTCCTATGTGCTGCCAAATGGCACGACGGCGAACTTCACCAACTTCGCAGGTTCGGCGAACTTCACCATCCAGAAGGATGTAACCGTGCAGGGCACTGCCAGCGGCTATGACTCCACCGGGGCATTTGTGAACGTAAGCGTCAACTGGGCTTGGGCAGCATACTGTCGCTCCGGTCGCGGCGGAGGTTGCACCAAGAAGTACCTTGGCGGTGACTTGAAGGTTACGAAGTGAGTTTTGCGCGACCAGCGGCGAGCCTGTTGGTCGCAGAGAATTCACAAGAAAATAGCGCCAGTGCCGGATGGAAGTATTCCGCCTGAAGCGTGGTCCTTGATAAACACAGCCTCGCCAATACAAGGCGACGAGTAGCTCAACTCGCTTCCTTACTCTGCGATCGCCACACCAGTTGATCTGCGGGATTTTTCCCACCAGACCTTGGCGTCCTGGGGATGGTCGAGCATCTTGGACAATTCCTGCTTAATCTCACGCAGACGAGTGGTGCGAAGTTCAAGGGCGGTCTGCTCCACTTCGCTGTGCACACGCTTTCCCGCGTAACGGGCATTCATGTTTTGGAGGTCGCTGATTTCCTGGCGAAGGCCGGAGAGAATCTCTTTGATATTAGGCATCTTTTTGATCATACGCTGTGTTGTGCGCGTGTGCCTCTTACTTAAAGCCATCCCAAAACAAGGCGTTTGGCTTATTGCACCGTGAACCCTTTCGCGCTGGTGGCTGTCCCCCCCCAGCATTCGTTACCCAAATCTTCCTCGAACTTGTCTCGGATCGGGCACGGTCATCGGACAAAGTTTGCGGTTAGCATCTTGAAAGTGGCGGCCGTGCCGTTGACCGCAACGGCCGTCGTGCCGACAAAATGGTAACCTTGCACCACGAACGTAAACCCGGCCTTACCAGTCGTTCGTTGAAAATTGATGACCGTCGCCTGGGGTGGCATAAACCCTGCCTGGACGACCCAGAAGGCTCCATTGCTCGGCTGCCCATTCGTTGGCCCTCCGTTTTCAAAATGACATCCCGTACAGCTTTCCGTCCGCCGCTTCGGGCAGGCCGAACGGTTCCGCGCTTGACCGACGCATTCAGCGTAGTGCGCTGCCAAACCGAACCCGAAAGTAGAGCCCGGGCACCGTAAAGGAATCTGCCCACAAATTTCCATCGGAAGCCTGCACCAGGTCCCCGTCGATAAACTGGGTCGATGACTCGGGCGGAACTACGGTGGTAGCTCTCCGAAAGCTTAATCCGGTACAGGATGCTCCTCACCCGCAGGGGCAAAGATGCAATCCGGCGCAAACGCCAGACCGCTCGCCGCCAGAATCGTCAAACTGATGTTGGACGAATTAAACTCGTGCAAGATCCGTAGGCGTTCTTCACTGTATTAGAATGAAACGTGCTGTTCCAAGGCTTCAGCTGTCTCCGCGATCTTCGTTCCATAAAATTGCTTGTCCTCGACGCCCCTTGACAACGGCGGCCCTCTTCCTTAGAATTAGCACTCGACGGGCGCCAGTGCTAACAGCACCGCCTAAACCAACAAAATCATAGGGTTACAGAGATTCAGTTACTGGCACACCAACTTTCCAACGACTTGAAAGGAGTTTAGACCATGGCGAAATTTGCACCGCTCCACGACCGCATTCTGGTGCGTCGTGTGGAGGAAGCTACCACCACACGCGGCGGCATCATCATTCCCGACTCGGCTAAAGACAAGCCGCAGGAGGGCGAAGTAGTTTCCACCGGTAAAGGGCGCACCAACGACGAAGGCAAGACCTTCCCACTGGCCGTCAAAGAGGGCGACCGCATCCTGTTCGGCAAATACTCCGGCACCGAAATCAAGATCGACGGCGAAGAGTTCATCATCATGAAGGAAGAAGAAGTCCTCGGCATCCTGACCGGCGCCAGCAGTGGGGCCAAGAAGGAACTCGCCGGATCCAAGAAGTAGCTCTCTTCGGCGGGCGTCCGAGCCCGTCGGCGTCATCCCGAGCTGAGCCGTTCTTCAGGCGTAGCGAG
>DATEHP010000173.1:0-5355 GCA_035279505.1 Candidatus Sulfotelmatobacter sp. | reverse complement strand
GAGGGTTCCAAGCTTGA
This sequence comes from Candidatus Sulfotelmatobacter sp., assembly GCA_035279505.1. Lineage (GTDB taxonomy): Bacteria > Acidobacteriota > Terriglobia > Terriglobales > Acidobacteriaceae > Sulfotelmatobacter. Next base: position 5,338 of record DATEHP010000173.1, on the reverse strand, counting down.
GTTCGGAGGAGTAAACCCGGGCAAAACAGGTACTACCACAGGCGTACTGCAGGCAGGCGTCGGACTCGATGTGAAGCTCACCAGACGATTCACCGTGCGCGGTGAAGCTCGCGACTTCTGGTCGGGCGTGCCGGACCTGAATGTGGCCACCGGCAAGAGCCGCCAACACAATATTTTCGTCGGCGGCGGCATTGTCTGGCACTTTTAAACAGCAACCTATAGGCGGATTTCCTGAGCAGCCTTCTTTTCTGCCTGAATATCTAGCCCGGCCGCAACGGCACGAGTCAGTTTCGCGCCCGACACTACACACCAGTCCCGATAACTCGAAGTGATTTTTCTAACGGAACACTGCGCCTAGGGCAAGTTAGGACCCCTCTATATCTCCCCGGACTGGGTCCGGGACGGTTGAATGAATGGAGTCTCCGGCCAAAACCCTTGAGGGGCGCGGGGTTTGCGCCGGGGACGCCGGAAAGGGCCCGGCAGGATTCTCTTGCACGTTTCTCCCGCCAGAGGCACAATCTAAGTGTAGAGGTCACAAAAGATGCCCGTCAGGTTGGGCGGACCCCCATGTGGCACTCGGAAAAAGGTCGGAAAATGAACAAGAATCGGATACTCATAACGCTGCTCTTGCCCACGGCGCTTGCGCTTCCGGCGTTCACGCAGCAACTCGACTCGAACTCAAACGCAAAGCCGACAGCAACTGCTTCTGCTTCGCAGCCCGCGAGTGTCAGCGAGCGAGAACCGATCCCGTCCTCGACTCCCAAGGATTTCTGGGACGGCGATGATCCCAACCTCGTGAATCTGGTCACGCACCCGTTTGCCAGCAAGAAATACGTGCAGCGCCAGGTGGGGCCTATCCGGGACCGCATCAACGAACTGGATGAGTTGACCTCAGAAAACGGGAAGACGATCAAGGACGTAGATGGACGCGCGCAACAGGGCATTCAGGTGGCGTCGGAGAAGAGCAGCCTTGCGGACCAGCATGCGACCGATGCAAGCAACAAAGCGCAGCTGGCGCAAACGGCGGCGACCCAAGTCACGACGCGGGTTTCCGCGGCGGAGCAGATGGTGGGGAGCCTCGATCAATACAAAGGGAGCGGGCAGACTGAAATTCGCTTCCGCGCCGGCCAGACCGTTCTGAGCAAGGCGGCGAAGGATGCGCTCGACGAGATTGCGGCTCCGCTGAAGGATCAGCGAGGCTACATCATCGAGGTCCGCGGGTACGCCTCAGGTCGCGGGCAGGCTGCGATTGCAAGCTCACAGAAGATGGCGGACTCGGTGCTGCGTTACCTGGTGCTCAACCACCAGATCCCTGTCTACCGCATTTACGTGCTGAGCATGGGCAACTCGCCGGCGGCTGGCGCAGATGGAACCATGGCGAAGCACACCAGCGGAGGGCGGGTGGAAGTCAGCCTGATGAAGAACGATCTGGTGGGTTCAGCGCAGCACTGAAAGTCCTTCAAATGAGAGGGGGCGAGCCGATGCCGACTGGCCCTTTTTCATTTTCACGGTCGAGATTTGCTGGGCGAGGGTTCCAAACTTTTGTGGGAAATCACTTCTCGTGGCCGCGCATCGACGAACACGGATGTCCTGTCGGATACGCCCTTCGAGTTCAGGGCTTGGCCGGACTTACGGGGTCATCGCTGCGACTTAAGACCCATGCGGTACCCCCCACAACAATGCCTCCGGCAATTCCGATTGCTATAGGAGAGTTCAATACTCCACCGGCTGCGCCAGGAGCGGCTGCGGCTGCTGGTCCCGCTCCCCTCTTCTTTTTCTTGCCGCCCTTGTGCGCCTGTGAATCGTCCTGCGACTGGGACTCGTCTCGCGTGGTCTCTTGACCTTGCGCCAGCGTCGTGGTTCCGGCGTTATCGCTGATGGTCAGGTCGCCCTTCCGGGCGACGATCTGGACCTTCCCATCGACATCTCTCACCTCAAATTCGGTCCAACCAGTAGCGGTCGGTGATACGATAACATCGCCGGCGCGAGCCCTCACCGATTTCGAGGTCGATATGGTTAGGCCCCCGTGCTCTAACTTGAGACTGCCGTCCTCATATTGAACCAGCGAGTCATTCAGGACCAGGATACTTGAGCCGACAGCATTGATGTTTGCAACGGAGTCCGCACTTGTCTGAACCAGGTCACCGGTAAAGACAGCCGATGACCTTGCTATGCTGTTGCCATTGAGCAAGGCGGTTCCATGACTGTAGAGCATGGCTGCAGGTTGTTCCGCTGCAAACAAGGCAGCCGGAAAAATCATGACCATCATGCAGCTCAGGATCTTCAGATACAAGGGCCTCATCATTCTCCGTTCCTCGAACGCAACCGTTGGACTATGGTCACCCGGAGGGACGCCGCCTACAAGTGTGACACAGCAGACAAGAGTGTCCCTAATAGTTAATAGTAAATTTGGTGACCGTTTCATCCGAATCGTACCCTCCTGGTTGTTGCCAGTCAATGCCTATCAGTGCTAGGGACGCCGTTTTCGGTGGAAAACTCATCTGCCGATCTGTAGCGTTTCCCCCCGTAGGCGGGCGATCCTGGCCAACACCATCGCCGTTCCACCACAAAAGCTTCAGCCCTTCGTTGGCACAGACACTCGCATGCTCGCTGGGTGTCATCGGGATTCTCCTCCACAGCCTCGTTGACTTCAACTTGCAACTTCCTGCGAATGTGGCCATCTTTTGAGCATTCTGGAATATTGCGGCCGCACCTCCTTTGCGGAAGCGCTTACGGAACCCGAAACTTGTCACGACTCAAGAAGAAGACTTCCTTCCCCCTTCCGAAGTTGTTTAGGAATATGCATCGCAATCCCGGATAGCAAGTTCCTGGCGTGTACCGAAGTAACTCGATCACACGCAGAGTCCGTGAGATTGTTCTCGATTAGGAACGATGTTGGAGGTTCTTTATGCCATCCCGCACGCATAGGTATGCCCTTGCGGTCACCATGTTGTTGACTCCTGGCCGACTCGCTTTTTCTACAGCGTCACCTTTTGCCTACGGATTGATTCAGAGCTCCTGCGCGCCATGGGATGGACCGGCGATTGGGATCACGCTGACGGCAGAGCCAGCGCAATGCGAACGAGTGAAGGGGCCGTACATCAGCATGGGAGTTTGGCGTGGGCTTCCGATTCATGCAGGCCAAACCGTGAAGTTCGGCAGCGGTTCAGACGCCGGCTTCGCGTCGCGCTGTGCCAAGGAGGGTGATTGCCAACGGGCCGAGTCGGGAACGATCGTGTTCGAGAAGTACGAAGAGGGATCTGGCGCTCGAGGGAGTTACGAACTGCATTTCAAGGGCGGTGAAACAGTCAAAGGGAATTTTGATGTGCAGTGGTGCAAGACTCGCGCGATCTGCGGATGACTCGGGCGTCACGCTCGCATGGGACACCCACCTGAACTCCTAACCTCTGCTCGCTCCCAACCATCCTGACGCCTTGTGGTGAAAATTACGAAAGTTGATTACAGTTAAGCATCTGCGCTTGTGGGAGGGGACGATGATCCGCGTGAAACTATTTGCCTGTTTGCTGCTGGGGGCTGTCTGCGCTTTGCCCGCGCTCGCGCTTGATGACGACATGCACGGCCATCATCACGATGCGAACGAGAACCTGGGGAAGGTTTCATTTCCTATTTCCTGCGAGCCTGGGTCGCAGGCTGCCTTTGAGCGAGGAGTAGCCCTGCTGCACTCTTTTGGGTACGAAGAGGCTGGGGAACAGTTCAGTGAGATCACGAAGAAGGATCCGGCATGCGCGATAGCGCATTGGGGGATCGCGATGAGCCTGTTCCATGAGATCTGGGAGAGGCCGGAAGACGCGACTTTGAAGCACGGGCACAAGGAGATCGAGACGGCGCAGAAGGTCGGGGCAAAGACGGAGAGGGAGCGGGAATACATCTCAGCTCTGGGCGTGTTTTACAGCGATCCGTCGAAGGCGAACTATCTGAAGCAGGCCGGCGCGTACTCCGATGCGATGGCCAAGTTGTACCAGAAGTATCCAGACGATCTTGAGGCGGGGGCATTCTACGCCCTTTCGCTGATGGCAGCGGAGAAACCGGATGATGCATCGCACGAAGCAACGGAGAAGGCGGTAGCGGTGCTGAATCCCCTGTTCCAGAAGCAGCCCGATCATCCGGGACTGGCGCACTACATTATTCACGCATGCGATTCTCCCGAAATGGCCCAGATGGGACTACAGGCGGCGAGGCGGTATGCGGAGATTGCACCCTCGTCGGCGCACGCGGTGCACATGCCCTCGCACATCTTTGCCAGGCTGGGACTCTGGCAGGAAGATATTCAGGCAAACTTGAAATCGGTGACACTGACGGAGAAGTCGGGGGCCATGTACATGCGCGGGCATGAACTGCACGCCATGCATTTCTTGCTTTATGCGTATTTGCAAACGGGACAGGACGAGGCGGCAAAGCAAATCGTCAAGAAGTCGAAAGAGATCGTAGCTGGTGCGCCCGCCATGGACGACACTGGGATGCTGGAATATATGGGATACGCTGCGGCTCACTTCCCTGCTCTTTACGATCTGGAGATGCATCGCTGGGCCGACGCCGCGGCGCTGCAACCGGCGGCGAATGGCCCGGCTCATCTGCAGGCGATCACGTATTGGGCGCGAGCGATTGCATCGGCGCGTATGGGCGATGTCGAAGCGACGAAAAAGAACGCGCAGATGTTTGACGATGCTGAGGAGGCGACCCGGCATTCCAAGTACGCCTACACCCTCGAAGGGCGGAAGTCGTCGGCTGCACATGACGAGGTCCATGCCTGGTTGGCGTTCGTCGAGAAGAAAACTGATGAGGCGCTCAAGCTGATGGGAGAAGTGGCGGACCATCAGGATCAGGCGGGAAAGGCGGAAGTGGATATACCCGCGCGCGAGATGCTGGCCGACATGCTGCTTGAGTTGAAACAACCGGAGAAAGCGCTGGCAGAGTACGAGAAATCGATGAAGATCGATCCGAACAGGTTTAATGGGTTGGCGGGCGCCGCGCATGCGGCGGAGGTGGCGCATCAGGCGGCAAAAGCAAATACCTATTCCAGCCAACTGTTGAAAAATTGCGATGACGGAAAACACTCGGAGAGGCCCGAGTTGAAGAACGCGAAGACACTAGTCGCGAAGAACTAGTGCTTGAAAAGCGCGAGCGGGATGGATTCGCCCAGCGCCTTGTATCCTGCCGGAGAGGGGTGCAGGTGGTCTCCACAATCGTAGTCGGGCCGCAGGTGATCGGGCTGACGCGGGTCGCGCACTGCGAAGTCAAAGTCAATCACAGCGTCGAAGTGGCCGGGCGCACGAATCCACTCATTTACCGCCTTGCGGTCCGCTTCGCTAAGCGGGCT
>DATEHP010000172.1:0-3383 GCA_035279505.1 Candidatus Sulfotelmatobacter sp. | reverse complement strand
CACGCTGGCGACAGACTCCACTTATAAAGATCGCTCCGGCGAGCGCCAGAAAAAAACCGAATGGCATCGCATTGTTGTGTGGTCAAAATTGGCCGAAATCTGCCAGCAATATCTGAAGAAAGGCTCGCTGATATATATCGAGGGACGCCTGCAAACCCGCGAGTGGGAAGATAAGTCCGGACAGAAGCGCAGTACCACTGAAGTCGTGGCATCCGAAATGAGGATGCTGGGTTCGCGCGGCGATTCCGCTGCCGCCGGGGCGGGCGCGTCACACGGGGCTGAGCCGGACGTCATGCCCGCGGAAGACACAGGCGGGCACGAGGCAAGCATTTCAGACGAGGATATTCCCTTCTAGCTCCGCCGAGGGACTTCGACCGTGTTGGGAAACCACGTGCGTCGTTTCGACTTAGCAAGCCAGCGGTACCGCAGGAGAGGATCCCATGGAAGTAATTGACCCGCAAGCTGCTCGCCCTGAAAATAATTGGCCGCGGAAGATTGGGATTTATCTAATGCACTTCCTGATCGGAAGCGTAGGCGTTTTCGTCGTCGGAGCACTTCTCGCATCCATTCTGGAAGGGGTGTCCTTGCGTGTCTCGACCGCGCTTTTCGACGGCCCTGTTTTTTTTGGAGAGATAGGTCTTGGGTTTCTTGCCGGCTTTACCCTCAATCAAAGATTGCGATCAAAATCGGCGATGTGGGTTTGGGTCCTACCGGCTATTTGGCTCATCGCCAACATCCCCGATGCTTTTGGAAGCCTCTATGGACCGAACGGATGGGGCGTTCTATTTGGAACGAAATGCAGGCCCGACTGCGTTGACCAAGCTCTGAGCGTGTGTCCTTTTTATAGCTCCGTCGCGTACTCCGTGGGAGCTTGGGCAGGACGCGGCGCTCAATGGTGACCATCACCAATGACGCGCTGAACACGTTAACTTACGACGGCGAAGGCCGGGCGGTGACGGCCAGTGGCGGGCTGGGTTCCGGGAGCTATACCTACGACGGGAACGGCTTGCGGGTAAAGAAGATCGCCGGCAGCACGACGACCGTGTACATTTTCTCAGGCTCGAAGGTGATTGCCGAATACGCGAATGGCGCGGCACCGACGAATCCCACGCGAGAATACATTTACGCAGGCGGCGCGCTGCTGGCGCGGATCGATTCTTCGGGGACCAATTATTATCATCAGGACCATCTATCGAACCGCATGGTGACCAATTCGAGCGGTGGCGTGGTGGCGGAGATGGGGCACTTTCCATTCGGTGAATCGTGGTACAACGCGACGAACGACAAGCTGTATTTCACGACCTACGAGTATGATTCGGAGTCAGGGAATCACTACGCGATGGCGCGTTATCACATGAGCCGCTTGGGCAGATTATCTTCGCCGGACCCGCTTCCTGGTTCGACGGCGAATCCGCAGTCGCTCAATCGCTACAGCTACTCTGTCAACGATCCTGCAAATGTTACTGATCCTTCAGGCGCAACTCCGGACTGCAACACGGTACAAGTGAAGCCATCGGACAAGTCCCAGCAGGCTTCTGGCCCTGGCCCATCCGAGCCAAGTGACGACGCGGACGGCGATCCTCCCCCGCAGAGCGGCTGCGTAGACCACACCAATCCGTTTGGCGGCGGAGGTTTCTCCCTGGATGGGGGCTTCGTTGGGGACGATAGCGGTGAACTTCCCAACGGCGGATTCCAGATAGGTGGAGATGATCTTGCCAGTCAAATTGCCTTCGCCTTCACTTCCACTGGGAGCCACTGGGTACTTCAGTCTTGTGACGGGGGAGTCGGTTGTAAAAACGGTTTGACCGAAATCAAGGTTTATGAATACGGCAATCTCGACCTTCTTCTCTCCCTCGGCGTCCCCCAATCGGCGGGAACGCAGGATTTTGCTCCTGATCTCCCACCGGCTCTTCAGTCTAAACCATTCAAGCTTCTATGTCCTGTCAACGCTGGTTCGCTGGACGCCTATCTTGGTAGGAAGGGATCTCCCATTGCCGGCCAGGGTGCTGCTCTTATTAGCGCTGGCCAACAATTCAATGTCGATCCTCGCTTCGTTGTCGCAATCGCCGGTGCTGAGTCACGTTTTGGCGAAAACATCACGCGTGGGCCCTATAACGCTTGGAACTGGGGCAGTGGTGGTTTTAGCAGTTGGGGAGCGGGGATTACTGCCGTAAGTCATGGATTGGGTACCGGCCGTCTGTACCTCAACGGAAGACCGCCGCTCACGACGACAAGCTCCATTTATGGAAGGTATTGCCAAGGCCCAGATTGCGCAAATGGTTTGAGTAACATCAACACTTTCCTCAAAAAAGAGCAGGACGGCGATCCGAATTCACTTCGTTTCCCGTGCAAGTAGGGGCTGAGAATGACTACTCTCCGTAAAGTTTTTGCAACGATGGTCATTATGAGCGCCGTAGGCGTTCACAATATCCAATGGAGAGAATTTGTAAACACCAAGTCACGATACAAGATCTCCTACCCTGCTTCTTGGTATCTATTTACCAATCAACTCGCCCCGAATCCAGAGATATTGGATATTCTTAATTTCCCTCCTGATGAAAGGGTTCAGGGTGTCGTGCTCAAACCACATGGTGCCGAGATTACGGTCAGTCAAGCACCGACTGCCATCAAAACGATTGATGAATGGATCAATGAAGCAGGCTCAAAATCGTATGTTGAGGTTCGGCGCGAAGAATTCAGCAACATCAAGAGAAGTACCTCGGGCTGCGTAAAAGTCGTCAGGGTGACATCGGAATGGGATACGGAATCATCTGGGCAATGGCAGGTCATCACCGACACATATTGTCTCACCGGACGAGGTTTGTACGATGTTAGCTTAATCAATTGGAAAGGCGATCCCAATCAGTCCAATCTTCAAGGGGTCGCTCTCAAAATGACGCTCAGTTTCAAACTCTACTAGGTGATTGCCGAGTACGAGAACGGAGCCGCGCCAAGCTCACCGACGCGAGAGTATGTTTACGCGGGCGGAGCGCTATTAGCGAAGGCCGATTCCTCGGGGACAAATTATTATCATCAGGACCATCTGTCGAACCGCATGGTGACCAATTCCAGCGGCAGCGTGGTGGCGGAGATGGGGCATTTTCCGTTCGGGGAATCGGGCAGGCAAGCTCGGAATGACAGACTAGAAATACTTTTCAACAAGCTTCTGATCTGCCGCGGAAAATATTTCGTTACTTCGGCTGCGGGGCGGAGGGATCTTCGTCGGACTCGTCATCCGGCGCTTTCAAGGTGGGTAAAACGTCGCGGGCGATCAATCGTTTCTGAATGTAGGTATCCTTGCGCATCTTTCCGTCGCGAAATTCCAGAGCGCGCTGCGCGTAATTGGCGATGTCCGGCTCGTGTGTGACGAGCACGACGGTCAA
>DATEHP010000171.1:0-3816 GCA_035279505.1 Candidatus Sulfotelmatobacter sp. | reverse complement strand
CCTTCGAGGAATGAAGCGCGGGTGCCAGCCCAAACAGTAGCCCGGTCGCGAGCGAAATCAGTAACGCAAACCCCAGCACCTTCCAATCAATGTTTACTTCGCCCAGCCGTGGAAGATTCGCCGGCACAAATCGCAAGACGGCTCTCAGCGTGATCACCGCCGTCGTGAGCCCTGCGATGCCCCCGATGAAGGCCAACAAAAGCGATTCGGTGAGCATCTGTCGGATCATTCGGCCGCCGCTCGCTCCCATTGCCGCTCGCACTGCCATCTCTTGCTGCCGTCCGGAGGCGCGCGCCAGAAGCAGACTGCCAATGTTTAGAGACACCACGAAAACGATTAAGATTACGGCAGCCATCAACACGACCAGCATCGGTCGAACCTTACCCACCAACGATTGCTGCAACGGCTCAATCTCAACCGTCCATTTGGCCTGCGGCGGGTAGTCGTTGGCAAATTCGCGACGCAGATTAGCAGCGATTACATCAAGCCGCTGCTGAGCTTGCGTTACGGTGAGGCCCGGCTTGAGACGTCCGATTGCCCCCGGTAATATGCGCAAGCTACGCGCCGGCGGTGGGAAGGGATCGGCACTGAATCCGCAGGTAATCCACACCTCCACAGCTGGAATGGTCGGTCCGGGGTGGCGAAATCCGGGAGAAAGTACACCCACAATCGTATATAGATCGTTATCGAGGCGGAGGCTCCGGCCGAGGACGCCAGGATCAGCCCCATAAGATCGGCGCCACAAAGCATCGCTAATCACGACCACGGGCGCGAAACCTAGCGCGAAGTCCTGGTGGCCAAACAAGCGTCCTAGTTCGGGAGTTGCGCCGAGCATCGAAAAGTAGTTGGGAGAAACCTCCATCATTTCCAAATGTTCGGGCTGTTTGACACCGGTCAAGTTTGTTGGGCCCAAGACGATGACACTCACATCTTCGAACACATCCGTCTGCGTTCTAAGATCGTCGAATTCCGGCACGGAAAACCGAACGCCCCGCAATCCTACCCCCAGGTTGTTAAAGGAGATCCTTACAAGACGATCGGGGTCTGGGAACGGAAGAGAACGCAGCAACACGGCATTCACGATGCTGAAAATGGCTGTGTTGGCTCCCACGCCCAGAGCCAGCGTCAGGACCGCCACGATCGTGAACGTGGGCTTCGTGACCAGCACGCGCAAACCATAGCGAACATCCTGAAATAAAGTCCCCATGAAGACGCTCCTGTCGGCCCGTCAGCTGTGACTATCGCACTCGACTAACGAATCGAATCTCGCGAATGTGACACTACTTCGACGAAAAATCCGTCGGCCGCATGTACGTTCGGTCTATCTTTTCCACCAGCTTGTCGGCCTGCTCGGCTTTGATTGCCTCCTGAACCTCCGGGTCGGCCAGCATCGCGTCCCAATTCTTTTTTGCTTCCTCCCGGCCGGAATGAGCCACGACGTAGACGAATGTGTTGTCCCAATCGGCTGCCCCCTCAGGTACCCAGTAACCCACGACCTGCAGATCGTGTTTGGCTAACAGCTTTGAATAGATGTCTCGGAACCGCGATTCCAGTGCCGGCAGTTTGCCCGGTACACTGTGATAAATGCGAAGCTCGAAGACGCGATTACTGTCGGCCCTCACGTGGTCAATGTGAGCAAGGCGGGCAGTAATGATTGATCCGGCGGTAAAAGAAAGCAGGACAATGGCGCAAACACTCCATCCCTTGGATTTCCCGCCCCTGAATTTCCAGCAATCGAGTGTCATGGAAGTCGCTCCTTCATTACTGCAAAAACATTCAATCTGAACCGCGGCGCGAGTTCATGCCTCGCAAGGCAAATACCGGATTTACCTTCGTTGCGCGCCTCGCGGAAGGTTCCGGGCCAGCGGTGCGACCACAAATAGACGGGGAGGTATGTCTAAATGACGAGCTCGGCGTCGTATGGATTCATCCGCCTGCAAAGTCCGACTGATGTCCGACATACTCCGGAGGTGGGGTGCGCACTTTGCTCGGCGAAATTCTGCGGGATCGGCGCCCTTTGTTTCAACACTAGCTGACCGTGCCTCCATTGCACATCGGCAACTTGTGCGACCTCTCCGTCGGGCAAGGCAACCCACAGCGCGTAACAGCTCAGTACATAATTTGGAATGCCGAGCTTCACAGCAATTGCGAGGTCGCCGTCAGAAGGGCGGGGAGCTGTCCCGAACGGGTGCGTGTGGACGATTGCGGTGTCACCGCGATGCACCCGCACAGAATCGTGCGCCCAATCGTGGCTTGAACCAACCTGGTTTGGGGCGCCGTCTGCGCTGAGCGTGAACGACAACTCAGTCTTGCGTGTGAGACCGTTGGTAGTGGGCACAAAACTCTGACGGGCATTCGCATACAACTTGCTCATCTGGGCCTGGAGGGCGGGCATTTTGACAACATTGCCCTGACCGAAGGCGGCGCTCATAAGCGGTGCTAAAGTGCAAAACAGCCTAACGAAACTCTTCACGGTGTCCTCTTTTTGGCGGGCACCGGAGGCTGCTCCACCAGCTTTCGGGCCGCTTGTTTTTTTGCGCGACGGAAAGCGCGCCGCACGTTCAATGCTTTGATTAGTTCTTGCCAGCGAGTCCTGACCCCGGTTGTTCAACTCTCTCGCAGTGCTACGACCAGGTCCAACCGTTGCCGCGGGCCGTGCCCGCTGCGCTCCTACTTAGACCAGGGCGGAACCACGCCGTTGCTGCGCGCGTACGCAATTGACTGCCCCAGATGCTCGTGTTGATCTGCGAGAATGTGGATCAGCGCGTCCTGCTTCGTCCAGTCTCTTCCGAACAGTTTCACCGTCGTCTGCAGGTCGTTGTCGGAAAGTCCTGTAATCGCTTTTTGCAGATTGAGGTAAGACGCCTTCAGAGCTTCCTGCATTTTCTCCGGATCGGTGATGGGCGCGGGTGGTGCCCCCGTATTCGGCGTGCCCGAAAGCACGCCGGCGAGCAGGCCGTTCTCTTTAACGATCAGGTTGAAGACCTCGCCGACGGAGCGAACGCCCTGGCCGGGCTTCCAGTCGTACTTGCCCGACATCACGCGCGCGAGTCCGGTGAATTTGTCGGAAAGTGTTGCGGCATCTTTTCCAAAGGCGGCCTGTATTCCTGCCGGCTGCGCCTGCGCCAACGGCACCATCAGAGCGACCGCAAGCGCGCACACTACGTACTGAGTCAGAATCTTCTCCATGTGGAACTCCTCTACGTCGCTGAACGACTCTACTGCTCGTTCCTGCTGACCGGACAATATGCCGCGAAGAACCAGTGTTTGCAGGAAAAGTGACATGCGGCGTCCGAAATGAGACAAGCGGTCAGAGTTGGCCGTCAAATACTGGTGCCACGGGTCCGCTCACAGGTTTGATCAGCTAGGTCGTTCATCCGGTCTCGTGTCGGCTGGAGAACTCCACGTTCGATCTGGTGTACAAGGTCTGTAATTGTGTCGTTCATATGTACCGGCACTCCGGACGCGTGGCCTAACGTCACCACATAGCCGTTGATAAAGTCGATTTCCGTTTTACGGCCGCGCTCAAGGTCTTGGAGCATGGAGGGTTTGATGTCTCCGTAGAAAGCAATCATGGCTTCGACCCACGACTCATAGTGTTCTACTGCGGCAATATTGCTCGGCCATCCGGGCGGAATCGGGTCCACGGCCAGCCGCTCCAGCCGAGTGCCAATTGCAAGTGCCACGGACAACGCTTCCTCGTACGTCCGTCGGAAGACCTTCTTGCCTGCCTCCGTTTCCATGTACTGACGCATGGTTTGCGAACAGAGCGCGCCGAGGGTTGTAACCGAGCAATTGATCAGGAGTTTCGACCAG
>DATEHP010000170.1:0-17550 GCA_035279505.1 Candidatus Sulfotelmatobacter sp. | reverse complement strand
GGGCTGGTACTGCTGATTGCCTGCGCCAACATCGCGAACCTGCTTCTCGCGCGTGGCATGGCACGCAAAGCAGAGATGTCGGTACGGACGGCGCTCGGCGCTCGGCGCACACGAATCGTGCGTCAGTTGCTGACCGAGAGCCTGCTGCTAGCGGGGTTGGGCGGGCTTGCCGGCATCGCTCTGGCATATGCGGGAACGCAAATGTTGCTTGCGCTCGCCTTCCCCGATGCGAAGGGTTTGCCCATCCATGCCAGTCCGTCTTCCGCGGTGCTTGGCTTCGCGTGCGGATTGTCGCTGGTGACGGGCGTTTTGTTTGGTGTGGCTCCCGCGTGGATAGCAGCGCAGGCTGAGCCTGCCGACGCTCTGCGCAGCGGCACACGCGCGACCGGAGGCGCGTCTCTGTTGCAGCGAGGACTGGTCGTCGTCCAGGCAGCCCTCTCGCTCGTGCTGCTGGTCGGCGCTGGTCTGTTTTCCCAGAGCTTGAGCAAACTCGAACATTCAGATCTGAAGCTCGATCCGAAGAACCGCTACATTGTCCACCTCAACCCGCAGGCGGCAGGATATTCGCAGCGACAACTCGCTGGTCTTTACCGCGCCATCGAGGGCCAATTCCATGCGATCCCAGGAGTGGAGAAGGTTGGTATCTGCTCTTACACACCGATGGAAGATAACAACAACGGCGAGGATGTCAGCGTGGAGGGAAAGCCGGAATTACATCTTTCGACCTCAAATATCCGGGTAGGCCCCGAATACTTTGATTCGGTCGGAACGCACGTGCTAAGGGGAAGAGGCATCACGGTACAGGACACCGCGACATCGGCCACGATCGCCGTGGTCAATGAGACCTTCGCGAAGAAATTCTTCGTGCCCGGGGAAAATCCCATCGGCCGTTACTTTGGCAATAAGAATGACCAACATTTGCATGACTATCAGATCGTTGGCGTCGTCGACGATACGGTTTACCAGGATGTGCGCTGGAAAGACCACCTGATGTTCTTTACCCCGCTGCTGCAAAGACCAGCGAGCGACAAAACACCGATCGACGAAGATGAGGGGATGTATGTCGGCGCGTTTGCATTGAAAACGGCTCGGCCCATGCCAGAGATGGAAATGCTGACTCGACGAACGCTCTCCAGGATTAATCCGAACCTAGCAGTTGTGAAGTTCCAGACTTTTGATCAGCAGATTACAGATCAGTTCACGCAAGATCGCCTGCTGGCGCGATTGACAATGCTGTTCGGAATGCTGGCCCTTCTTCTTGCGACGGTTGGACTGTACGGAGTAAGCGCCTACACGGTAGCGCGGCGCACGTCGGAAATCGGAATTCGCATGGCCCTCGGCGCCGAACGCGGCAAAGTTACGACGATGATCCTGCGGGGTGCGCTGATCCAAGCTGTTATCGGGCTGGCAATCGGCGTTCCGATCGCTTGGCTGTGCATTCGTTTTGTCGAATCCCAACTCTACGAAGTCAAAGGGATCGACGCCGCTGTTCTCATCGGTTCCGTTGTGACTCTGGTTGTAGCTTCGTCGCTGGCAGGATTCATTCCGGCGCGCCGCGCCGCTTCGATCGATCCAGCAAAGGCGCTACGGACTGAGTAGCGCATCGGTATTGCACCTTTGATGTGATCCATTGTTCTGTCATTCTGAGCACCTATGCACTTTCTCCAACCACAACCTATGAGCCAAGTGGCATGAGCACGAGCGCCGGTCAGAGTTGCATAGGTCCTCCGGCGCCAAAGAACGGCGCCTCAGGATGACAGAGACGTTTACAAGGTGAAAATGAAAGGCCACCCCAAAGCAAGGTGGCCTTTTGATTCTTGCGGACGAAAACTTACTGTGCGACGCCCGCGGGGGGCTGCGGAGCCGCCCCCGCCGTAGTTGCGGCCGCAGCTTCGTTCAAGATGCGGTGGTGAATGGTGAACAGCGCCAGCTCGAGCCGATCCGACACACCAATCTTGTCATACACGTTGCGCAGATAATTCTTGATCACCTGCTCGGTAGTGCCAAGCTGCGACGCGATTTCTTTGTTCTTGTATCCCTGCACGATCAGTGCGACGATGCGCAGTTCTTTCGCCGTCAGTCGGTCGCGGACCCGCAATCCGACCATATCGTTTTCAGTGAGTTCGCTGGGTACCGCGACATCCTGTACCCAGGTCTCGCCGCGCGCGACTTTGCGCACGCAATCCACCAGCGCCGCGCTGGTTACGTTGCGATAGACGACGCCGTGCGCTCCGTTCGACATATGCTTCTGCGCGCTCTCGCCGGTATCGGCAAGCACAATGACGCGCGTCTTTGCTTTGTTAGCCCCCTGCACGATGGCAGAGAAGTCGTTATGGAATCCTGCTGCAACGACCAGAACCGCGGCGCGGAACTTATCAAGCGCCATGAACATCTGTTCCGGCGTCTGTGCCTGGGCCACAATGCGCATTTCATCTTCGACGGCGAGTACTTTCGCGATGCCCGCTCGGAAGATCGCCTGGTTATCGGCCAAAATCAGTTTGAGCATTTTTTCAGCGCTCCAAGAAAGTCCGGTTTATGAGTTCCTGACGAACTCGTATGAGTCGATCACGCAAGCCACGCCGCGGCCTTCTCCGCCTTCTCCCGTCTCATCGGCGCGCACTACTCGCCCCTTGCACTGGATGGTCACATTCTCCTGACCACCCGTCATTTCCGGGGGTAGCGTGATTTCAAATTCTACGGGCGAACCAATCTCCATAGCGGCGTCGGCGCGGATGTACACGCCCGCCGCGCTGAGATTCCCGGTGACTCCCTTGGCATCCGCACCGGTTTCACCCTTATGAATCTTGATCGGCAATTCCAGCGGAAATCGTTTCCCGGTCCGTGCTTCTTCCCCCACGGTACCTCCTCTAGGTTGACCTGTCTGTGTACGGTCTGTGAATGAGGCCAACGTCGTCAAACCAAGCTCCTAGCGGGCTGGGGCCCACTTTTGTGCTCACGGGCGGTTATATCACGGAAAGTTACTCATGTAAAAGCCTGATAACCCGTTAGTTAACGGTAGGTGCGATTCCCCCTTGGCCAGCCGGGGCGGGCCCAGGGGGAGCAATAAGCAATGAGCGAACCAGCTGACGTCAGTTTTGCTCAACGCTCAGGCTCATTGCTCACTGCTTATTGCTTATTTAAACCGCCGATCGAAGTAAGGAGGCCATGCGCCGCGCTTACCGATCACGATCAATTCCGAGCCGAATTGACCGCCCCGATTTACTCCAAATAAACGGTGGCGCAGCCGGCTCTGCTTCAGAATGGGCCAGCGCAACAGGTCGCCTGCCCGTTGCTTCAGGCTCGGGCTTGGCTCGCGAAAAGTGAGCAGCCTGACGTCGTCGAAGCCGCATATATCGAGCAACGACATGAGATTGGATCCCGCGAATCCGTACTCGTGCGACATGGTGACGTACAACGACGAATTCGCGCACGGACCTTCCATGTTCGGCGTGCGCAACAGCACGGAACCGCCCCGTCGCAAAGCCCCATAAAGAGAGTCGACCACCCACAGCAACGAGTACTTCGGCACATGTTCAATGACGTGCGCCAGATGGATGAACTCGAACTGTTCCTGCTTGCCGCTCAAAAATTCACCGATGTCGTTTGGGATGTCAAACAGTGTGACCCGATCCGGGGCCCACTCGCGCACGTGCTGTTTATGAGCGATGCCGAAATCGGCTCCGTAAATATTCTCGTAACCCAGCTTCAGACAGGCAGCTACAAACCATCCCCCGCCGAAACCAAGATCGAGGATCGGCGCACTGCGATCTTTGGGCAGGTAGGGCGCGTACTGGTGCGCAGCATTCAGCACCATCGCCTGGTTTTCCGTCTCTTGCCATGTAGGGTGCGCTTTCTCCGTAGCGTGCCGAGCGGCCATTCGGCGGTAGACTTCTGCGATGAAGACGTTGGGGTCCACGGAGTCTGATTCAGAACGATCGGCGAAGGAAATACTAGCAGACAACCGTCGCGGCCGTTTCGCGATGCGATTGGGTTGCGACAGCATTTGGGAGAGCGCAGCGAAACTGAGAGCGAGTGCTGAACGAATAAATGACAGGCACAAAACAGCGCTGTGTCGTAGTGGAAGATGGTAGTGTCTTGGAAAGGTTGTTACGGCAGGGAAACGGTAATCCTATGACATATTCATTCAGAATCTTAGGACGCAGGCGAGGTCCGCGTCTTATGGCGGTGTCTGTGCTCGTTGCTATGACTGTGGGCGTGTTGGGACAAACCCCGGCAGATCAGCCCGCGGATCAGAAAGCACAGACGGCGAAACCTGGTCCGAAGCCATCTGAATCGAAGTCCGAATCCAACGCCGTTCTGGTTCAGCTCAACAGCGCTTTGGAGAGCCTGGCCGCCAGAGTCTCTCCCGCCGTGGTGCAGATTCTCGTTACCGGTTATGGCACGACCCGTGAGGAGAATCGATCGCAAACCGCATTTATCGTGCGCCAGCATGCGGTCGGATCGGGCGTGATCGTGGATCCGAACGGTTACATCATGACCAACGCACACGTGGTCGAGGGTGCCCAACGAATTCGGGTGGCGTTGCCGTTGCCGATGGGGGACTCGTCAGGACTGGTTCCGCTTGGCAAGCGCCGCATCGTCGAGGCCAAGCTGCTCGGTCAGCATAAAGAAAGTGATCTCGCGTTGCTCAAGATCGATCAGACGGATCTGCCGACCTTGCCCCTCGTCAGCCAGCAGCGTCCTCATGTCGGGCAATTGGTATTTGCCATCGGCAGTCCCGAGGGTCTGCAGAACTCCGTCACCATGGGAGTCGTCAGCGCGCTCGCCCGCCAGGCGGATCCAAGCAAGCCCCTTACGTACATACAGACGGATGCTCCGATCAATCCGGGAAATAGTGGCGGGCCACTGGTCGACATGAACGGCTCGGCGGTCGGCATTAACACATTCATTCTGTCGGAAGGTGGCGGAAGCGAAGGCCTCGGCTTCGCCATCCCAGCGCGTGTGGTTGAGTTTGTATATCGCAGCCTGCGCAAGTACGGGCACGTTCACCGCGTGGAGATTGGCGCCGTGGCGCAGGAAATTACGCCTACCCTGGCCGAAGGGCTGCAACTTCCCAAGCATTGGGGAGTCGTGGTGGCGGACGTGAAGCCGGGTGGTCCGGCGCAGGCCGCCGGACTGCAGGTTCAAGACATCATTCTCTCAGCTGACGATCGCCGGGTTGAGACCCTGCCCTCGCTATCGGCGGCTCTCTATCTGCATCGTCTCGACCAGGTCGTGAAACTGGAGATCCTCCGGGGTAAGGAACGCATGACGATCAACATTCCCGCGATTGAGCATCACGATCAGATGGATCAACTGCTCGATACCGTGAACCCCGAGAACAGCCTGATCCCCCGGCTGGGGATCCTTGCAATCGATATCACCGGAGAACTGGGTACCAAGCTGAGCTCGCTGCTGCGGATTCCGTCGGGCGTGATCGTGGTGGGTAGGGCGGTAGAACTGATCACTCCCGAAACCGGTCTGCAGGCCGGGGACGTGATTCATCAGTTAAACACCGTTCCAATTGACTCGACGCAGACGCTGCGTGCCGCGGTCGACAAGCTCAAAGCCGGCGATCCGGCGGTGCTGCAGATCGAGCGCGACGGAGAGTTGATGTTTGTAAGTTTTGAGATGGAATGAGATATAAAGCTAATTTGCGCCAGCTCCAGAAGCTCGGGGTTTGCTGGCGATGTCGATCGCCGCACCCAGTCCCGCCACGGCAGCTTCCAGCAGCCCAAGATCATCGCGTGTGAACGCGTCCTGACCCGCGCGATACAAGGCCAAAACGGAAACCACTTTCCCCTCCGCCTCAATCGGCACGGCTAGCGCCGAGCGCAGAGTGCTGTACTTGGTGGGATCGTTCAAGTATCCGGGCTCGACTGACGGATTGCCGTTCAGAATCGCCCGATGATTCTCCGCCACCCACCCCGACAGTCCTTCTCCCAGAGGAATTCGCAAAGAAGAGAACAAGTGGAAGTTTTCGCCGCTCACAAACTTTGCCGACAGATTATCCCCACGCGGACAGTACACCGCCATCGATTCGTGCGGGACAAGATGCTTCAGGCGCACCGAGACAATCGAGAAGACGTCTTCTAAACTCAGCGATGAACCGACCTGGCGGACCAGTTCAATGATCTCCTGCGACTGCTTCCGCGCGAGTGGAATGCGCTGATCGATATCTGAAGACGACACAGACGTCGCCACCGGAGCCTGCGATTCGGCAAATCCTGCCGCCGGCGCCGACCCACGTTCTACCTTGATGTCCGTCGATAACTTCGGAGGTGCCTGCAAAGGCTGCTGGTTCGCCAGTTTCTCCAGCTCAATGTAGCGGCGCCGTAAAATTGCGACGATTTGCGGATCGAAACTTGTTCCCGCTTCCGAAGAGACCTTCCGCATGGCCTCATCGAGTGGCAGCGCTTTACGATACTGCCGGTCGGACGCCAGCGCATCCAGGCAATCGACTGCGGCCAGAATTCGGGCCCCGATCGGAATTGCATCCCCCACTAGCCCAAACGGATAGCCGCTGCCATCCCATTTCTCATGATGCGCGCGGACTATCGGTACCACGGGATACGGAAAATGAACTTGCTCCAGAATCTCCGCCCCCACGATGGGGTGAATCTTCATCTTCTCGAATTCTTCCGGCGTCAGCTTTCCCGGCTTCGAGATGATGTGCTCCGGTACTGCGAGCTTTCCGATGTCGTGCAGTACGGATGCGGCCCGCAGCGCTTCCTTCTCGTCATCGCTTAAATTTAAGTCGTTGGCCAGTTCCATGGCGTAGACACGAACCCGCTGCAGGTGTTCACCGGTAGTCTCGTCTTTGGCTTCAATGGCGAGCGCCAGAGCTTCAATCGTGCGCAGGTGAAGTTGTGAGACCTGCTGGGCATGAACTTTCTCGGTCTCGAGTTTGCCGAGGTACAGACGGTAGGACCGGTACATCAGGTAAATCGGCGGCAGTACCAGCAACGAAGACTGCCACCCGATATGGCCGTTCAGGAAGTGCACCAGGCCGGACGCGGCTGCGCCCACCATGTAGTAGGGAAGGAGCCACAAATGGCTCTCGCCCCACACTTTTCGGATGGATTTATTTTCGGTCAGGCCGATGATCGTTGAAAGCGCCGTTGTGTTACAGACGAAGTGCGTAATAGCGGCGACCACAAGAGCAAGGGGCCCCGGCGCGTGCAGGACTTTTGTTGCCACGAGCTGATAAGCGCCGTAGGCCGCGGCACTTGAGATCGTAACCTGCGACACGTTGAAGATCAGCTGGACCGGCTTGAGCTGCCGCGCGGGACGCCAATAGAACTGTCCCACTGTTCCGGCGAGCCCAATCAGCAATGTCTCGGGTAGGCTGAGTTCTAGAATTCCGAGTTGCGTGAAAATGAAATTAACCGAGAGCGTTCCTTCGATACCGGGCAGCCCGACCTTCAATGACGACGCCAGCAACGCCGCGATCAGATAGGCGACGAATCTAACTGGATCATTCGTCTGCCAATGGGCGAAAGCAAAAGCAAAGACAACAACTCCCGCCAGGGCTAAGCCAGCGATAAACGCACGCGCACCAATGGATCGAACCCACGACATGAGAAGTGCTTAAATTTTCAACGAATTAGGGACATAAGTCCGCCCAAAAAACCTTCTCTTGATTACCAACGTTTAGACCAGTGAAATCAACGATTTGCCCTCCAATCAGACGAAGGTTGCACCTCTCATTGGCCGTCGAAACCGCGCCAATTTGTCCCGCGCCCAAGCAGTGGGACAAATTGCCCGTAACGTTTCGCAACATCATCTTCCAAGTCGTTGATTCCTAAGCCCCGCGCAGCTCTTGTTTGGACCGGCAACTGCACATAGATAGGTCACTTGGGGTGAGGTTACTCGCAACATGGGGATTGAGTGGGGGATTTCATGAAGAAACTCGTGCTTCTATTTTTGATCGTCAGCGTCACTCTGGCCTACGCTGATGATTCCAAAATTGCGCCGGAGCTGCGCGATCAGCCTGCCACCCAGCAGACACAGGTAATCGTCCAATACGCGTCTGGAACGCAAGTCAACTGCACCGGCCTCCTTGGGCTCGTGGGCTGCCTGGTCAATGACATTCTGAAACTTGGTGGCACGATCCTCAGCCAGATACCGATCGTCAACGGCGTAGTCGCTCTGCTCGATGGCAACGGCATTCAGAGCCTTTCGAACCAGTCGAACGTCGTATACATCAGCGCGGACCGACCGCTGAAACCAACCCTTAGCAATGCCGCTTCTGCGGTGAACGCAGAATTCGCCTGGCAGTCCAACTATACCGGCGCCGGCATCGGGATAGCGTTGATTGACAGCGGTGTGGCCAGCCATACCGATCTGAATCTGGGGGTTGTGCCGCTCTCGCGAGTGGTTTATCAGCAATCTTTCGTGTCGGGAAATTCCAGCGCCAGTGACCAATACGGCCACGGTACGCACATCGCGGGACTGATAGCCGGCGATGGCCTCAGCTCAACCGGCCCGCTCTATACCAAGACTTTCAAAGGAATCGCTCCCGGCGCAAACATAATCAACCTGCGAGTCCTCGATGCCAATGGCGCTTCCACCGACAGCGCCGTGATCGCCGCGATCGCTCGCGCCATCTCTCTGAAATCAACCTACAACATCCGGGTGATCAACCTTTCGCTCGGCCGCGCCGTATATGAAACGTACAAACTTGACCCACTCTGCCAGGCCGTCGAGCGCGCTTGGGCAAACGGCATTGTGGTGGTGGTGGCTGCCGGCAACAACGGACGCTATCAGGCCACCAACGGTTATGGCACCGTCACCTCGCCTGGTAACGACCCTTATGTGCTCACCGTCGGCGCAATGAAGCCCATGGGCACGCCCCAGCGCACCGATGATCTCATCGCCAGCTATAGCTCCAAGGGGCCGACTGTCGTTGACGCGTTCGTGAAGCCCGATCTCGTCGCGCCCGGCAACCTGCTGGTATCGCTGGCCGCGCCCAACTCAACCCTTTACACGCAAAATCCCGGCAATCGCGTGCCCAACAACTATTACATCTACGGCGGAAATACTGCCTCCTCCACTACCTATTTCACCCTGAGCGGCACCAGCATGGCCACAGGCGTGGTCAGCGGAGTCGTCGCCGATCTATTGCAGAAATATCCGTCCCTCACGCCCGATCAAGTGAAGGCGCGCCTGATGAAAACAGCGTGGAAGTCTCTCCCGCTCTACAGCAGCACCACCGACCCAACTACCGGCATAACGTACACTGACCAATCCGACGTCTTCACCGTCGGTGCTGGCTACATCGATCTCGAAGCTGCTCTTATCAACACCGATGTCGCCAAAGGAACAGCGATGTCTCCATTCGCTGCTTTTAATTCGACCACGAAGCAGGTCACCATGAAGGACGACCGTTCCGCCGTGTGGAACACATCTTCGACATGGTCAAATGCCGCCGTCTGGGGCTCATCGCAATTTGTGCCAACATCGTCGAGCACCTACTCGTCGAGCAGCACACTCTACGGCAGCAACGTGCTCTGGGGTTCGCAAGAACCATGGGGCAGCAACGTTCTCTGGGGATCGAACGCGCCAGCAGGCAGCAACGTGCTCTGGGGCAGCAATGTCTTGTGGGGTAGCAATGTCTTGTGGGGCAGCAATGTCCTGTGGGGTAGCAACGTCTTGTGGGGCAGCAACGTTTCCGCGGGCGAAAAGTAAAACTCCAACCCTCGACGAAAGGGGCCGCGATCACCTCGCGGCCCTTCTTCTTTTCCATAACATGAAATCCTAACTGCGAATTCCTCTTGACGATTCCATAGTGTGACGTAGCTCCGCTAGTGTCCCGCAACGGAGCCTTTTCCCAGAACGGAACAGCCGCAGAAGCAACTGTAATTCTGAAAGGCCGTTTCGTGTGGCATACGCTGGGACGGTGGCGTAAGGTCAAACTTGCGGTTCTTCTTGCAAGTTTCTTGATCTCCGTTCGGGGTGCGACCTCTTCATGAAGCAAATCCCCGCAGATGTTTTTGAGTGGCACATCTTCGAAAATCCCGGTCCGGTCACGGCGTCGACCGTTCGTCCTTCGATGCGCATGGGACCCTTCGCCACCGAACAGGAGTGCCGCACCGTCCTGGACACCCTGAAGGCGGTCCCCACATTCCGTGACACGACGCTCGAAGTGCGAAGGTCGCTCCGGTCACGCGAGAAACGGTTAAGGATCAGGCTCGCAGTACGCGTTTCGCCGCTGGCCCGCCCGGATTTCTGCTGGGATGGTCATACGGTGGATATATCGAGTCGCGGCGCGCGTCTCGCCAACTCAGGCCACTGCGTGAGGCTCGGAGAATTCCTCGATGTCCGTTACGGAGCGCGCGAGGGTATCTTTCGCGTGGTGTGGATCGGCCCCCCGAATACGCCGACTGAGGGCAATGTTGGGCTCGAATGTCTGAGTCCCGAAACCAACATCTGGGACCTCGATCTCTCTGCGCGGACGGATGACGAGCCCCTCATGCAGGAGATCGTCGTCGCCCACAACGTTCAGCGTCGGCTCTTCCCTCGACATAAGCCGGTATTGCGGACGCTCGGCTATTCCGGCAAATGCGTTCAGGCGCGCACGGTAGGGGGAGACTACTATGACTTTCTCGACCTGGGGTCCGGTCGCGTGGGTTTCGTTCTGGCCGATGTTGCCGGGAAAGGCGTAGCAGCCGCTCTGCTGATGGCCAACCTGCAGGGCAGCCTTCACAATCGGGCTGAATGTCCAGCCGGCGATCTTCCGGCTATTCTGGCGGCTGTCAATGGTCATCTTTACGAGCACACAGAACCCAATTGCTATGCCACGGTTTTCTTCGGATGCTACGACGACCATGCTCGCAGCTTGGCGTATGTCAATTGCGGGCACATCCCTGCGCTGCTGCTTCGGGAGTGTGGAGAGGTTGAGCGTCTGGAAGCCACGGCCACCGTTCTTGGATTGTTCGGGAACTGGGATTGTTCGGTTCGGGCAACTCACCTGCAAACCGGAGATGTCCTCAGTATTTTCACCGATGGGGTCACCGAAGCTACTTCTTCAAACGGAGACGAGTTCGGTGAATCAGGCGTTCTTTCGGTCCTGCGGCAAACGCGCGAACTTGAGACGGAGAACATTCTGCATAAGATTGAGCAGGCAGTGGAGGAATTCAGGTCAGCCGAGTATCCGCAGGACGAT
Source organism: Candidatus Sulfotelmatobacter sp. (assembly GCA_035279505.1). Classification (GTDB taxonomy): domain Bacteria; phylum Acidobacteriota; class Terriglobia; order Terriglobales; family Acidobacteriaceae; genus Sulfotelmatobacter. The sequence goes on along the minus strand of DATEHP010000170.1, from coordinate 6,383 downwards.
TTGACGATGGTGGTCGCTCGAGCGCGGTGAGGAGACGGGGTAGTGGAAAACCGACGAGCGAAACGCGGGAAACCGTGTTACTGCTGGGCCCCGGGCGCGAAGTATCCTTTGCGTGCTCGCACTTGCAGGTCTTTCTTAAGCGAGGAAATTTCGATAGTGCGGTAACGCCCGTCGGCGTCGAAATCGGCCGGTTTGTACGACACGATGTACTGGCTGCGCAACTCGTCTTCGATCGCCGCAAATGAGTGCGTAATGTCCTTCATCTTGAAGGGGAAGAACGCCCGCCCGCCGGTGGCTTCCGCTAGCTGCTGCAGAACTCTGTCGCCGCGCATGACCAGGCCGCTGTCGTCAGTCGAAATTGCGTAAATAATGACCTCGGCCCGCTGCGCCATCTCGATCGCCTGCGCTTTGGTGACTTCGCTCTGATTGTCTTCGCCATCACTGACCACGATGATGGCTTTCCTGACGGGGCGGTCGGGATGATCTTTCAGAAGCTTGTCCTTGCAGGATCGATAAACTGCATCGTACAACGCAGTACCCCCGCCGTTATGCAGGCTATGGATCCCTTTCGAAAGCAGGGCAGTGCTGTCCGTGAAGTCTTGCGTCAACTGTGAGTGACTGTTGAAGGCCATGACAAAGGCCTTGTCGAAATGTGCGCGCACGGTGTGCTCTAGAAAACTGGTAGCGGCGCTCTGCTCAAAATCGAACCGGCTATCCACCGATCCGCTGACGTCGATCAACAATCCCATGTGCAGCGGAAGATCAGTTTCGCGACGGAAATTCAGGATGGCTTGCGGTGGTTTGTGATCGTCAAGAATGCTGAAATCATTCTGATTCAAATCGCGGACAAACTTTCCGTGCTTGTCGGTCGCGATGAACAGCACGTTGACCTCGTTCACGCGAGCGTGCAGCGTGAGCATCGAGTTCTGTGGATCGTCCGAATTCGCGCCCGCCGTGGCGTTCGACGCATTCAGAGTGGGTAGGCCGGAAACATAGGCGGACTGGGCGCGTAACGGGGCGATTCCCGCGAGGGTTGCCAGGAAAAGGATAAAAAAACGCGAATTCCAATTCGTGTACTTCATGCCCGAGGAATCCAAATTTTTCACTGTAAAACGCGTCCCAACACACTCCCAAGCTATAGGATGCACGCCGGGGGCCGAAATCGGGACCTTACTGCACTTGCCTTCTGATTGAATTTAGGGGCGCCCCGGGAAAAGGCCAAGTTACAAAAGGAGCACACGTTTGGTCATGGCACAAAACATGCAATCCAAATGACTTGCGCGATCTCTGTTTCCCCCACGGCGTTGCGAATGCGGGGGCTATCATATTCTCACAGTCGTATCTTTATTTCTGAAAACCTGTTTTGCGGAGGGGCTCATGAAGAAACTTGTCGTGTGTTTGGCAGTGATACTCATCTCGTCTGTGGCGGCATTTGCTGCCAACGACGAACGCGAAGAAGACCGCGTCAAGGATGCAGGCGATGTGTTGAAAGAAATATTAAACATCCCGGACGACATTCCCCGGGACCTTCTCGACAAGGCGGAATGCGTGGTGATCTTGCCATCCGTTAAGAAGGGAGCCTTCGGAATCGGCGGCAGCTATGGACGCGGCGTGATGATCTGCCGCGGTGGCGAGCACTACAAAGGCAAATGGGGCGCTCCGGCGCTCTACGCTCTCGAGGGTGTGAGCATCGGATTTCAGTTGGGCGGGCAGGCCACAGACTTTGTTCTGCTCGTAATGAATCCCAAAGGCGCTGAATCGCTGTTGTACAGCAAAGTGAAGCTCGGCGCTGACGCTTCCGCGGCCGCGGGTCCCAAGGGCCGCACGGCGGAAGGCGCGACCGACATCGTGATGCAGGCCGAGATTCTGTCCTATTCGCGGAATAAGGGTCTGTTCGCCGGCGTCTCGCTGGAAGGTTCGACGCTGCGCTCCGACGGCAGCGCGAATGAGAAGCTGTACGGAAAGAAGCTGACCGCGAAAGAAATCATTCGCGGAGGCAAGGTCGGCACTCCGGCCTGCGCGCGCGAACTAGTCGCCGTCTTGGACAAGAAGTCTCCGGTAAATAAGTCAGACCCGAAGTCGCTGGAGTAGCTCCTCGGTGAACCTCGGTGTCCTCTGTGGTTGAGGTTTTGAGAGGCTGAATGGTAAGAATAAAGAAGTTCGCCCGCCATGAGCTCATCCGTTGCGGTTGGGCCAAGGGCGACGGCTACATTCAGTATCACGATGAAGAATGGGGCGTGCCGGTGCACGATGACCGCACGCTCTTTGAATTTCTCATTCTCGAGGGCGCGCAAGCGGGCCTGAGCTGGAGCACGATTCTCAACAAGCGCGAGAACTACCGGCGGGCCTTCGATGGATTCGATCCGCGGCGCGTTGCGCGATACCAGGCTGCGAAGATCAAAGCGCTCCTCACAGACCCGGGAATCGTTCGCAACAAGCTGAAGATTGCCTCGGCGATCGGGAACGCTAAAGCATTTTTGCGCGTGCAGGACGAGTTCGACACTTTTGATCGCTACATCTGGCAGTTCGTCGGAGGCAAGCCGCTCGTCAATAAACGGAAATCGCTGCGGGAGGTTCCGGCCAGAACTCCAGAATCGGATGCCATGAGCAAAGACCTACAGCGCCGCGGATTCAAGTTTGTCGGGTCAACCATCTGTTACGCCTTCATGCAGGCCGTGGGAATGGTGAACGATCACGTGGCGGACTGTTTCCGCTACAAGATGAAACTTGTGTAGCGGCCGACGTAGCCTACCCAGAGGGCCGTCGGAGGGTCCGCGCGCGGAGCGAAGTGACGCGCTCGTACGACTACGAGCGTTTCCGCGATCCAGCGCCAAACGGATGATCATGCTAAGCAGCGTATTCGGCAGGAAGGCCTTCCCTAAAGTGGACCTGTGGGGCGATTCTCCGCTGCCCTTGCCGAGACAGGAGTAGCCCCCCTCCTTTTTCCTTGCCCACTCTTCCCTTTCCTGAGTTCTACGATCGTGTTGAATATTTTCGGGTACGTGTGTTTCCATCCTGGAGGGCAGAAAGCACCCAGGAGGCAACGATGAAAGGTAATTCGAGACCCTATGCATTCGCTCACCCGACCCGGCGAAAGTTGATGACTGGCATCTTTGTTGCGAGTTGCAGTTCGATCATGAGCGTTGCGGCTTGGGGCCAGGGCAAGGAAAACAAAATGGCGGCGGTCCCCAGTACGGAGGCCAACAAGAACCGCACATCGCTTCATCAGGAAATCGATTACAAGCGGGGTCCGCAGCGCATTTACGAGGCGCTGCTCAGTTCCAAGGACTTCTCCGCATTTTCCGGGGCAGTAGCCGAGATTGATCCCAAAGTTGGAGGGGCGTTTTCGATGTTTGGCGGGTTGGTGGTCGGACGGAATGTTGAATTGGTCCCCAATCAGCGGATCGTGCAGGCCTGGAGGTTGGCGCAGGAGTTTCCTGAAGGCACCTATTCGTTAGTCAAGATTGAACTGAAACCGAAAGACTTGGGAACCAAGCTCATTCTTGATCACACAGGTTTTCCCGAGGGACACTTCGAACATCTCGATACTGGATGGTATTCCCACTACTGGGAGCCGCTGAGAAAATTTCTGGCTTAGCCGGAACGAGATAACTTCCTGGCAGGCTGCTGAAAAACTTTTTACCTCGAAGGGTCGCTGAGCGGCTAAGGCCGCGATTCAATTGCTGGGACTTGCGGCGCGGCTTGAGCCGCGCCCTGTCAAAACGCTGATCCGGTGCAGGTTTTTCAGAAGCCTGCCAGGGCGTCATTTCGACCTATGTACGTCGTTATGCCCGAGTCAACGATTCGAATGCAGAACCAAGCGCGCTCGCTTTGCTCGCGGGGCGGACGAAGGCGTCCCCCCTATAGTCCAGGAGAGACATTATGTCCAAAGTCAGAGTTGCTTCCTTCTCTGTTTCTGTTGATGGGTTCGGGGCCGGGCCGCGGCAGGACATCAATAATCCCTTAGGGGTTCGTGGTCCGGAGATCTTCTCGTGGTTCTTTCAGACGGAAGTGTTCCAGAAGATGCAAGGCGAAAGTGGTGGTAGCCGTGGCATCGATAACGAGATGGCGGCCCGATCGTTCGAGAACGTAGGTGCCTATATCCTCGGTCGCAACATGTTTGGGCCGGTGCGTGGGCCCTGGCCGGATGATTCGTGGAAAGGGTGGTGGGGCGATACTCCTCCATACCACACGCCGGTGTTTGTGCTGACGCACCATGCGCGCCCTCCGCTTGAGATGAAGGGTGGAACCACGTTTTACTTCGTTGCCGATGGTCCGGAGTCTGCGCTGAAGCAGGCGAAGGAATCCGCTCGGGGCAAGGACGTCCGCATCGGCGGAGGAGTCGCCACGATTCGCCAGTATCTTGCCGCGGGAGAGATTGATCAAATGCACTTAGTCATGTCGCCAGTCCTGCTGGGCGAAGGGGAAGCTCTGTTTGCGGGGATCAATCTGTACCAGCTTGGGCTGAGGGCGGTGCGGAGTGTGGCCGGGGAGAATGCGACTCACGTTTTCATTGAGAGGGAGTAAGGGGCGTCCCAGCCCCTACGGCTGATGTTTTGAGAGAAATTACGAGAGTGGAATAAGTGACACAAAGAGCTTGCGGGTTCAGTCGCGCTGTGCGACATAAATAAGCATGATACGAAGCAGAATCCTGCTCCTGATCGCTGGTCTGATCCTCGCATCGAACGCCAGATCGTTTGGCCAGGGAAAATCAGAAGGCGATACCGTTCGGGCGCTGGAGCTGAAGTGGACCGAATCCTACAAGCAGCGCAACATCGACATCCTATCGTCGCTGCTGGCGGACGAGTTCGTCATCACGGTGGAGGACGGCAACGTCTACAGTAAGGCGGGATACATCAGTCACACGGCCGACTCCAAGGTGCGTGTGGACGTTGCGGAAATGTCCGATCTCAAGGTCCGGATCCATGGCACTACAGCGATTGTGACTGGCGCCTATCACGAGAAAGGCGTGTCAGGGGGCAAGCCCTACGAGTACCGCGATCGCCTGACTGATGTGTGGATCAAGTCCGCTGGCAAGTGGCAGGTTGCGGCCTCCCATTACAGCGTTCCGTATAAGGAGTGAAGAGATTGGACCAGGGCTCACAACGTTCGAGTCTTAAGCACCCTTCAATCTTGTCAGGGAGACTTTCGCGTTCCTGCTGTCGTCCACGCTCTCTAACTTCAATGTGCCATTGAGCGCTCCGGGCACAGTCTGCCTCAGATCGTATGTGAACTTCCACTCGCCTGTAGTTAACTCAAAACGGGCCTCGTCGCCATCGATCCTGCCATTCTCGATGGGATATTGCTCGCTTGCATTGGGGCCGCCGCTGCCGCTGAGAGTCTTCCCTTGCTGCTTCAGAATGAAGAACTGCGGGACGGTGTGGTCCCCTCCCTCAACTTTGAACGTGCCGGACCACTTGCCAGTTAGGTCACTTGCCGCCGCGCACGCGACCAGCAAAGTTACGACGACTGCTGTTCTGTTCATGGGTGGGACTCTGCCCCTGATTTTAGCTGCGCGGGAGGATGTTTGTCCGGCGGATCCATATCATGAGGCCGCTGACTACTTGAAGGGGTAAAAGGATACTCGCCAGCGCTGCAATAATCCTGGTCGGCAATCCAAGGATGCTTCCAGTGTGGATTGCCTCGTTTGTGGCCAGGAAGCGCTCGCGGGGGCTGAGGCTGGTGGACAGATTCACCGCAACGATTCGGCCGTCCCGTGGATCGAGGGAAATCGAGTTGCGTTCGGCAGCCATGCGATTGTCGGAATAGGCCAAGGACACAACGTACAGGCCACCGTATCGCGGCATCTGCAGGCGATACGGTAGCGCTCCGGGCAGTTGGGCACGGGCAATGGCAATCGCCTGATCTGGTGTTAACTCGGGGCTTCCTGGGCTGGGTTCGGGTCGCGGTGGAGTTTGACTGGAATGGACCGAATTCGCTCCATATAGTTTGTCGAGCAAGGATGACAGTTGGTCTTCGAACCCAATCACGATGCCGGTTGCGGTAAGCAACAGCAGAGGCAAGAAGGAGAAAATACCGAACGAGTTGTGCAGGTCGGACCAGAATAGTCGGCTCCACCAGGGACCGCGAATGCGTATCGTTTTGCGGGGCCACCAGAGGTATAGTCCGGAGGCCAGCGAGATCAACATTGCGAGTGCAGACCAGCGCAGAATGTTGCGCCCGACATCTCCGGTTGCGAGGCGCAGGTGAAGTGCGCGCATGAATCCTAATACCGTCAGCCCTCGAGTCCGGAGGCCAAGGATCTCTCCCGTGTATTGATTGACCGAGACCACACCGGTCGACAGGATTACTTTGGTGGAAACATCCGGCGACGAGGAAGGTAGGTACGCGACTACTGGCTCGCCGCCATATTTCTTTGAGGC
>DATEHP010000169.1:0-4614 GCA_035279505.1 Candidatus Sulfotelmatobacter sp. | reverse complement strand
ACTGCACAGTGCCACTGGCCGAAATCTTTTACTGCAGGGGCAGGGAGGGACACGGAGGAGAACCTGCGCTCGGTTTCGCCGGGAGATATAGGGGTCCTTCGACTCCGGAACGCGATTCAAAAAACGAATCGCGTTCCTGCGCTCAGGATGACAAACGAGATATTGAGGCCGCTGCGCTAGAAAAGGTCACAGCCTCTCGAATGATAGTTCGGTGCTGGCGACTTCATAGTGGCCCCACTCAAGCCAGATGACGGCTTGAGTGGGCCACTGAGTTGATTTGTGAACTAGCGATTCTGCGCGCTCGGTTCCGGGGTTCCAGGCCTGTCAATCTGCGTCCCGATGACATCTCCGGAAACGACCATTTCAACGCGGCGATTCAATTTGCGTCCTGCGGCCGTACTGTTGTCGGCGACCGGATTCGACTTTCCTAATCCGACGGCCGAAATGTTGTCCGGTTTGACTCCCGACGACACCAGATATCCTCGCACGCTGCCTGCTCGTTCTTCGGAGAGCTTCTGGTTGTATTCTTCGCTGCCGATACTGTCGGTATGGCCCTCGATGTCTAACTTGAGATCCGGATACGCCAGCACGATTCCTGAAATCTTCGCCAGCTTCTCGCGAGCCTCAGGTTTCAGAGTGTATTTGTTGAAATCGAAGAGCACGTCGGGCATGCTGACGATCAGGCCACGAGCGGTATCGCGAGTCTGCAGCACCTGGTTGAGCTGTGCCACGAGCCGAGCCCGCATTTCCTCTTTCTGGCGGATGGCTTCATTCTTGGCTTGCTCCGCCTGCTGAGTCTGATTCTGAGCCTCTTCGCGCTGACGCTCCGCCTCGTCTAGCTGGTTTTGAGCTTCCTGCATCTTGCGTTGTGCGTCCTCTGCGGCTTCGCGCGCCGCTTCGGCCTGAACCATGGCCTGCTGTTGCTGAGCCTGAAGTGCAGCCTGCTGTCGTTCTGCATCGGCGCGAGCAGCTTCCGCCTCGGCGCGGCGGCGAGCATCTTCGCTGGCTTGCGCCTGCGCCGCATCGGCATCTCTCTTTGCGGCCTCAGCATCGGCCTGCGCCTTGGCTTGGGCTTCGGCAGCCGCTCTGCGCGCCGCTTCTTCGCGCTCTTGTTCCTTCTTGCGAAGCGTCAGCACGCGCGCGTCTTCCGCCATTTGCGTGGCTCCACGGGCGGCGGTGCCGATCGGTGTGCGACCCTGCTTGCGCTGATAGTAGTCTTCAGCCCGCTGCAGCATGTCTTCCGCTTTCATGATGCTGCCGTTGGCGTACTGCTCGGCTCCCGCAGCTTTGGCGATTGCCACCGCGTCTCGCGCTTCCAGGAGATCCAATGGAACGTTCGGTTGTGCCTGGGCGGATGGTAGCTGCTCCACAGGAACGTCGATTATGTATTCTTTGCCTTCGAGCACATCAAACTTCGCATCGATCGGCTCTTCGAAGCCTTTGGTTTGCGGTAGCACCACGTTTTGGGCAACGATCACATCACTCGGATGGGTCACCGCAAAGTAGGGTTCTGCGGTTACGATCAATCCAAACGCCTGCAGGTCGGTCGTAACCGATAGCTTGTCTTTGCCATTGTCGCCGGGCAGAACTTCGCCTAGATTCACGGCCCGCCCTTCTGGGGTTACCGCCCATAGCACATAAGTCAAGTACTGGCCGCCGAACTTCGTTTTCGGTTGGTCCATGTGGCTGAGTTCGACGTCAATCGCCAGGCGTCCGGCCTTGCCGTCCACCTTGGCCCGTCCTGTAATGGCGGGCATCACGTCTGTCCCCTTCAAGTCCAAGGTTGTAGACCCGCCCCGGTTACGGTAATTCACCGCCTTAGTGCTCCGGGCGTATACGTTGACCCTGAACACCGGCATTTGAGCATTCTGCTGCTCGGCAACATTCTGCCTGGATTCGGTCTCCGCCTGACTTCCGGGTGCCGGATAGATCGGCGGCGCCGGATTCTGGTCTTGCGCGAAGACAGTCGCGGAAAAAAGAAGTGCAACCAGCGAAAGATGTCCCGTCATGACTCGGCCCTCTCTGCTTCCGAAATCTTTTCATCGATCAGGACGATTGCAGCAGTGATCACCGGAATCGTCACTAGGGCCGACGCTGCAAATTTCCACAGGAAAATCCGCGCGGGTAGCGGGGGTCAAGAAAAATCTGAGCGAAGGAATAGCGAAAGATCCAAAGTTGCAAACACAATCCGTTGTGGTTCTCAAATTCGTTAACCACAAGGCTTGGCGTTTTGCCGAATCAGTGTACGAGTGGGACATGCAGCCGCAAGTTTGTGCTTGACAATAAACGACTTACGGCTAAGATGTGGTACAAAGTGGTAGAAAGTGGTGAGTTTGGTGGCTTGCTTACAAGCGAGGAGCTGAGACAGTGGAGCCGGTGGGAATCCGACCCAACAGATCGACAAACAGCCCGAATCGCTCCAGTTTGACCGAATTTTTCGTTGCTTTCTGCTCCTTGATCGAGAGTACGCGCCATGTTTCGCGGCAATCATCCAACCCGGGTCGACGAGAAAGGCCGTCTCAAGATTCCGGCCGAGTTCAAGCGGGTGATCGACGAGAAATACGGGCAGCAATTCTACATCACAAGTCTCGATGGGAGGGTTGCTCAAGTGTATCCCTTCGAGGAGTGGGAACGGATCGAGCAGAAGCTGGCCGCGCTCTCCAGTTTCAATCCCACCAAGAAGAAGTTCTTGGATCGGACCAATTACTACGGGCAACAGGTCGAAATGGATGGGCAGGGCCGGCTGTTGCTGCCCCAGTTGTTGCGGGAATCAGGACAAATCAAGGGCGAGGTAGCGGTTCTGGGGAATTTGACGTTTCTCGTTGTCAGGAACCTCGAACTGTTCAAACGGGAGATCGAAGAAGAAAAGTTTACGCCTGAGGATGAGAAGACGCTCGACGAACTGGGCATCTAGTGGGCGAGGGATCTACAGACACCCCTCAGGGGGTTGGGCATGGTGGTGGAAGAGCGAGCCATGTTCCGGTTCTTTTAAAAGAAGCGATCGACTTTTTAGCCGTGCGGCGTGGCGGGACCTATATCGACGCCACGGTGGGCCTTGGCGGGCACAGTTACGAAATCGCAAAACGCCTCGGCGCACCGGGACATTTGATTGGGCTCGATAAAGATCCGGCAGCGCTCAGAATCGCAGGCGCCAGGCTTCAGGCTTCAGGCGTCGAGCAAATGACCTCAAACGTCGGACTTCAGACCTCAGACCTCAGTGGGTCGAGAGATGAGGAATCTGATTGGCCGGAGATCACGTTGCTGCATCGATCATTCGCAGGTTTGGCTGAGGTCCAAGGTCTGAGGGCCGACGGCTTGCTTGCAGATCTTGGTGTCAGCAGCCTGCAACTCGACAGCGCCTCACGCGGATTCAGTTTTCAGGCGGAAGGACCGCTCGATATGCGGATGGACCCGCACTCCGAGCGTACCGCCGAACAAGTGGTAAACCACCTCGACGAGCGACAGCTTGCCGATGTGATTTACGAATTCGGAGAGGAAAGGAGGTCGCGGAGAATCGCCAGAGCCATTTGCCGGTCGCGGCCGATACGATCTACTGCCCATCTTGCAGAGGTCATATCAGCCGCGGCCCGGCCAATGAATCAGGCTGAGAGAAGAATTCATCCCGCGACGCGTACCTTTCAGGCTCTTCGAATCTTCGTAAACCGCGAACTGGACGATCTGAAGGCGCTGCTCGAAGCAGCGCCTCAGATCCTGAAACCAGGGGGAAGAATCATAGTGATTACCTTTCACTCGCTGGAGGACCGCATCGTAAAGGATGCCTTCCGCGGCGGCGAGAAGAAGGACACGTACTTTCGGGTGCTGACCAGGAAACCGGTTACAGCATCGATAGAAGAAAGCGATCGCAATCCGCGGGCCCGCAGCGCGAAATTGCGAGCGGCGGAAAGAGTTTAGGCGTCAGGCATCAGGCGTCAGGAAGACCGGGATCTTCTTGACGCCGGAAGCCTGGAGCTGGTGGTTAAGAGTTTAGCTCCGGAAAACCTGCCGGAGCCCCGGCACGAGCTGTGATGGCAGTGCCGGGCTTAAGGGATCAGGTTTGGAAAAGCGGACAAAGATCCGCAGAAATCGGGCTCTCGGCTTCCGGCTCTCGGCTTTCGGAAGCCGGCGCGCGAAAGCCGAAAGCCAGGCTTTAAACGGGTTCGTGGTAGGAATCCAATTCTGAGGAAGTCGCAAATGTATACGGGCACACTGATCGCGGATTTGATGAGGACGGTCGAACAGGTCACCAGTTCGTCCGAGCAACAGATGAACGAGGAACTGCACGAGATCTTCACGATGCAGATCCCAGTGGGTGAGGGCGACCAGGTTTACCAGGGAGCGGCATAATGGCAGCAGCAACGGCAATGTGCGGAGCGGTTCCGGCGGCAGAGCGGCGGTCGTTGTGGACGGGTACGCCTGAAATCTACTTCTCCAAGGCGATCGACAACTCGCGTCTGGTGAAGATGGAAGATCCAGGGCGCAACCGCGAGATGAAGCAATTCTGCACGGCCATGGCAGTGCTGTTTTTGCTCGTCTTTACGTACGCATGGCAGCATTTCAAAGCGATCGAGTACGGATACCAGATCGAATCCGCGAAGCGCGAATTCGCGAGTATGA
>DATEHP010000168.1:0-11240 GCA_035279505.1 Candidatus Sulfotelmatobacter sp. | reverse complement strand
TTATTGGTTTACGGGCAAAATCGATTCCGCCCAACTGCTCGCTAGACGCGGTCTAATGAATGAGTCCCCGATCGATTGCGGTTCGGCGGCGCCATCAACTTTAGGCAGAGATTTGGACAAATCATCTGCTGCCGCCCTGGCTTGACTGATCTGTTCCTTCGTCATCAAAGCGGATAGGCTTTTGAGTCGGCCGGCAGCCCTTTGCTCTCCTCCCGATGCTGCGGCCTTGTACCACGTATAAGCCGAGACGTAGTTGAGCGGAACTCCTTTTCCTTGCTCGTAGAGGTACCCTAAGTCCAATTGTGCTCGCGCATAACCTTTCTCCGCTGCCATTTGTACCCAGCGTGCTGCGTTGGAAAAGTCCACAGGCAGACCGGTTCCGGTGAAATACATCCATGCCAGATTTTCCTGAGCGGGCGCATAACCATTCTCGGCTGCTTTCCGAAACCATTCGGCGGACTGGGTGTAGTTTCGCGCGATGCCCTTTCCCCGAAAATAGAACGAGGCCAGGTTGCATTGTGCTGTAACGTCTCCGTTCTCAGCTCCCATCCGATACCAATTCTCGGCTTGTCGAGGATTCTTGCGTACACCGCGGCCGAACTCGTACATAGAGCCGAGATTGTTTTCCGCCGTCGAGTGTCCCTGTCTTGCTGCCGCTGTGTAGTAGACAACAGCCTGTCTATAGTCGCGCGGCACGCCTTTGCCTTGTTCATAGAGGTATCCGAGTGCAAATTCCGCATCGGGTAAGCCTTGTTCGGCGGCTTGACGAAGGTACTTCGCAGCCTCCGCGTAATTCTGTGAAACTCTTGTTCCGGTCATGTATGACCAGCCCAGCCGGTATTCGGCCTTCGCGTCCCCGTGACGAGCCTTCTCCTCAACAGAAGGAGCGGCCAATGGCTGGACCTTCTTTGACTCACCGGTGGATTGGGTGTTCTGTTGGGGGATTGCTCCAGTCGCAAAAACGCAGAACCAAAGGACAAGCTGAGACGTACCCACAAAGAATGCTCGCGACTTCATCAAGATCTCCTTCGATCCAGCCAACTTTCGCCGCAATTGACGTGTGCGGCAATGCTGCAGGAAACACCGCTTCCACACGCGTGTGTAACGGGGCCAAGTCGGTGAGCTAGATGGAGTTGAGCGGCAGGTCACGCGGTAAGAAGGGCCTTGTGAGAAGGGGATCACTAACCTTCGCGACAAAGTCACGTCCAATCAGCGGTGAAGATATGTCAGAAACTCGGTTCGCTGAGGCAATGGTCTGCTTCGATGTGTTTCAGGTTGATCTTCGGTCAGGGGAATTACACAGGGAAGGACAGCGGGTCAAGTTACAAGAACAGCCTTTCCGTGTTTTGTCTCTACTGATTGAGCGAGCCGGTGAAATAGTCACTCGGGACGAACTGCGTGAAAAACTGTGGCCCGCCGACACATTTGTCGACTTCGATCACGGCCTGAACAGCGCGGTCGCCCGGCTGCGGGAAGCCTTGCGCGATTCTGCGGAAAAGCCCCGATTCATCGAGACCATCGCCAAGCGCGGCTATCGCTTTATCGGTCAGCTCCAGTCCGCACTGCCGGCGGTAACGGTGCGCAGCCTTGGCCCCGCGACCCAGAGCCGCTCTCTTTTAAGAAGTCGTATTCCAATCTGGATCGGCAGCACTTTTTGTTTGATCATCTTCTGCGTCCTTACGGTGTGGGCACTGTACCGACCAGGCTCCGACTCACAATTGGAACGCCTCGAAGTGGTGCCCTTAGTCGGTTTACGCGGCTTCCAGGCCACCCCCGCATTCTCGCCCGACGGCACGCTAGTGGCATTCCGTCAAAGTGACGGAGCGAGGAACACAGGAATCTTCGCGGCGGTGGTGGGAGGGGACAAATCCCTGCAGCTTACCCGTGATCCTGGCGACTGTTGCCCAACCTGGTCTCCCGATGGCCGCCAGCTCGCGTTTATTCGCTACTCGGAGAACGACGTATCGATTTTTACAATTCCTGCTCTGGGCGGAACGGAACATCGGGTGTACCGTGGACCGCCTGCGATGCGAGCGGGGCTCTCCTGGTCACCGAAAGGCGGCGTCCTGGTGTTTCCCGAGACCAGTCCGACAGATCCTACTCGTTCCGTCATATCGTTGCTGTCTCTGACCGATTCCAGCACCCGAGCGCTTACCTCACCGCCCGCCGGTTGGCTCGATCACGAGGCGGCATTTTCGCCCGATGGAACTCAGGTGGCTTTTATCCGTTCTACGATAGCGGGCGTCAGTAACGACGTTTACGTGATGCCTGCCGCGGGTGGGCGGCCTCCGAAGCGCCTGACTTTTGACAACCGGCCAATCATGGGACCTCCCACCTGGACCCCCGACAGTCGGGAAATCATTTTTTCCTCTGATCGAGGGGTCGCGACGGGTTTGTGGAGAGTCTCGGCCAGAGGGTGCATCCCTCAACCGGTCGCCGGCCCTGTGGGCGATGCAAAGTGGCCCTCGATCCCCGCGAAGGGCAACACACTGGTCTACGAGCAGGGAGAATCCAAATTCAATGTCTGGCGACTCGACCTGAAGGATGCAAAGCACCACGCCATGCCACCAACAGCTTTGGTCTCGGAAAAGGGAGACAAGATGCGTCCGGAGTTTTCTCCCGACGGCAAGAAGATTGCCTTCGAATCTAACCGCCTGGGCTTTTGGGACATTTGGGCCTGCAACGTTGGGAGCAATAATTGCGATCAAATCACCTCTTTACACGGAACTGCAGGGCGCGCCCGGTGGTCTCCTGATGGGCGCCATATCGCGTTCGAATTTCATCCCAGGGAGCGCAGCGAAATTTATGTTGCCGAAGTCCCCGGCGGATTTCCTCACCTTGTGCAAACCATTGCAGGTGCCGACAATCTTTCACCAAGTTGGTCTCGTGATGGAAAATGGCTCTACTTTGCCTCGAAGCGAGGTGCGGAACCCTTCGAGGTTTGGAAAATGCCTGCTGAGGGTGGTTCGCCAACCAGAATTACAAAGAACGGCGGAATCTCGCCGGTCGAATCTCCAGACGGCCAATTCCTTTATTACAGCAAGTACGAACAAGGCGGCGTTTGGCGAATGCCTTTGGAGGGCGGCCAGGAAACGGAAGTCTTGAAGGACGTCGAGGGTGGCAGCTGGCCGAATTGGGGAGTCACTGCAGATGGAATTTATTACCTCAGATTCGGAAAATTCCCTCTCGTAACGATCGACTTCTTCGAGTTCGCCACCGGCAAAACGATTCCCATTTGGACGTTAATAAAAGAACCTGGCTGGGGACTTAGCGTTTCGCGCGACGGTAAGTCCATTGTCTACATTCAGAGCGAATTCTCCGAATCCAACCTGATGCTGGTAAAGAATTTTCGGTAAAGTTGTGAGCCATCACAGCTGGAACTTTGCAAACTGTGGACAGAACATTTCCTGCAGATAGTCGTCGCTGGTGTCGGGTGTTTAACCAGGATAATGCCAATCCCCTCGGAGCGCAGTCCACAATGCAGAATGGCCAGCACCCAGGCCTCCGATTCAGCTACGAGTTCCTTGCCGCGAGTTTTCGGGGTGGTACGTTTTGATTCAACCGGAAGAAGTTGTCCGGGTCATATCGTGTTTTGACCGAGACCATCCGATCCCATCGCTCGTGATAAGCCTCGGGCACACGGTCCTGCTCATCTGCGCTCATGAAATTTATATAAACTCCTGGCTTCATGGCTGACCGAAGTTTGTCAAAGAGTCCACGGATCCAGGAAATATTGGCTCCATCTGCGGACGCGTCCGACCAGTTCGCAAGCAAGTTCATGATGAAAGGAGTGCTGCGATCACCGAATGCGGTCTCATCGGCAGGGACTCGTGCCGCCGCCCCACCCAGATATGCAAGTTCAATCTGAGTTTCGGATGACGGAATGGTCTCTACCGCTTCCACCAGGCAATCGATGGTGCCGTCGTTGAGGTGAGTGAAATAACCCGACTTGGTGTAATAGCGGCGGCCATGCGGAAACGCTGAGTCCGCCATAGTCTGTAGATCAAGAAACGATACATTTCGAATGCGTGTAGAATCCGGACTGCACTTGGAAAGAGCCCGCTGCAGATAAGGGCGCCCCGTTTCGGAGTCACCAGTCCAGATCAAGGAGCTACTGGCGACCGGTCGTCCGCGAAGCTCAACCGGCACTCGCTCTGAATCGGGAGCAAGCCGCAGATCGATGTTCCATTTTAAGTCGTGCGGCGCCTCGACCATGATGTCTCTCCAGCGTTTCAGTAGTGCCTGAATGTCACTTTGGGGAGTCAGACCTTCAGCGAGCACAACCGCCGTGAGAGCATGGAGTTTTACTTCGAATTCTGTTACGACTCCGAAGTTGCCACCGCCCCCACGCAAGGCCCAGTACAGATCGCAGTTCTCTTTTGAGTCGGCGCGTACGATTGAACTATCTGCCGTTACCAGCGTGAATCGCTCAACGTTGTCGCACGACAATCCAAATCGCCGGGTCAGCCATCCGGTTCCTCCGCCCAGGATCAGGCCGGAAGCTCCAGTGTGGGAAACAACACCGGAAGGAAAAACTAGTCCCGCTTTTTGCGTTGCTGTATCAATCGAACCGAGGAGACAGCCTCCAGCGACTCTGGCCCGACGCGCCTCCGGATCAACCGTGACCTGACGCATCCTCGATAAGTCAATCACCAAGCCCTGATCGCAGGTGCTGAATCCTGCGAGGCTATGCCCTCCACAACGAATCGCTGTCGGAATTCCAATGGCGCGGGCACTTCGGATTACGCTTTGTACATCGCTCACATCCACGCACCGCGCGATTAGGCCTGGCGTCCGAGCACAGATGCCGTTCCAAATCGCGCGCGCCTCTTCGTAGCCATTTCCGCCGGGACGCAGCAAATCACCTTTGAATTGCCGTCGAAGCGAAGAGTAGACCTCTTCGCTGGCCTCAAGCATTGCGCCCTCCTCTCCCCGGCAATATGAAAAAACTCTCAAGACAAGAGCGATGAGCAGTGAGCAAATGCGGCGTGCTTGGGTTTTGGCTCATGGCTCATTGCTCATAGCTCATTGCCCCTCGATTGCGTGATACTGATTTCCACAACGGTTCATGTCTTTCCCCTGCTCCGTCGGCTTTGCACGTACAAGAGCGAAATCAGCCCTAAGAAAACAAGAAACGCCGGAACCGACCATTGCAATCCGTCTACGAAGAACGTTGTAACCGAAATCGCCAGTAACAAGAGAATGCCCACCATCGTAAAAAATGGGTGGGCCCGTAGCCGCATGGGCAAATTATTGAGTCTCTCGCTGGTAATTGCCTTGCGAAACTGAAGATGCGTGTTGAGGATGACGAGCCATACGAAGAGCATTCCAGCGACCGCCGTTCCATAAAGCATCAGGAAAGCGTTTCTAGGTGCAAATATGGCGAGGAGAATGGCTGCGATGATGCCTGCCGTGGACGCCAGCAGGGCGCGATGCGGCACTCCGTTGCGGCTTACCTTGCCGATCCACTCTGGGGCGTAACCTTCGCGGCCCAATGAGAAAAGCATCCGTGTGGAAAGATAAAGGTTTGTATTCACGCTCGACAGCGCCGCCGTGAGTACAACGAAGTTCATAATTGCGGCAGCGAAGGGGATATGAGCCGCAGCGAATGCGGTGACAAAAGGGCTGCCCGACAGTGTGGACGAGTTCCTGCTTTCGTTCCAAGGCACCAGCGCGACCATGATCGCGATGGCCAGCACGTAGAATAAAATCAGCCGCCATACAATGCTCCGCATCGCGTGAGGGATCGTGACTTCCGGATGCTCGGCCTCTCCCGCGGTGACGGCGATAATTTCCACTCCCATGTAACTGGTGACGGTGATAGTCAGCGAGAGCCAAACTCCTTTCCAACCGGCCGGCAGGAATCCTCCGTGGTGCGTTAGATTGGCTAAGCCAATCGCGCCTCGAGAACCAATGCCAAAAATCAAAGTCAGCCCCACAATGATGAATGTGACGATGGCGGCCACTTTGATCATGGCAAACCAGTACTCAAATTCACCCAGGCGGTTGACTTGCATGGCATTGAGAGCCACCAGAGCCGCTGAAACCAATACCACCCAAATCCATTGCGGCACATTCGGGAACCAAAACGACATATAAATGCCGGCCGCCGTGACTTCGGCTCCGATGGCAATGATCTGCGCAACTCCGTAGGTAGCTCGCACGGAAAAACCCGCCCAGGGATTGAGATACTTCTCCGCGTAAACTCCGAACGCGCCGGCGACTGGGTGAACGACGGCCATCTCCGCGAGCGCATAAGACATGATCAGAGCGATGCATGCCCCCAGGAGATAGGAAAATATGACGGCGGGGCCAGCGAGACGGATCGTCACGCTGCTTCCCAAAAACAAGCCCACACCGATGGCGCCGCCAATGGCCATCATGGTGAGTTGGCGTTGGCCCAGGCGACGGTGGAGACCTTCCACTTCTGTCGTTGGAGGACTCGTAACTGCGAGCGTGGTCGCAGCCGTTGGCTCCGGGAAATCAGTCATGGCTGCCGACACTGGCACGGTCCAGGACCATGAGATCGATGTTCTTCTTGAGAATGTCCACCACTGCCTTCACGTCGTCCATTGTGTTGTACACATGGAACGATATCCGCAAGCCGTCGTGACGGTTCGAGGCGACGATGCCGTTCTCGGCGAGCTTTTGCACCATTAAGGTTGAATCTTTAGATTGCAGAACGACGAGCGGCCCGACGCTATCCGCGGGTGTTTTTGCACGAATCCCCAGATCCATGGCGCTGGTCAGAAGTGATTGCGTGAGCGTCCCGATATGGCTTGCGACATTTTCGATCCCGATTTCTTGCAGTAGCTGAAAGCCGGGCACGGCCGCATACACATTGGGTACCGAAGGGGATCCTGACTCGAATCTTCGCGCGGTGGAAGACAGTTCGAAATGCTGGGGATTGTAGGCGAATGGATTTGCCTGGCCAAACCATCCGGTTACCGTGGGAGCCAACGATGGGATGAGTTCCTTGCGTACGTAGAGAAACGCAAGGCCCGGAGGGCCGAGCAGATACTTTAATGTTCCGGTCACGTAAAAGTCGAGATCCATCGCTTTCACGTCCACCCGGCGAGTTCCGCAATCCTGATAGTCATCGAGCATTACGAGGGCACCGCAGTTGTGGGCGATTTGCGTGATGGTGTTTACGTCGGAGCGGAATCCGTTCTTGAAGCAGACGTGCGTGAGCGGAACGATGTTCGTGCTGCGGTCAATCATGCTCTCGTAACGTGAAGTCGGGATGCAGTCTCCTTCAGCTTTGACAAACTGCACCTCAGCCCCGCGTGGGCGTTGGCCTAGCCAGACATGACCCATCGTGGGGAACTCGAATTCGCCCATCACCACCTTTTTCCGTTCCTGAAAGTTCAGCGCGCTTGCGACTCCGTTGATGCCCGCCGATACGCTGGTTACGATCGCAACCTCATCCGGATCGGCGCTGATGAATTGCGCAAAGGCGTTTCGCCCGGCTTCATACCGGTTCACCCACGTTTCCCATGGCGAGCCTTGCTCATGCCAACTCGCAACGAAGTCCTGCAGGCCGGCTTGCACCGCGTCAGAGAGCGCTCCCTGGGAGCAGCTGTTGAGATAGATTTTGCGTTGGAAGATGCTGAAGCGGGAACGAATCTCATGGACTTGCTTGTCCGTCAGCATGAGGCTTTCAACTTGGCCACCGCGTTTCCGAATTTGTGCACTTCTTCGAGCGTATTGTAGTGCACGAGTGACGCTCGGACTGCGCCACTCGCGGTGGTCAGGCCCAGTCGTTTCATCAGACGCGGTGCATACATGTGTCCATCGCGAACGCCGATATCTTGTTTCGCGAGTTCCTCGGTGACTGACGCCGGGGCCCTACCGGGCAGATTGAAGGATACCGTTGGCACCCGTTCACCGATTCGCTTCGTGTCCGCCACGCCATAGATGGTTGCGCCGCAATCATTCAGCACCCGGAGAAGTTCGCGCGAAAGCAATCCCTCGTAGGCTCGAATGCCGGCGACCGCATGTTGCAGAGCGGCCCGGCGTGACTGCGGTTTGTCAGATTCGTGGCATATACTCCGGCCCAGCATTTCCAGGTAACGCACCGCGGCATCCATCCCGGCTACATTTTCGTAAATAAAGGTGCCCGCTTCGATCTTTCCCGGCGGCTCGTCGGGAATGAAATCCTCGCGGAAAGTCGGAAGCTTTTCCAGCAATTCGCGCCGTCCCCATAGAAATCCCATGTGCGGAGCGAAAATCTTGTACCCCGAACACACCAGGTAGTCGCAATCAAACGCTTGCACGTCGATCAGACCGTGAGGCCCGTAGTGCACCGCATCGAGAAAAAGTTCAGCCCCGACCCCGTGCGCCACCTGCGCTGCCGCAGTTACATCGACGATCGACCCGATCGCATTCGAGGCAAGCGTGCAGGCTACCAGGCGAGTCGTGGAAGACACCAGAGGAACCAGGTCGTCAACGTGCAGATTTCCGTCGTCCCTGATCTTCCACCAACGGAACTTTGCCCCGTTCCGCTCTAAAGCCAGCCAGGTGGCGACGTTCGCCTCGTGGTCCATGTCGGTGACGACAATCTCGTTCCGCTCGCCGAGCGTCTGTCCGATCGCCAAACTTACCAGGCGAATGAAGGATGTCGCGTTCATGCCAAACGCAATTTCGCTGGCATCGCGCGCGTTCACCAGATCAGCGACACTGTGTCGTGCGCGCAGAATCGTTTCGTCGACTTCACGGCTCTTTGCGTAGCGCCCCCCTCGCTGCACATTGCAATCGAGCAGATGATGATTCACGGCGTCCAGCACGATCTGCGGCACTTGGGCACCGGCCGCATTGTCGAAGAATATGAATCCCGGAGTCCGGCTCAGCGCAGGAAAGTTAGCGCGAACGGTTTCTATAGGAAAGTTCACGGTGGGGAGGATTTCAGGATCGAGAACGTCTTGGGATTTAAACTCCAACGTTTGCTCCTGGACCGCAAATACCGCGCCAAAGTCTGGCTGAACAGGCAGCGCTCAAGCTATACCCCGCCGCAAATGCTCGTCAAGAAGGCAATTCCCGCGTGTGCAGGATAGAATACAAACCCAAAGCGAAAGATATGCCCGTCTCCGTAACCAGTTCCAAAGTGATCTACGAAGGTTTGAAGGAATGCGACATCCGTCTGGTCTCGGCGCTGCCGGAAACATGGTTGGTGCATCTCATCCGGTTGGCCGATGAAGACCCGGAGATGATTCTGGTGCGGCTGGCAAAGGAGGAAGAAGGCGTTGGCATCTCTGCTGGAGCGCATTTCGCCGGAGTTAAGTCGGCTATGCTGATGCAAAACCACGGTTTCCTTGCGTCGATCAACGGCATCGTTTCTTTCGCGCATCTGTACAAGATTCCTCTCTTGATGCTCATCAGTTACCGCGGTTCCTTTGGGGAGCGCGACCCCTGGCAAACACAAGGCGGCAACGCCACCGAACCTGTGTTGCGGGCGTTGGGCATTCCTTACTTTTTTCTTGATGCGCTGGACACGGCCAAGAAGCGCATCCGGCAGGCGCAGACGCTCGCCGAAAGCAGCATGCAGCCGGTCGCGCTTCTCTTGACGCGCGACTTGATGTGGGAGGAGTGATGCTCCGCCTGGATTGTCTTCGATCCATTTATTCCGAACTGGAACGCTGTCTGGTGATCACAATCATGGGAGCAGTCGCGGCTGAACTTCAGTCGCTGGGACACCGTCCGAATTTCTTCTACCTGCAGCACGCGATGGGACTGGCGCCGTCGACCGGCCTGGGATTGGCTCTTTGCCTGACCGAACACAAAGTAGTTGTCTTCGATGGCGACGGCTCGCTCTTGATGAACCTGGGCGGTCTCAGTACGATGGCACGCTATCGCCCCAGGAACCTGGTTCACGTCGTCTTCGATAACGAAAGCCTGCTCTCCGTCGGCGGCTTCCCAACCGCGACTGGCGCCGGTACAGACCTGGATGGAATTGCCCGCTCCGCCGGCGTTCCGAGGGTATCTACCGTGAGAACTGTCGAGAGTTTCACTGCGGCTGTGAACGATGCAATTCATGGCAGCGAACTCACCACCATCATTGCGAAAGTCGAAGCGAAAGGTCCCTCCGGCTTTGTGACCGACCTGTCCTTGCTTGAAAATCGATTTCAATTCCGCAGGCATATTCAATCGCTCAGGAAAGCCTGAAGCCGAAATGAGTGAGTTGCGCAAGCGTCGCAAACGTAAATCTATGAGGAGCACCCATGTCCCTCGTCTTGGCCAAGCTGCTTGAAGAGCTCAGCACCGGCCGGCTGCGTGTTGTAGATCTGACCCAGCCGCTGAGTCCGCAAACACCGCTTCTGCCTCTGCCGCCGCAGTTTAACAACACGCCTGCATTCAAGATCTGGGAACTGTCGCGCTATGACGACCGCGGTCCAGCGTGGTACTGGAATGGGTTTGAAACGGGCGAGCATACCGGCACGCATTTCGACGCTCCCATCCACTGGATTTCGGGAAAAGACCTTCCTGACAACTCCGTGGACCGCATCCCGCCAAAGAAATTTGTTGGTCCAGCCTGTGTGATCGACGTCAGCGCCGAGGTGGACAAGAACCCAAACTATCTACTGACACCAGAGCGCATCCGGCAGTGGGAGGAACAATACGGCCGTATCCCGGCGAGTGCATGGGTCCTCTTACGCACCGACTGGTCGAAACGGAAAGATCCCAAGGATTACATCAACCTGATGCCGGATGGACCTCACACGCCCGGACTCGCCAAAGAAAGCTCCGCGTTTCTTGCGCAGCAGCGGGATGTGCTGGGCGTCGGGGTGGAGACCGTCGGAACCGATGCCGGCCAGGCCGCGAGCTTTGATCCACCCTTCCCGAACCACTACCTCATGCACGGCAGCGGCAAGTTTGGGCTGGCGGGCTTGTCGAACCTTGATCAGCTCCCTCCGACCGGCGCCATCATCATCGCCGCACCATTGAAAATCGTCGGTGGCTCTGGCAGTCCTCTGCGGGTTATTGCCATCACACCCTGAGATGAACAAAAAGTGGGCCCCTGTCTTCTTTTCCTCGAGCCAGCAGTTTTCTGACGAAATCACTACAGTTCTTGTCATTACAATTCTTGTCATTCCGAAACGGCATTAAGCCGTTGAGGAATCTGGTGTCGCCCGCAGCGCCACGTTGCCGGGTGCCCCATCCTTGACGTTCTGTGTCAAGGGTGGGATTCCACGACAGCAGTCGGCTTGAGATTCTCTCTTTGCGACATTGCCGACGCGACCCAG
>DATEHP010000167.1:0-11708 GCA_035279505.1 Candidatus Sulfotelmatobacter sp. | reverse complement strand
TGAAGCCTGAAGCCTGAAGCCTGAAGCCTGAAGCCTGAAGCCTGAAGCCTGAAGCCTGAAGCCTGAAGCCTGAAGCCTGAAGCCTGAAGCCTGAAGCCTGAAGCCTGAAGCCTGAAGCCTGAAGCCTGAAGCCTGAAGCCTACACCTTCACCACCGATTCAAGCGATTCCACTTCCCGCGTTGGTTCTTCGCCCGGGATCATCGGCAACCGAATCTCAACCACCAGCCCGCCTCCGTCTCGATTGGAGGCGGCAACTTTTCCACCGTGGAAGCGAACTGCCCTTTCGGTAATGGCCAATCCAAGTCCCACTCCGCCGGTCTGACGCCCGCGCGCGTCATCGAGGCGGTAGAAAGGTTCGAAAAGCTTTCCCAGAGCATCCGGAGGAACACCCGGCCCGGAGTCGCTCACGCGCAGTACAGCTTCGTATGCTCCCGTTTTTGCCTCGCTCGTCAGTTCTACTCCAACCGACGTTCCCTCCTGCGTGTACCGGATCGCATTCCGCACGACGTTCTCTACCGCGCTGTGCAGGAGCGAAGCGTTACCCCGTACCTTCCACTCGCCCTCAGGAATCGATACTCGCACGTGACAACGCCGTGCCTGCGCCTCGAACTCGGCATCCTCGGTCACATTCGTAACAATCTCGTCCAGCGCCACCGGCGTTTGCGGAACGATCTGCTCACCATCTTCCAGCCGTGCTAAAGTGAGAATCCTTCCGATCAGCTCATTCAGCCGGCTCGCCTCCAGTTCGATTCTGTCCAGCATGTCCGCGCTCTCCACGTTTGCCCGCTGCCGGGCCAATCCGAGCGCTACGTTCAGTCGCGCCAGCGGCGAACGCAACTCATGCGAGATGTCATTCAGCAGCCGCGATTGCGCCTTCAACAGCGTTTCAATCCGCTCCGCCATGGCGTCGAAGTCGCGCATGAGCCCGGCCACCTCATCGCGCCGCATGCTTGCCGGTGCGCCGGTTCGGGCCGTTAGATCTCCCGCCGCCAACTGCCGCGCTGCCGTTCGCAAACGCACGATCGGTTTGGTCAGGAACCATGCGAGCAAATAACACACCAAACCCGATGTGACCACTCCGATAATCAGCCCTGTGAACGGTACTCCCCTCGGGCCAATGAAAACACGCGGCCCGGGTGGAAGCCCCAGCACAACGGTGTAGCGATGCTTACCGTCCGACGACGCTCGTGAGTCTCGCTGCACCGGCGGCGCGGGAAACAGGAAGCCGTCATGGGGAATCCGCGGCCCTCCAGCCGCAACCCGCATCGCCCAATCCGGCGCTGGGCGATTCGAGAGTTCGTTCCCCTTCTCGTCAAAAAGATACGCTCGCACGTGCTGCGTGTAATCGAGATTCTCCAGGTAATTGCGGAGCCCGTCACGCCCGGCCTCTTCGTAAGTACTCACCGCATCGTTCAGAACGTTCGTCCGCAAAGCTTCCCAAGTGGAATTACGAGGCCGAAACACGATCGTCACCAGGATCGCCAGCACCAGGAACAGCGCCTGCGCGATCCAGAACGACAAAAAGATTCGTAAGAAAAGACTCTTCATGGATAAACTCGTAAGCCCGACTTCAGGCGTCGGACCTCAGGCCTTAGGCCTCAGGCGTCAGGCTTCAGGCGTCGGGCGTCAGGCTCTCGACCTGGTGTTTCTTCGGGCGCTCAGCAAAAAAATGTAGGCCCGCCTGAACTCCCAGCTTTGAGGCCTGAGGTCTGAAGTCTGGGTCTGACGCCTGAAGCCTAAACTTTCGCCTTCTCCCGCGGCCGTGCAAAAATATACCCCACCCCACGCACAGTTTTGATGTGCTCGTCGTTCTCCGTGTCGCCCAGTTTCTTGCGCACTTTGCTGACGTGCATGTCGATGCTCCGGTCAAACGGCGAGAACTTCCGGCTTAGCACCGCATTCACCAGCCTTTCGCGGGGCACCACGCGACCCGCCTCGCGCAATAACACTTCCAGAAGATTGAACTCCACCGATGTCAGATCAATCGGTTTTCCTTCCAGGCGAACCGTGCGCGTCGCCGGATCCAGTTCCACATCGCCGACGGTCACCGTTTCAGGTGCCGCGGGCGCGCCCCCATCGCCTCGCGTTCTGCGCAACACGGCTCGAATGCGTGCCACCAACTCCCGCGGATTAAAAGGCTTCGGCAGATAGTCGTCGGCCCCGATCTCCAGCCCAACAATCCGGTCAACATCTTCTCCACGGGCCGTCAGCAGCAGCACCGGCAAACGGGACGTTGCCCGGATTCGGCGCAGCACTTCAAATCCATTGATCCCCGGCAGCATCACGTCAAGCACCGCCAATAAGTACTCTCCCGCCGTAGCCTTTTTCAGTCCGCTCTCACCATCGTGTACGCACTCGGTGGTGAATCCCTCGGAGCGCAGATATTCCCCGACAAGGTGGCAAAGTTCGACGTCATCATCGATAACAAGAATGCGATCCATTGCAATTAATTGTGCACCCGCAATCCCTGGACAGCGGTAAAGAATTGTCAACCACGCCCGGTTCGCTCGAAGGAACGCCCGCAGCTTACAGGCGGTCGCGTGAGCCTCTGGCCCATGCCTTTATAGCCGAGACTTTACCCTGCTCCAACAAGGTAACGTTATTACAAAACTTTACTCCGGTTGACCGACTTTTTACCGCTTTTCTCGTCCGAGTCGTGTTCCTATCAGGGTACGCAATGTCCCGGATTCCCGGACGAAGAGGAGTTACTCATGAAATCGATTCGTTTCCGCTTCCTTGCCGCTTTCCTGGCGGTTCTGCTTGGCTCAGTCGTCGCAAAATCGCAGACTGCCGAGGACGCTGCTCCCTCGCACCCGATGCACGGCCACGGCATGGGGATGGGCATGGAAGGCCATCTGCACTTTATGGCCGCGAAGCTCAACCTCACCGATGACCAGAAGACCCAGATGAAGGCCATCATGCAGAAGGAACACCCGGCCATGAAGCCTCTTCACCAGCAGGAGCACCAAATCGACGTGCAGCTTCGCGAGTTCGTCGAAGGCAACTTTGATCAGGCGAAGGTTGCAGCACTGGCCGCGCAGAAGGCCCAGATTCAGGCTGCCATCACCGTGCAGGAGACTCGCATTCACAACGAGCTGTACCAACTGCTGACTGCGGACCAGAAAACCCAGCTCAAGCAGATGGAGGCCAATCACGAAGCGCGCATGCAGAAGCACATGAATCAGGAAGCGCCGGCTCCTCCCGAGCAGTAGCTCATCGCTAAATTCTCTGTCGGGGACCGAGAATTCATCACGACGACGCGAGGCTGCCCTTTGCAGCAGCCTCGCGACGCGGAGGATTTTGCATCATGATGAGCGATTCCTTTTTCGCCGATGCCGGTTGGCTGTTCTTCGCAATCTGGAGCATTGCCGTTTCTATCGTTAGCATCACCGCATTCGGCAGCGACCTGGTCCCAGCGAAAGCCCCTGCAAGTTCCCGCAGCACAACTCCCGCGCAAGCTCGCCAGAACCGTTCCGGCAAACTTTAAAGCAAGGTAACAGGCCCCTGGTTGGAACATATGTGGACAGCCGCCTTCGGTTGTCCGCCGGCGCAGCCGGGCTCTTTGGCTATCGCGACTGTCGCTGGCATATCAATTCCCACCATCGGCCCGTAAACATTAAGGACTCTGGAGAAAAATGTTGCTAGACGATACCTTGGAAAGCACCTACCGAATCTGGGTCCCATCCGGTAAGAACATCGGGTAACCATCCCAAGGCTGGGCCATCCCTATCTGTTCCGCGGCAGCATTACGATTGTAGGGAAACAGGAAACTGCCGAAGCGTAGATGGAGCATCGGATCATCCGGATGTTGCGCGATCGCCCACTGATATTGCGCCACTGTGTCGTTGGGATTCTCATTCGGAGGCTGAGCACCCCAGGCGAAGTGGAAAAGTTGTTCCGAGTGATTCAACTGATTCGTGAACGGCGCCTTCTGCAAGCGCCCGAACATCTCGTTGGCAAGCCGCCAACGGTCATATCCGGTGAGCGCCAGCAATCGTTCACACTCCGTTTCTGACAACGGTTCAGAGGCTTGAGTTCCCTGTGGAAGCGTCGGTGCAATCTGCGCGAAAATCGCCCGCGCCAGCAGGTAGTTGCCTTCCGGCGTCATGTGCACATGTTCATAGATCTGATTGCTGCCGATGATTCCGTCAGGAGCGGCGTCCGAAAGAATCTTCTCCGCATCAACCAGCGCCACTCCAGATGAAGCCGCCACGGACCGATTGATCTCATTAATCTTACTGTCAGCACGAAAGCGGAGCGTATCGAGATCCCGCGCACGCATGAAACGTCCCCGGGCAGACGTGTAATCTCCCAATCTCCATGCAGCGCGCGCCATGCGGAACTCGAGTTCGGCGTATTCGTCATCGATGGCGGCCGCCTCCTGAAACTGCTTCAGTGCGCGCACCGGTGAGTTCGCCGCATCCATATCTCTTCCCTGCTGCACTAGCGCCGACCATTTCTTCAGATCGTCCTGGCTCAGACCCTTGCGGTGCATCGAGGCAAACGGAGCGCAGTCCTTCAAATTCGTAGCTACGGTCGAGACGATTACCTTCGCGCCTGCGGCCTGGGCAACCTTGATCGTATCCCGCAGATTCTCTTTGTAATTCAGGTACGCCTGCTGCAGCAGTCGAGAGTTGGCCGGCACCTGCTGATCGAGAAACATCTCCATGCCGTGCCATTCCCGCTTTTTCGTTCCAAGGCTCGTCAGCAGTTGGCCAATGCGAGTCGAGCGGAAGAAAATGTTGCTCCGGATCACCGGTATGCTCATGCTCCCGGAAGTCAGCATCGTGCCGGGACCATACGGCCCCACCACCTCGTTATTTCCCGAATAGATGATGAACAGGTCCGGCTTCAGATCAGCCAGGCCCTCAGCGATCCGCAACACCACATGCGAATTGATGGCGACGCTGCCGGTGTTGACCACCTCGAATTTCATGGAGGGAAACTGCTCCCGCAGCATGATTTCCAGATAGCGGCTGAATCCGTACGCGCTGTCGGGGTCTCCCATCGCGGCCGATTCGCCCAGCACAAAAATCCGATAGGTATCCGGAGGCTTCGCCGCGGGAATGGAATAAAGTCGGGGAGTCTGCACCATCCCCGCTGGAAAATAGGGAGTTGCAAAGAACAGGTTGTAACAAGAAGCAGGATTCCCCTTCACCGTGCACGGCACCAAGAGGCTGGTACTGAAGCCGACGCCCGCCATCCTCAGTCCAGCTTCGACCACCACGAGAACCATCACCGGAACGACAACGGCGGCTGCAATCTGCAGAATCCACCGACGACGCATTGCCGGCACATCTTGTGCGCGTTGCCACTCTTCTGCCACTCCGACATTCTCAACCTGCGGAGTCATTTTTTACTTCGCCGCCTCGCTCCCGGCCTTAATCGTCAGATGTTGTTCTGCCTGTGCGATCAACTTCTCCACCCGATCCCGCTGTGCATAGTCAGGATGAGCATCGAGCAACCGTTTCCACGATGCGATCGCACCCTTCAAATCCATCTTGTCCTGCCATTTCACCATGCCTTCGTTGAATAACGCGTTGGCGTGCTTGCCGTCGATCTTGAGAACAGCGTCGTACTCCTGGATCGCGCGGTCGGACTGTCCCATCAAGTGATACGCGGTTGCCATATCGGTGCGAACGTCGGTCGCTTTCGGATCGACCTGCAGCGAGTTCTCGTAATACTTCACCGCTTCGGGATATTGCTGTGCATCGTAATAGAGGTTGCCGATCTGATAGAGCAGCGTCGAATTCCTGGGATCATTCTCCAGTTGCTTCAGCAGCGGCTGCGCCTGCGTATCCGCCATCTGCCGCAGTTCGCCGACACTGGGTTGTTGCCCACCCGCCATTGACGCTGGTAACGACTCCATTGAACTCGCGCGGACCTGCGTCGGCGTAATGTTCGACGGGGCCGAACCCCGCACCAGATACCCAATGGCGACCCCAACCAGCAGACAAATAACCGAGAGCACATATGCCTGCCTGCCAGTCCACTGCCCGGCACCAGGTTCTTTGCCTTCCATGACAAATCTCCTTTTCCCAATCCACAAACACCTGCATTCTCCCGTGACATTTGCCGACAGGGTGTGATTGAAATCACACTCACCCGTGAGTCCGCGAATCGCACCGAGAGCGGTT
Source organism: Candidatus Sulfotelmatobacter sp. (assembly GCA_035279505.1). Taxonomy (GTDB): domain Bacteria; phylum Acidobacteriota; class Terriglobia; order Terriglobales; family Acidobacteriaceae; genus Sulfotelmatobacter. The sequence goes on along the minus strand of DATEHP010000167.1, from coordinate 5,570 downwards.
TCCTAAGCGGGATCCATCCGTTTTTCGAAATTTGGGAAATCGGCCGTGCCAGTTCCCTGGGTGATAAGCCGCTGAAAGCGGGGGAATCTCCCGCTCCGGGACTGACGACAATGCCACTGCTTCTCTACCCCTTGGCCGTAACTAACTGATAAGGCGTAGCTTGCAGCCTACCGCCGAAGCGGACTGTTGGCATTCGGCTTGCATCTTGAGCATATGGCTGTCCGTGCATTCGCAGAGATTCGCCCGGGCTGCAGCCGGTTTTCTTCACCGCAATAAGGAGACCATCGCAGTGAGCGATCAAGATCCGAAGTTTTGGAGCAGTGCTCAAACTTACGGCATGGCGCTGATATGCATGATTCTGGGTATCGCTGCCGGTTACTTGCTTCACGCTCCCGCCGTGGCGAGTCCCACGCCATCGACAGCATCGATCGGCGATCTTTCCGCACCGGCTTCGCCGGCCGCGCCGCAAATGCCGTCAGCTACCGACATGAAGCGCATGGCTGACAAGCAGGTAGCTCCCCTGCTGGCCGACTTGGAGAAACATCCGAACGACGCCGATCTTCTCGCCAAGATCGCTCGCGCCTACATGGCGGGGCAGCAGTTCCAAAGCGCTCAGCAGTATTACGAAAAATCCATCGCAGCAAAACCCAAGGTGGATGCCCTCAACGAGCTAGCATTCGTGTACGTCAAACTCGGCGACCTGGACCGTGGTATCGCAACCCTCAACCAAGCCTTGGTTATCGATCCCAAAAACCCGCAGGTACTCTTCAACCTCGGCTACTTCGAGTGGAAGGGCAAAGCCGATCCGACGGCCGCCATTGCGGCATGGCAAGCCTTTCTCAAAGCCGATCCGAAAAGCCCGAAGAAAGCCCAGGTCGAGCAGATGTTAGCGCAGGCAAAGAGACACTTGAGCATCCCCGCCGGCACAAGAACCGAAAAGCCCGCGATGTAGATTCTGGAACAGCAAGCCATTCGTTTCCGGGCAAAACCCTATTCTGTCTTCGATCGTCTTCACAAGGTCTCGCATCTTCGTGTGGGGGATATCGCACAGCTCTCTTGTGTGAATGCTCACTGCATTGCCGTGAGCTCCCTCGGAAATGGCGAAAGACGTTCGTAACCTGTGGAGAAGATTAGAACTCGCCCGCAACTCAGGCCGTGCCTTTTGGCAGCGTGCTTGCAAATCTGCCATAGAGGATTCTGTGCGTAACGTGACCCTAACCGCCACTGTTGTCGTGGCCCTCAGTTGCTTCAGCACTGTGGCGCAAGGGCCGCCGGCTCTGGACACTTTCAATAGTCCGGACGGAACCTTCCAATTCGTTTATCCCGAAACCTACGAACTGCTCGTAGGGGAACGCATTCTTAAAGCGACGCAAGGGCGCAACCACGCTCTTCCGGTGTGCGATTTCTCCACTGCCCTGGTCTGCGTCATCTATCCGCTTGAGAGCGAGCACCAGACACGGCTCGAAGCCGCCGGATTTTCAGTGGACACCGTTCCCTCAGTCACCAGTGAGGCCGACTGTCTCGCGTTTGCCGACGATCTGGCCAAGTCCCGCGGCACGCAGCTGCCCCTGACCTCTGTGTCCATCCATTCCCGGCTCTTCCAACATGCGCCCGCCATGAAGAAGCTGCCGGGACACTTGCAGACCGCCGACTTCTACCGGATTTTCACTCAGCAGAAATGCTATGAGTTGCAGATCGAGGTTTCAATCTCGGACGATCCCGTCCCGCAGAAGGTTGCGATTTCTAACTCGCTCGGGGATGCCACGGCGAGCAGCGCAAGAGAATCACTGAAGCTAATCCTCTCTTCGGTGGTATTCGAAAAGGAGTAGCATGACGAATCCGCTCCCAATCAGTGGAAAATCGATGGGCTACTCGAGGCACACCCAGCGATGAGTTGGGCGCGCGATATGATCGCCTTGTCCAAGCTCCGTCTGCTGCGATTGTTTGCCCTGACCGCTCTGATCGTCGGCGTCGGCATTGAATGCTTCCGGACCAAGCTCTCTGTCCTCGACCCCGACATGTGGTGGCACCTTAGCGTCGGCGACTGGATCGTCCAGAACCGATCGTTCCCGCACAACGGAATCTTCTCGCACACCGCGTCCGCTCGCCCCTGGTTGGCTTACAGCTGGGGATATGAAGTCCTGCTCTCGCGCGCTTACGACTGGTTCAGTTTCGTCGGAATGGGGTTTTTTGGAACGCTCCTGACAATCGCGGTGGCGCTGGCAATCTTCCGCATGCTCTACCGCATCTCCGGCCGCTTCTGGCCAGCGTGGGGGCTGTCGGTCGTCGTTTACGGCGCATTCCTCTTCAACATCGCCCCGCGTCCGGTCTTCTTCTCAGTGATCCTGTTCACCATCACTCTGACTCTCTTGTTCGAGGCGCGCAGGAGCGGGCGCGTGCAATCGCTGTATTGGCTGCCACTCGTCTTCTTACTTTGGGCGAATATCCACATCCAGTTCATCTACGGACTCGCCGTTGTCGGCCTGTTCGCGGGCATGAATCTCCTGCAGCGGATCGCACTGCGATTCCGCATCCATCCAGATTTCCTTTCACCACCTACTCTCCCTGCTCTTTCCCCATTCGCCATTCTGGCGTGCTGCGTTCTCGCGTCCTGCGTCGGACCCTACTCCTACCACCTCTATTACGCAGCGTTTGTCATCTCGCAATCAAGAATCATGTACAAGATCATCCGCGAGTTGCAGGCGCTGAGCTTCGAGTATTTCAACCAGTATCTCGAGTTGCTGTTGGCCGTGGGTGCCTATTTTGCCATTGGATGGAAGAAGCAAATCGACCCCTTCAAATTTGCCCTGCTGATCTTTGCCACCGTTTTCGCCTTCCGCACGTGGCGGGACGCGTGGTTTATTTGCGTGGTCGCCGCTGCCGTCATCGCGGATTTCCCCGCCTCAGAAGAAGAACGAGGCCGTCCTCCCGTCCGCCCAACCGGCTGGGCAGTTGTAACCGCCGCCAGCATCGTCTTGCTGCTGGCCAGTGTGCGCAGCACCGATTTCACGACGCACGGCTTGGACCGGGCCATCAGCGGCGAATACCCCGTCGATGCCGTAAATTTTCTGCGCCGCAATCCCGTCGGTGGTCCTCTCTACAACAGCTTCGACTGGGGTGGATTCCTCATCTTTTACATGCCGCAGTATCCCGTCTCGATCGATGGCCGCACCGACCTCTACGGCGACGCGCTGGACGAACAGTACTATTCCACCCAGGAAGCGGACCCTTCCTACGTGAGCGATCCGGTTCTGAATGAAGCGGGCGTAGTCCTGCTGAAGAAGAAGTTCCCAATCGCCACACACCTGCTCCTCGATCGCCGCTTCCGCCTGATTTATCGAGATGATCTCGCGGTAATCTTTGCGCGCAATTGGTAGCCATTGAAGCAGTGAGCAGTGAGCAGTGAGCAGTCCGAACTTCACTAGTGGTGCTTATTGCTCAAAGCTCACTGCTCACTGCTCACTGCTCGCCCGCAGCGGTACGAAAACGTTGGCCATCTCGTCGCTATACACCAGCCGGTACTGCGAACTCAGCGCCGGCAGATTCCTCAGGGCCTTCGCCATCGCCGAGTTCCGCTCCAACAGCAATGTTCCGGCGCGAGCGACCATAGGATCGGAATCCAGCCGCTCCGTGCCTCCCACAACGTCGAAGTACTTCGCGAGAACGTCATTGCCATAAAGCGCCACCCGACTGTCCACTACGACCGGATACTCCGGCAGATACCAGGTCAAGAAACTTCCCCACGAGTACTCGTTAAATAACGGCGCAGGCAATTTGTTTGAAACGATGTACTCGCACGCCCTAACCGGATAGTTTTGGCCAATTCGATTCATTAGTGCGTGTCGATCCGGCAGGCGAACGGCCGCAATCGCCAGGACAATGGCTGCGGCCGCCGCTACGGCCCCCCACTCCCAGGTCCGAACCGTCATGCGCTGTGGCTCGCTCTCATGACGATCAGAGAAGGACATCCTTGAAAGCACAGCGATCGCCGGCATCACGACCAGCCACGAGTCTCTCTGAATGCGAAATGCGATCGCGGTGCCGCCGAGAAGCACCAGCAGTTCGAACACGGCCGGCGACCTCTTCCTGCCGAGAGCCAGAAAGGCCATCATCACCACCAGCATCAGGACATAGTCTTGTGGCCTTCGGAAACTCATCGATGCCATCTCGGAGAAATGCACGAACGCAACATCGCTGTACTGGCTTTTCAAGAAGTCCGGCAGCAATCGGAAACCGTACGGCGTGGCAAACGTGGCGAGCACGCATGCTACCGCGATTGCACTCAACTGAATCAGCGGCAGCGCGACGACTTGCAGACGCAGCCATCTCAAATTCAGGAACCGCAGCCACTGCATGAGGAGATAGGCGATAAGAAAGACCGCAAGCAAAGCCAGTCCCGTAACGAACTCGATATGCAGATTCGCCCAGAGAACAATGAGAGGAAGCAACCAGTAGAGCCGGCTCACGGATCCCGAATATAAGCTGCTCATAAGCAATTGCAATTCGACCGCGAAGAAAAGAACCGACACTACATAGGGGAACGGCTGCAGCCCTGAAAGGACATACTGCGACACAGCCGATAACGCAATCGCCTTCCAGAATTCGCGGCGTCCCGAGTACGCCAGCAGAAATGTGACCACCGCGACTCCCGCCTTCAGCAGCATTAGCAATATAGGAATCGCACGCAGGCCCAGAAGTTTATATGCAGACCCCAACAGTAGATCGAAACCCCAACTCGAGTCGTTCCACACCAGATTCGAATATTGCGAGAACAGCCCGGTGCGCGGAATTGCGTGGTTCTCCAGCATCCAAATTCCTGTGCGCAAATGCACCCAGATCTCAGAACCCCTCAAGGCAGTCAGGTGCGTGGACTCATATACGGCAGCCCCCGAGAACAACGCGACTAGAGCAAGCAGCCGCAGCATGGCTCGCCCCTTCGAGTAAGCGAGCTCACTCATTCGTGGTTCTACGCTAGGATTGGTCAATTGACTCAAGCAGAGATTCTAGCGAACGTCTTCAACAGTTCTGGGACTGAACGTCCCTAAGCCTCAGCGTTGCGACCCGGGACCACGCACCCCGACGCCCCTCACTGCCGCGGCGGCCGAACTGTGCGTGTGATTGTGGCACACCAGTGAGCAACTGTTGGTACTACGGTCATACGAGACCGGCAGGGTTCCGTTCGGGGCGACGACATTCACATCGAAATTGACCAACCGTTCACCCGTTACATTCGCCGTGCCTGCTCCCATCCCGTGCGCGGTATGGCATACCGAGCAACTGAAGCCGTCGTTGATGTGAGTCGAGTGCAGCGGCCAGCTTGTGTTGGCGTCGACCTGGTTCTGCAGATCGTGGCACTTGGCGCAAAGCGCATACGGTCCGTTCACGCTGAAATCAGGATTCGGGAACAGGTTCGTGATCGCCTGTCCCGGCAACGGAGCCTGGCTTAACTCGTAACGCCGCTCCAGCAAGTGGGTCCACTTCGATCCATGTGGACCATTGGGGCCCGTCCCACCAAACTCGCGGTTGTCATCGGCGTTGTGGCAGTCCGTGCAATAAATTCGCGTGCCCAT